>JAJEAX010000171.1 GCA_022822565.1 Candidatus Latescibacterota bacterium
AGCGACTCAACCACGCGATCCGGCAAAGGATTCTCCCACGCCCACAAAAAATAACCGCGGGCCGAACCGCGCGCCACCTCGGTCTGACGCCGCCCCATATCCTGCCATCTCCCTTCGTAACGCGGCAACAACCGGTCGTTCTGGTCCGGAAGTGCGACAAAGGGCGCGCCGCCGCTGGATAAATGTGCAATTTCAAACCGCTCGCGGATGGGGATACGGAATTCTTCACCCTCCGCCATCCGGAACAAATAATCCGCCACGTTCTCCCCCAACGGACCACCCTCCATCAGATCGGAATCCAGCAAGCGATGGGCAATAATCACGCGGCGTGCCGACTCGTTAATCGGAATCGTCACGCGACCAGAAGCCTCATCCAGCGCGATAAAACAATTCGAACCATCGTCGTTTACCAAAAACGGCAAACCGCGGAATAATTGTTTGCCTACAGGAGCATTCGCATTTGCGCCCAAAACTTCAAGCCCCGCATTGCACAACGCCGACAAATCGAGAGGTTGATAGTCTGCCATGACAAGTATCCTTTCTATTATGGGGTGTATATCTCACAAAAAATCCAGATCCGCGCCGAGATGAGCGGGCAAAACACATTTGGCATACAGGTGTCGCCATCCGCGTTCGGGAACTGGCGCAGGAACAAAAGCCTCGCGGCGACGCGCGAGTTCTGCCTCATCGACCAGCAAATCAATACGGCGTTCTCTTGCATTCAACTCTACCATATCGCCATCGCGCACAAAAGCAAGCGGTCCCCCTGTCGCCGCCTCGGGAGAACAGTGCAACACCACCGTACCATAAGACGTCCCACTCATACGCGCATCGGAAATCCGCACCATATCTTTAACCCCTTTTTGTGCCAGATATTTGGGAATAGGCAAAGACCCCGCCTCCGGGAACCCATCGCCCACGGGACCGGCATTTCGCAAAATCATCACATGATCCGGCGTAATATTGAGAGACGGATCATCAATCCGCGCAGACGCATCCTCAGCAGAATCAAAAACAACTGCAGGACCCCGGTGCGCGAGCAATTCCGGCGACGCCGCAGCGACCTTCAGCACAGCCCCATCCGGCGCCAGATTGCCGCGAACCACAATCAGCGCACCCGTCGCACCAAGAGGATCGTCCAGCGTGCGAATAATACTTTGCCAGGACTGAGGGGGTTCAACCGTCTTCAAATAATCGCCCAGCGATTGCCCCGTAATCGTCGGCACAGAACAATCCAGCAGAGGCTCCAGCGCCTTGAGCAACGCGGGAACGCCACCCGCCTCGTGAAAATCCTCCATATAACCCACACCTGCGGGCTTGCAATCCACGAGCAAAGGCACCTGTTGCGACACATCGTGCATATCTTCCAGAGTCAGCCGAGTCCCCGCCCGCCGCGCAATCGCCAGAAGGTGAACAATCGCATTCGTAGAACCACCCAGCGCATGAAGCACCGTGAGCGCATTGAGAAAAGACGCCCGCGTGAGCAATTGTACGGGCCGGCGTTCCGCACGAGCTATCGCAACGGCCATACGCCCAGACCGCACACCCACGCGCAATCGATCTCCCGTACCCGAAAGCGGCGTCGCCCCACCAGAAACCATCAAACCCAGCGTCTCCACCACACTCGCCATCGTCGAAGCAGTTCCCATAACCATACACGTCCCCGGCGTACTGCAAAGCGACTGCGTCACACCTTCGATCTGCTCATCGCTCAATTCCCCAGCGCGAAACTGCGCCCAATAGCGGCGGCAATCCGTACACGCGCCCAACCTCTCGCCCTGCCACGAACCCGTTCGCATCGCGCCAGACACCACCTGAACAGCGGGTATATTAGCCGAAGCAGCCGCCATCAACTGCGCCGGCACAGTCTTATCGCAGCCCCCCATCAGCACCACGGCATCCATAGGTTGAGCCGTAATCAACTCTTCGGTCTCCATAGACAGCAAATTCCGAAAAAGCATCGTCGTAGGCGAAAAGAAAATCTCATTCAGCGAAAGCGAAGGAAACACAAAAGGCAGACCACCGCCTTCGAAAACCCCGCGCTTGACCGCCTCGATCAAATCCGGCATATGCCCGTGGCATGGATTATAATCAGAAGCCGTCGAAGCAATACCAATAATGGGACGATCCACATCCTCGCCATCATATCCCGCAGCAGCGAGAAACGCCCTGCGAATATACTTGCTAAATTCCGGATCGCCGTAGCTGGTCAAATTTCGGTTAATACCGGTGTCTGTTGATCGGGTCATAACGCCGCCGCTTTCAGCGCGCACTCTGCTGAAACAAGCATGCCATTAACAATCTTCTGGGCGAGTTGATCGACATTCTCGCGCGTCTGCTCCAGATCCTCCCCAGCCAGATCTGCGCAATCAGCCGAAGTAGCCGAAACATAATACTTGATCTTCGGTTCTGTACCAGAAGGCCGAGCTGTTACCCGCGTATGCCCTTCTTCCGTAAAAGTAAAAGCGAGAACATTGCCCATAGCACCCTGAATTGTGCGCGGCTTCCCCGTCTGAACATTATGCACAATATTCGTCTGGCGATCGATAACCTCAACCACCTTATGCCCGCCAATTTCAGCAGGCGGATCCTCGCGCAGACCAGTCATAATCTGAGCGATCTCCTCATTGCCCTGCGCACCTTCTCGATACGTCGATTTCTGCACCTCACAAAAATATCCGAACGCGCGATAAATATCATCCAGATAATCCCTCAGCGTGCGACCTTGCCTCTTGAGTTTAGCCGCGCACTCCGCGAGCAAAACCGCAGCAACAGCCGCATCCTTATCTCGTACAAAATCCGTAAACAAATAACCGTGACTCTCTTCCGTACCAAACACAAAAGTCTCATCATCTGACAAATTATTGATCACATCGCCAATATATTTGAACCCAACGAGAAGGTTATCAACAGGCGCCAAACCAAAATCCTTCGCAATAAGACTGATCAAATCCGTCGTAACAATCGTCTTACACACAACCCCCCTATCGGGCAATTTATCCTGCTCCTTGAGCGAAGTCAAAATATAATAGCACAAAATGGCGCCAATCTGATTGCCATTAATCGCAAGCTCTTCGGGAAGCGCATCCCAGCCCTTCTGCGGATCGGGCAGCGCACAACCCAGGCGGTCGGCATCTGGATCGCTCGCCAGAACAACATCAGCCCGAACCTGCCGTGCCTCTCCAATAGCCAGAGAAAGCGCGCCCGGATCTTCGGGATTTGCCACACCGTCTGCCACCGTCGGAAAATTGCCATCCGGAACATCTTGCGCCTCAACCAGATGGGGAGAATAGCCCAACTTCCGCAGCGCGGGCACAACACTCGTTGAACCAACACCGTGAAGCGGCGTATATACGACACGTATATCGCGGGCATCGCAAAGGGAAAGATCGGCCAGCTTTTCAATATATTGCGCGTCGAGCTCCGTATCGAGCATCTCAATCAGCCCCCCCTCCACCCCGTCCGCATAGTCAATTCTATCGAGACGCTTAACAGCCCCAACCTCGGCAATAATATTCTTATCGTGCGGCGGAACAACCTGCCCGCCATCGATCCAGTACGCCTTAAAACCATTATCCGAAGGCGGATTGTGACTCGCGCTAATCACCACCCCTGCAACAGCACCCATCTGGCGCAGCGCAAAAGAAAGATGCGGCGTTGCGCGGGGACCATCAAACAGACGCGCAACAATACCATTGCCCGCAATAATCGCAGCCGTCTCCCGCGCAAAAACATCCGAATTATTGCGCGTATCATACGCAATCACCACACCCTTACCTTTGGCATCTTCAATACCCGACTTGAGTATATACTGCGCCAAACCCTGCGCCGCCTCTCCAATCGTCCTCAAATTGATCCGATTGGGACCCGGGCCCATCTTGCCTCGAATACCGCCCGTACCAAACTCGATATGGGTGCGAAAAGCATCTTCAAGCTCGTCTATATCTGCATTCTCAACGAGCAATTGAATTTCCGGTACAAAATCGGCAAATACTGAATCAGTAAGCCATTGGGAAACTGCACGAAAAGCCGCGACAGAAAGCCTATTCTCTGCCGCCCAGTCTTTAATCTGCTGGTGTGTCGTCATAAATACTCCAATTCAAGAACGAATAGACGAATAGACGAATAGACGAATAGACGAATAGACGAATAGACGAATAGACGAATAGACGAATAGACGAATAGACGGAGCGGGGTACAACTGGCCGCTTCTCAGGCCAGTTCATAGACGAACCCCGCTCCACCACCCAAAACCTCTGGATTGCGGCTTACACCCTGCCGCAATGACGATGGATGGGATTGATTCGTTGATTCGTTGATTCGCGCTTTTCTTTTCTCGCCATATATTGCAATCTACAGACCACCGTGTCAAGTCCAGAACCAAAACTACTTGACTTTAGCACTCATTTATGCCCTATTTTGAAAATGCTCACAACAATCCTCATCGCCATTGGCCTTGTGCTGGGTATTCCCCTCGCTATTATAGCACTTTTCTTATGCCTGCCAATCCGCGCAGGCGCAACGGGATACTACCGCGAAAATGACTACAGCATATCCGGTTTTGCGCGTGGCTGTGCCGGGCTATGTGGTATTATCTGCGACATTGACAAAAAGGGAATACAACTGCGCTTGGTTATCGGACGCTGGACCGCGTGGCGCCCCAGAGAAAAACCGCCATCAGCAACAGCAGGACCCGAAAAAGATACCTCCCCCGAACCAAAACGGGAAAGACCCCAAAAAAAATCACATCCCACGGCAAAACCCTCCTATTGGTCGCGACTGCAGGCCTTGCGCACAAAAGTGGAACAATATCTTAAAGATGCGCGTCCCATCCTGACGCGATTCCTGAAACGGTTATCAAAAACAATAGCATTTCAGCACCTGAAATTGAATCTGGAATTAGGGACAGACGACCCCGCCCTCACCGGGCGTCTATTTGGATATATCGAAGCATTCAAACGCATCTTTGGCAAACGCATCCACATCTCAATCACCCCTGACTTTCTCCAACCGCGCTTTGCCGGGTCGGGATCCTTGAGACTCTCCATATATCTTCACCGTCTGATATTCGCCGCACTCGCCCTTGCTGTGCGCGGCGGACTCTGGCGCGCAAAAATCTGGTGGACAGAACGCAAAAACAGGCATAAAGTTCCCCTGACGGCTGGGGGATAGGGCTGACGTACGGGCGGGTTTAAAACCCGCCCCTTCATCGGGAGGCAACATGGCAATAGAAGACATGGTGCGAACAATGTTAAACGAACTGCGTGAAATCGTGAAAACCGAAACCGTAGTAGGCGAACCCCTTGTCCTGGGCGAAGTCACCATCATACCCGTATCCAAAATATCCTTTGGATTTGGCGCAGGCGGTGGGCAAAGTGAAAAAGACGACGGCAATAGTGGCACGGGCGGAGGCGGCTCTGTGCAACCCGTGGCATTCATCGTCATACAAAAAGGCAAAGCACAGCTTCTACCCATAGAAGACAAAAGCATGTCCATCGCCGACCTGCTCAAATACGCGCCCGATGTACTCGAAAAAATCAAAGCATTTAAAGACAAGCGCAAAAAAAAGGAAGAAGAGAACGACAGCAGCGAAGAAAAAAAAGAATAACAACCGCGCATCGGCAATAAATCCATCGACGATGAAAATTAAAAAGATCGCTGAAAATACCATTGATAGGAGATTATCATTCAGTGAAACGAACCTCTCCGCCACCTTTGAAACTCGATTATGAAAGCAACCCTGTACATCGCAACCCTTCACGCCGACATCACCATACACAATGGTCAAAACACATATCAGAAGACGAGGAATTTCTCATCTTTTGTGACTCCGTATCCAGGAGATGGGGAAATCGCAGTACCTCTTTTTGGGGTATAAAAATAGACGGAAAAAGAGAACTGATGACATTGAATGATCCATCCTACCATAACGGTCAGATTGCAAAATGGTGTAGATTTGTGAGCAATACAAAGCCTGAAATTTGGCACGGTTATCCACTATGGCCGGATCCAGGTAGGCCAAACCCGCCTCAAAACGTTCTGTTACACTGGGCGCGGTACCGTCCTCTTTCTAAAGCCAAAGTCGCAAAATTATTAAGGGGGAGACGATGCAGTTTCTAAAACTTAAATTGCCAGGGGCTTATCTCGATGCCTTTCTTTACAGAGGGCATCTCTATTTGCTTACAGAAGAGAACACATTGCAAGTACTCGACTGGAATAGATTGATAGAACGCGTTTTCCCTGCACCAGATAGAAGTGGAATTGATCCATTAGCTGCTATGATATGGACCAATAATTCGTTAGTCCATAAACATAGGAATCTCATAGATAAACATAGAAATCTCATAGATTGGACTCAATATGACGAGTTCAAAAACATGCCACTCAAAAATCTTCAGAGGATGAATGATACTGTTCTTTACCCTGAGGAGAATGAATGCAATGAATTTGATCTGGGGCCTGAGAGGTTTCACACGCTTGAACTTTACCATTCTCATGTATGGCTGCTCGGCGAAAAAGGTGTCAGTTATGTGAAGACAGGGCCGGGACATGTTAAGGGAAAATGCTCCAATATCTATCGAGTACTCGATGATTGTGCCTATTCTCTCGGCGCAAGATCGGACATGCTATGGGTCACGTCACCCGATTTGGTACATGTTATATCTATCCGCGATATTTCGCCAAGACGTGTGAAAGTGGAATTTGGAGAAGAGAATTCCTTATCCATTTCGGCAAACCACATCGGATGGCACTGGGAAGATGCCGTGATGACCTCAGATTTTGACTTTCATACGAGTATCTGGATGCGTGTTTCTCACCACAAAGCCATGGGTTATGATCCTCGCGAGCAAATTTTAGAGGAGTACTTTACGGGTAAGAAAGTACCTACTGAAACAAAAAACGCTTCCTTTTACGAGATCGCACCTGATATCGGAAAATCTCAGCGACTCTACTGTAGCAGAGAACGAGCTGTGGGCGTATCACCTGATCACTCTGTGCAAGCTTTCAATTGGGGATTCGATCTTAAAACCGAACAAAACGGGCTTTCAGCTTATACGATTTCAAATCCCAATGTAGAACGTGTGCTCATTGGTACTTTTGGATGGATCATTGAAGAAACATCAGGCGTTCTTTTGATAGATAAAATTAAGAAGAGAAGATTATATAACAAGGAACCGACGCAAGTCCGTACATTCCCATCTGCTCATTGGTATGAAAACCTGGTTCTCATCGTAGGTGATGAGGATATCGAAGTTATCGCAATTCTCGATTATGACTTTCTAATACCCAAGAAATTGCAAGACGTCAATATTGGTAGAAAATCGGAATATTTCTTAGATAGTTACAGACAATATTCTACAGGCGGTGGTTTTTAGTGCTACTTATAACCCCTTTGTGACCCTACTGATGCTCTCAAACTTAAACCAGCCCTTGCGAACCCTGCCGGGCATTGGGCTAAAGCGCGAAAAAGTATTGGAAAACGCCGGCATCGCCACCGTGGGCGATCTCCTATTGTATTTGCCCTATCGGTACATAGATCGATCCACCGAAGTCGGAATCGCACACCTGCCGCTGGATGGGGAAGTCACCGCAGTTGGCGAAATCGTGAGCATGCAGACAATTCCCGGCAAGCGTCGGCGCTTCGTCATGACAGTCGAAGACCAGACAGGGAACGTCGCATGTACATGGTTCGGAGGCATACAATACCTCAAAAACGCATATCGCGCAGGCGACATCGTAGCACTCGGCGGTAAATTGACGCGATTCGGGCGCACCCTGCAAATGGTACACCCCGAAATAGAAGTTCTCGCAAACGAAGACGACGACAATCAGCGGCTACATACCGGACGCATCATACCTCTGTATTCCACAACATCAAAAATGAAAGCGGACCGCCTCACAGCCCGCGCACTCCGCCGCCTGTTATTCGCCGCGCTACAAGCTATTGGAAATCAAATCGAAGACCCATTGGACGAAAACATACGCAAACGCTGTGGCCTGATGCCCCTGCGAGACGCAATTGAAAAAATCCATTTCCCAGACACAACAACGGACATAGACACTGCGCGGCAACGCCTATCTTTTGATGAAATCTTCTATATCCAGCTTTATCTGCAACAAGCAAAAAAACTGCGCCAAAGCACCCCGGGGCGCGCACTGACATCCAGCGGTCCCCTGACGCGGCAACTCGTGTCGCATTTGCCTTTCAAATTGACACAGGCACAAACGCGCGCCATTTCAGAAATCGGCCACGACTTACAGCGCCCCGTAGCCATGCACCGCCTGTTACAGGGCGACGTGGGATCTGGCAAAACCCTGGTCGCCCTCCACGCCATGTTGTGTGCCGCAGACAGCGGTGCACAAGCCGCCCTGATGGCACCCACAGAAATTTTAGCCGAACAACACGCCCACACCATAAGGGAACTCGTCGCGCCATTGGGCTTAGACGTAGCACTGGTGACAGGACGCATGCGAAAAGCGCAACGCGCCAAAATACTGGACGGATTGCGTTCTGGAAAAATAAAAATAGCAGTCGGCACACATGCCCTGTTGCAAAACGACATCGCATTTGCCGACCTCGCACTCATCGTCGTCGATGAACAACATCGCTTTGGCGTGGTCCAGCGCGCCATGTTGCGAGAAAAAGGCAACGCGACCCATCTCCTGGTCATGACCGCCACGCCCATACCCAGATCCCTATCACTGACCCTGTACGGCGATCTGGATGTCACCATTATCGACGCCCTGCCGCCCGGTCGCATCCCTGTACGCACGGGATGGCGTTATGCACAGGACCGCGCCCGCGCACTGCAATTTCTGCGCAGCGAACTACAACAGAAGCGCCAGGCATATATCGTCTATCCACTCGTATCCAAATCCGAAAAAAGCGACCTGCAAGCCGCCACCGCCGCCTTTGAAGACCTGCAACAAGGCGCACTCTCCAACTTCCGATTGGGCTTGCTTCACGGTCGGCTAAAACGCGACGAAAAAGAAACCACAATGTCCGCTTTCAGGCGCGGCGACCTGAATGCCCTCGTCACGACAACAGTCATAGAAGTCGGCGTCGATGTACCAAATGCCACAGTCATGATGGTCGAACACGCCGAGCGCTTTGGACTATCGCAATTGCACCAATTGCGCGGCCGCGTGGGTCGCGGTCAACATCAATCCTACTGTATTTTAATCGCAGATCCCCAGGAAGGGCTATCGGATGACGCACGTGAACGCCTCGACGCCATGGCGCGAACAACAGACGGATTCGAAATCTCAGAAGCCGACTTGTGCATCCGGGGACCCGGACATATTTTTGGCACCCAACAAGCCGGCTTTCCCAAATTTCACTTTGCCGACCTCGCCCGCGACGGTGCCCTAATCACCGCCGCACGCCGAGAAGTACAAACACTCCTATCCCACGACCCAAATTTGACCGCGCACGCCGTATTGAAACGAGAATTGGACACAACTGCACGCCGCGACCTGCAAATTGTGGAAGCGGGGTAATCACTGACCGCTAATAGTTGACACCCATATTGTATTATGGTAGATTGACTCGGCTTTCTTATGCGTCCATCCGTGTTCATCTGTGTTCATCTGTGGTTGCATTTGATTTTCTTTTCACCATTACTCGGAAACTGACTGATGAATCATGAGCTGCGCATTGCGTTGCTTGGCACGATTAACCGCGACACGATTTACACCGCCGATGGCGTGACAACCGAAAGCTACGGCGGTTTATTGTACAGCATCCTGGCATTGGCCGAGATCGCGTCTTCTCATATAGCGATTTATCCCATCTGCAATGTAGGCGCAGACATGGAAACCGTAGTGCGAGAAAAACTCGCGCCATACCCGCACGTCAAATTCGACGGCATCCAATTTGTATCGGGCAAAAATCCCCATTGCTTTTTGGATTACGACACAAACGGGCGCAAACGCGAAACTCTGCACAATGACGTCCCGCAAATCTCTTTTTCACAAATCGAACCATTTTTAGACTGCGACGCCTTATGCTTTAATTTCATCACCGGAATGGAACTCGCCCTCGAAACCGCACAGCGCGTGCGTCGTTTCGCCACCGGTTTGCTATTGATGGATGTCCACAGTTTAACCCTGGGCATGGATGAAAAACGCCGCCGATTCTGGCGCGTGCCCCCGCAGTGGAAAAAATGGATGGGATGCGTGGATGTCGTACAAATGAACGAGCAAGAAGGTGCTTTGCTCGCCGGCGAAACACTCGATAGCAAAGATGCAACACGCCGTTTTGCAAAACGAGTATTGTGTGCGGGACCTTCAGTCTTAATGATCACGCGCAGCAACCGCGGTTCTGAGACAATTTCTCAGAATGATCGCTCAGACATTGTAATCGACAAATTCGACCCCGCGCCCATAGCTGACCCCAGTGACGAAACCGGATGTGGCGACACTTTTTTAATGGGATATACCTGGGCCTTCTTGCAAACGGGCAACCGCGCCTTTGCCAGTCGTTTTGCCAATCGAGTGGCGGGTATCAACGTGTGTTTGCGCGGCATTGAAGGCATAGCCAAAATAAGCCAATTCTTAACCCCCGACGACCTGTCTATGCAGGACACGCAGACAGGTCAATCTGCCGTATTAAACGGCATTCTCCCCGGTCCTGAAAGGAGGGCCTGATGCAAGAATATCAATTTCCAAACCGTCCAAATTTCGATTTGCAATTCAACCCCAAGTTCATCTATTACGGGTTAATTGTACTGGCATTGCTCTGGTTGGCCAGTGGCATCTACACGGTGCGGCAAGATGAGCAAGCAGTCGTATTTCGATTCGGACGAGCGGTAAGCCTGGAAGATCCTGGCATCCACTACCACTGGCCCACACCCATCGAGCGCGTTGAAAAAGAGCGCGTATCAGAGGTAAAACGCCTCGAAGTCGGCTTTCGCACCATCAGCGTGAGCCCCACGCCGAGATACCAGAAGGTCTCAGCCGAATCCGCAATGTTGACCGGCGATGAGAATATCGTCGATGTAGAATTAATCGTTCAATATCGCATCCGCGATTTGGAGAACTACTTGTTCCAGGTCAACGACCAGCGAAAAGCCATCAAAGACGTGACCGAGGCCGCATTGCGTCAGGTCGTTGGGCAGCGTACCATCGATGAAGCCCTCACAGAAGGCAAGCTGGAAATACAGGAAGAGATTCTGAAACAGATTCAGGAAGTTCTGGATATCTACAAAATCGGCGTGCGCGTCGATCAAGCCAAATTGCAAACCGTATCTGTACCCCAGGAAGTCGATCACGCATTTAAGGACGTTGCCAACGCGCGAGAAGACCGCGAAAAACTCCGCAATGAAGCCGAAGCCTATCGCAACGATATTATCCCAAAAACGCGCGGTGAAGCCGAAAAAATGATCCGAGAAGCCGAAGCCTATAAAGTCGAGCGCGTCAAGCGCTCACAAGGCGATGCAGACCGATTCGTCGAGGTACTCAAAGAATATCGCAATGCAAAAGACGTGACCGAAACGCGAATGTACCTCGAAACAATGGAAAAAATTCTGCCCGGCATGCAAAAATACGTCGTCGAATCCGACGGCAAGGGCGGTATCCTCAACGTTCTCAACCTGCAAAAGCCAGTTGGAGGAGGAAATTGATATGCGCAACCTCGTAACTCTGGTGGTCATTTTGATAGCAGCGGTTATCTTAATTCAATCATCGTGTTATATCGTGGATGAACGCGAACAGGTCGTTGTCACAGAATTTGGGCAACCCGTACGCACCGTGCAGTCCCCGGGCCTGCATTTTAAAATTCCGTTTATCCAACAATTACACACCTTCGAAGATCGCCTGCTGTACAGCGATGCCGATCCCAGACAGATTTACACACAGGACAAGAAAAATCTCATCGTCGATAATTTCGCACGCTGGCGCATCACAGATCCACTCAAATTTCTGGTATCCGTGCAAAATGTCTCTTATGCACAATCGCGCCTGGACGACATCATTTTTTCTGCAGTGCGCGAAGAACTCGGCCAACGCACGCTGGTCGAGATCGTAGCGACGCACCGCGAAGAAATCATGGAAAAAGTGACCGAGCGATCCCACGAGGCAGCACTCGCACTGGGCATTGATATTCTCGATGTGCGGATTAAGCGCGCGGACTTACCGCGGGAAAACAAAAACAACGTGTTTGAACGCATGCGCGCCGAACGCACGCGGCAAGCCAAAGAATACCGCGCCGAAGGCGAGGAAATGTCCCTGAAAATTCGCGCGGAAACCGACCTCGAAGTTACGCGCCTCAAATCCGAAGCCCTGCAAAAATCGCAGTTGATTCGCGGCGAGGGCGATGCCGAAGCATTGCGTATCTATGCCGATGCCTTTGAACAAGACCCCCGTTTTTTTCAATTCTGGCGCACCCTCGAAGCCTATGAAAAAACCCTGGGCGAAGGAACGACCGTCGTGATGCCGCCCACCAGCGACTTCTTCAAGTACCTGACCCAAAAGCGTCCGCGGTAGGGATGGACCGCAGGTGCGGATTTAAAAACCCGCACCTGCGCCTCAACGAGGCAACCCCATGTCTGCCCGTTCAACCCAAATCTCGTATCTCTGCTTTCTCCTCCTCTTCTCTTTTTCCGCAGCAAACGCGACAGAATGGCACAAATTTGAACGCGATGGCCTCGCCTTACACCTCGCGCATAACGATGCGGTTCGGGCAGGGGAATTCTTGAACGCGCTCCTTATTGGGCGCAGTGAAATCCGGCGCAAATTGGGCGGCACACCCGAAATTCCGATAACGGTTTATCTCGCACCGAACGAAGCTGTTTTTCGAGAACTGACACACGGGCGGTTGCCGCATTGGAGCGCAGGCGTTGCATTTCTCGAATCGCGCACCATTATTCTGCAAGCCAGCGCCGACAATTTGCTACAGGTTGCAAAACACGAATTTGCCCATATATTTTTGCACGCCATCGCACCATCGCGCGTGCCCGTCTGGTTTCACGAAGGCGTGGCGATGTGGGCGTCGCACGAGTGGCGCTTGCGACAAAGTGCGGCTGTATTTTACGCGGTCTTTTCCGAAAACTTAATCCCACTTTCCGAAATTGATGAAGTCCTTTCTTTTCCTTCGGCAAAAGCCGATCTGGCGTACACGGAAAGTTTGCTGGCAGTCTCGTTTTTGATCCGTCTGGGCGGTCCCAATGCCGTGGTCGTCATGCTCTCAGAACTGGAAGCAGACGCGCCCTTTGAAGTCGCACTATTTCGCGTAACTGGCGAAACGCCCCGCGAATTTGAGCGGCGATGGCGCGATGATGTACAGGCGCGATACAGTCTGATGACAGTGCTCTTTTCGCCCGATTTGATCTGGTTGTATCTCACCTTGCTCTTGCTGCTCGCCTATGTATGCGTGAGACTGCGGAATCGCGCGACCTTGCGGCGGTGGGAAGCCGAAGACGCAGCCGAAGAATTAACCCTGCAATTGCGCGTACATCGCCGAGAGGACGAGCAGTGATCATAGGCGTAACAGGAGGCATTGGCGCAGGAAAAAGCACCGTATGTTCGGTATTTGAAGAAGCTGGCGCGTGCGTAATCGACGCCGATGCAGTGGGACACGAAGTACTCCGCGACCCGATTGTGATCCGCAACCTGACCGATGTGTTCGGACGGGAGATCCTGGATTCCGACGGACAAATCGCACGCCGGGAATTGGGCAAACTGGCATTTGCGTCTGACAAAAACCGCGAAAAACTCAACGCCATCGTATGGCAACCGCTTCGGCAGTTATTGCTGGACAAAATTCACGCAGCTTTGAACAGAGAACACACACGCCCTGTCGTTGTAGATGCGGCCCTGCTGGTCGAGCGCGGCGATCCGAAAAAAATCGTCGATGTACTCGTAGTAGTAACAGCCCCCGAAGCCTTGCGGACTCAGCGGACAATGGCGCGATTGGGCATCTCCAGAGCCGAAGTTTTGGCGCGACTATCCGCACAATTGCCCGAAGAAGACAAAGTCGCGGCCGCGGATTTTGTCATAGTCAATGATAAAACCCCCGCCGTGTGTCGCCAGCGCGCGCGGGCTATTTGGAACAAATTACAATGTGAGGAACAATGAACTACACGCCACATACAGAACGCGATATTCAGCACATGCTCAACGTGATCGGAGTAGCATCTACTGATGATCTATTTGCCCCCGTTCCCGAATCGCTGCGTCTGAACGCGCTCAATCTGCCCCCTGGAATCAGTGAAATGGAGGCGATGGCTTTTGCGCAATCCCTGACCGATTGTGGAAGCGAGGCACCCCTATCGTTTTTGGGCGGAGGTGCTTACGATCACTTTTCGCCCAGCGTGGTCGATGCCATCATTTCACGAGGCGAATTCTTTACAGCCTACACGCCCTATCAGCCCGAGGTGAGCCAGGGAACCCTTCGGGCTATTTTTGAATTTCAATCCATGATTTGTGAACTGACCAACATGGAAGTCGCCAATGCATCCATGTACGACGGCGCTTCTGCACTGGCCGAAGCCGTACT
>JAJEAX010000304.1 GCA_022822565.1 Candidatus Latescibacterota bacterium
ACATATTCAAATGTCACCCATCGTCTGACCTGATCGTAATAGGCTCGCACTGCGGACAAAAGTTCTGCAATAGGCCACTTGCGATTGATCGGCATAATCTCTGACCGCTGTTCATCTGTCGTCGCATTGAGCGACACAGCCAATCCAATTTTGAGTTTTTCTCGCGCCAGCTTTGCAATACCCGGCACATGGCCGACCGTTGACAACGTAATGCGACGTATGCCCACAGCCGCTCCATAATCCAGATTGATCAATCGAATAGCCCGAATCACCTGATCGAAGTTCAGCAGGGGTTCTCCCATCCCCATCATCACCACATGCGTCAACTCATCGCCCTCCGCGCGCAAAAACCGCTGTGCATACAACACCTGCTCAACAATCTCTGCCGCCGTCAAATTGCGAATCAACCCCATGCGCGCGGTCGCACAAAACTGACAATCGAGCGGACACCCCACCTGCGACGACACACACAGCGTTCGACGCTTGCCATCCCACATCAAAACACTTTCGATGAGCCGGTTATCGGGCAACTCAAACAAAAATTTAACCGTATCTGTTGAAGAAGAACTCAATTCACCAACGCGATTTAATTTCAAAAGCGTAAATCGCTCATCAAACTCCGCGCGCACGGTCCTGGACAAATTCGTCATCGACTCAAAATCCGTGACACCCTTATTGTAAAGCCAGTCAATCAACTGTCGGGTTCTGTACCGCTCCAGGCCCATATCGGACACATGCAGTGCCAATTCTTCGGGAAACAAACCTTTGAGTTCTATTTTTTCAGTATTCATTCAATAACCTCACAGCGGTCAGTTAGTCAGTAGTCAGTCCGTCCATGCCCTCGGTCCCAGCATCATTCCAATTTACCCAGCCTTGCACATCACGTCAAGGTCACAGCACATGTATTACAACATATAGCAGACACAACTTTACGACCCCCATATAATGCGGTTGACGTAAATAGCAAGATGGTTTATTGTTTGGCGCACATTCAGTCAGCAACACATCAAAAGTTCACGAGGGTCCCTCCCCCATGCCAGTTCGCGCTTATAAAGGTCAGCCCAAATCCCCCCAACCACGCCGATGGGTCTTCTTCTGCTTACTGATATCCGTCAGTCTGCTCTTCGGCCTTGGCAAAGAACCGGCAAAAGAAGATCCCGTCGCAAAAGTGACTGAAGAAAGTCCCGCAGAATCCGACCCGGTTGAAGCAGATCTCATCCTCCCACTCACCCCTCAAAAACCCAAAACTACCAGAATTGTTGGCTATATCGCCAACAAAGAAAATCTCACCGAAGCCCTCACGAGCGAAAATATCTCGCGCGCCGATGTTCTCGAACTTATCGATGTGCTACACAGAGATATTAAACGCGCGTCATTCAACCCCAATATTGTTCGGCGTGGGGACCGCTATGAACTGGAACTCGACAGCCATTCAACCATTCAGCACCTCAAATACACCAGACAGAACGACCACGAAACGCAATTTATTGTCGAACGGATAGATGGTCAACTCAAAGCCAGGCAAGAAGACCTGCCATTGAAGCGCGAGGCCATTATCGTATCTGGCCGCATAAAAGATAACATCTGGAACGCGCTTCGTGAAACCGGTGAAAACCCGGCTCTTCTGTGCGACAAACTCGAATACGTATTTGAATATTATATCGACTTTTACAACGATTGTAGAACAGGCGACCAATTTACTTTTGCCGTTGAAAAACTCTACGGCAAATCCGGTGCCTTTGTTCGTTATGGCGAGATTCTCGCAGCCCAATACGAAGGGGATAATGAATCTTTTCAAGCATTTCTCTATGTTGATCCCAGTGGCGAAGACCGTTATTACGACTCTAATGGCCGCTCACTCCAGGGTCTTTTCTTGCGTAAACCCCTGAACTTTACCCGCATCAGTTCCCCATTTACCAGCCGTAGATTTCATCCCATACTCAAAAGATACACTGCCCATCACGGCGTGGATTACGCCGCACCTTATGGCACAAAAGTCTGGGCCATTGCCAGTGGCACGGTCGCTTTTGTCGGACGCAAAGGACCCCTCGGCAACTATATCGAAATCGAACACAGCAATGGCTATAAAACCGGCTATGGTCATCTGAGGGGATTTGCGCGGGGCCTGAAAAAAGGACAGCGCGTCAGCCAAAAACAAACCATCGGTTATGTCGGCTCGACCGGACGCTCTACAGGCCCACACCTGCACTTCAACTTTTACGCCACAATAAATGGCAAATACAAACTGGTCAACCCAACGCGGAAAATCAATCGCCCCGCAGGCCAACCCATCTCCGAAAAATACATGGCGTATTTTCGCCAGCAGCGCGACCAGTATCTCGCGCTTTTAGATCGCAAAAACGGTTCAATCGTCACAACCGCATTACCGATAGAGGTAGCAGAGTAAATACCAGACACTCTTCTCACCTCCCCGGATAAACAAACCGTGAGCATTCACGGTATTTTTTTTCGAGTTATCTCATGAAAGTCGCCTATTTCGACTGCTTTGCCGGCATCAGCGGCGACATGACCCTCGGCGCGCTCGTCGATGCGGGCCTGTCTTTTGCCGCCCTGAAATCCGAACTCGACAAACTCAGTGTACGCGAATTCACCCTCTCCCAACGTCGCGTGGAAAAACACGGCATTGCCGGCACAAAAATAGACGTCAACGCTCGGGAAGGCCACGTCCACCGACACCTGAAAGACGTCCTTGAAATCATCAACAACAGCGCGATATCGGCCTCTGCAAAAGAAAAAGCCGCGCGCGTCTTTCAAAAACTCGCCGAAGCCGAAGCAAAAATCCACGGCACCACCATTGAAGCGGTCCACTTCCACGAAGTAGGCGCAGTAGATGCCATCGTCGATGTCGTCGGCGCTATCGTCGGCCTCGAACTCCTCGAAATCGAAGCGATCTACGCCTCCAAATTCCGATTTGGCTCGGGCCACACGCGGGGCGCACACGGGGCAATGCCCGTCCCTGTTCCCGCAGTCGTAGAAATGACAAAAGGCTTTCCATCCGAACGCACAGATATCCCGTATGAACTCGTCACCCCCACCGGTGCGGCCCTCCTCACGGCACTCGCCTCTAATATTGGCGAAACCATTCAGCT
>JAJEAX010000013.1 GCA_022822565.1 Candidatus Latescibacterota bacterium
CAATCTCTGCGCGAAGGTCACGCACTGTCATTGGAATTGGATGGTGCGGGTCCCCTGGAACTCACGGTGGATGATATTTTGATCCAGCGCGAGGAGAAGGAAGATATGCCTGTGGCAAATGAAGGCGATATTACGGTGGCGCTGGATTTATATAGGGATGAAGATTTGGTGCGCGAAGGTCTGGCGCGTGAGATTGTTCACGTTATTCAAAATATCCGCAGGGAGAAGGGGCTGGATGTTTCAGACCGGATCGCCGTGACTTATGGCGTGCCAGATGAAGTGGCATCTGCTTTCGATCAGTTTCGGGATTATATCATGGGCGAGACGCTCTGTACGAGATTGGTTCGCGCAGATGCAGTGGATGGCGATGCGGTTGATATAGAGGGTCACACGGTGATGTTTGAGATTGAAGTTGCGGGATAAAAAAAGAGCGTCGGGAAAGGGATGCGATTATTCCAATTCCCGACGCTCAATTAAATTCATTTCCTACTTTTGTACAAACCAAAAATGCCCACCGCGATCAATACGCCCGCTGTTGGTCCCGCTATGTCCAATCCCAACCAGAATCCCTCTTTCCACTCGACGCTCTCAGTGCCAAACATTTCATCTACTACCACTATCTGTTGTTTGTTTTTTGTAAAGATCTGTGTTCCGTCTATTGCCCACTTTGCACCCACACCTATCACGAGCACAAATGCGATCACACTGATGATTTTCCACATGGGTTACTCCACATTTTAATAGAATACATGCAGTTGCAGTGCGTAGCGCGATGAGCGAAAGGTTTCTGTGTCGAGGATGCGATATTCGGGGCGCAGTTCAATTTGTGGCGTTAGAAAAATTTGCATGCCAAATACAGCCTGCCGTGTCATCAAATCAACAGAGCGCGCTGATGCGCGGATATGCGTTACTTCGCCGCTTTCCCCCCGTGCGAACAAGAGCAGTCCGGGTATTGCTTGAAGTGTGATATCAACCGAGGCGGTTTTTGCCTCGCGCACACCTTCTTTATCGGATAGGGCATATTCGGCCATGAGGGCGATCTTGTCCTGTAATCCGACGCCCGCAAAGAGATTTGTCATCAAAAAATCGCCGTTTTTGAGCCACGATCCTCCCAGATAAAAATTCATTCTTTGTTCGACCAATCTGGGCCACAATACGATACGCCCCAGGAATGAGGGTTTATCGCGATTTTCGATCAAGGAGGCGTCTTGCACGGTGTTTTCGGAGAGTGCGCGGGCAGAATAAATACCTGCGGTTAGCGATAGCCACAGTTTTTTGTAATAGTGTACTTCTGCGCCATACTCTGCGTAATTGGGCGCGATTAGCGATGTGGCTCCGATAACGTCGGGTGTTTGTCGCACGAGCATGGTGTGGTCGTCATACCGCATGCCAATGGATGGCTGAAAATGTCCCACGCGCAATGCGGGCCAGTTGTAATTGGGTTGATAAATCGCCGATGCTGTCCACGCGCGCTGTCCTGCGTATTTTTCGGGGCCAAAATTATAAGAACCTTCGATTTTCAGGGCATTTGAGGGGCGGACAACGCTATATAGCGCGACTTGCATCGGAAATACTTTGCGCTCGGCTTCTGGCGATGTATGAGATCGCGCCATTTGTCCGCGGAGATCTGCACCCATGAGTACCAGGCCATCGGCATAAGCGGTTTTGCCCGGCAAGACGTAATTGGGTGCGAGCAATCCCACGCCGTCCATTGAATACTGCCCCAGTTCGTCCCGCTGCGCCCCGCCCTGCGCGGTGATGTGACAGTTCACACACCGATTGGCCGAGAGCAATGCAAACTGCGAGAGCGCATCCGCTTGCCCCACGAAGCCCAACAGGATTAACAGTCCCAACAATTGAAAACGCTTTGTATTGGTCACACTTCAATCCTTGGATTTTAAAGTCTAAAAAGTTTGCCCATCTCCGGGTGGATTGCCGCCGAAAGTGACTGGTAGGCCGGTCAGGTCGCGCAGGAATATCTGCAGGCGGATGATGTGTACATTGCCCGCTCCCATGCGCATATTCAGGCCATTTAGAACTTCTGGCGTCAAAAAATCGAGATTTTGCAAAAGAAAAGTGGCCCCATCGAGATAATCTACAAAGGCGGCTTCAAATTCCTCGGTGTGCAACCTGAGCAGATACGGGTTTGCGGGGCGCATGTCGTGCAATGTAGATTGAATGGCGTGAATCCGCGCGATCATGGTGTTTATAAATTCCCGCGACCAATAGGTAGGGATCAAGTCATTCGTGAGCTCGACGGTTACGCCGCTATATTCTATAAAAAAGACATCAATAGATGTAAACGCCTGTTGGATATTGGCAACATAGGCATCGGCCTCATCCACGGTGACATGGTCATATGCCTGTTCAGCAGATGGTTCGGGCGCAGGGGTCACGGGGTTGGACGAACCACATCCCGTGTACAACACCAGCAGTGCAAAACACAAAATCCATCGTTTCATAAAATACCTCATTCGTTTTGTCCCATATAAAGCAGACGCCGTTTCTGATATCTTCTGGTATTGTTCAAAAAGCGCGCGATTTCGTCTTCTGACAATGTGCGACGCGGTTTGGCGGGTACGCCGGCGACAAGTGTGCGCGGCGCGACCTCTGCGCCTTCCAATACCAGCGCGTGGGCAGCTACCAGTGCGGATTCTCCTACCGACGAGCCAGTCAACACGGTTGCCCCCATTCCGATGGTCACGCCCTGTTCTATTTGACAACCGTGCAAGATCGCATTGTGCCCTACGGTCACATTTTTACCCACATTACAGGGATAACCCGGGTCGGTATGCACGACAGTGCCGTCCTGGATATTTGAGCCTTCGCCGATTACAATGGGTTCAACATCGCCCCGAATCACGGCATTGAACCAGATGCTCGCGTGTGCTTCAATCACTACGTCGCCAATCACTACGGCACCGGGCGCGATATAAGCCGACGGATCGATATGAGGGGTTTTGTCCTTATAAGGCAAAATTGTCATTGCGCTATCTCCGCTTGTCGCCCTCAACAGGTCCCAGCGTGAAGGTCTCGCCGCTTTGCGTGGCTCTGGCACCTGTCACCAGTCCGCTTACAAAACCAAAGATGCCAAAAATTGCGGCGGCCCAGATTGTCGTCTCTTTGACGTCGGCATTGGCCTGCCAGGCGGCAAGTGCCCCAGTTAATGCGCCCATTGCAGCACCTCCAATCCCCTGTACAATTGCCCGTTCCATCGCTACAGAGCCGCGTTCCCCAAAGAATTGCACTTTGTGAATTTCATCTACGGGGACCTTTTGAACGCTCAATTCCGTCTCGATCAAAATATTATTATCTTCATAGGCGGGCAAAAATTCGCCTTTGATTTGTTTTTTATCCTTCAGGGTGACCATTCCGGGAAAGCGTGTTTGTACTCGAAAACGCACCCTGCGTTCTTCAAAAGAAATGGCATCCTCGGTATATTGCGG
>JAJEAX010000219.1 GCA_022822565.1 Candidatus Latescibacterota bacterium
CGCCGGGGTCAAGCGCGTTATTTTTGCCAGTAGCGGTTCGGTGACAGCGGGTTGGGAGAACGATGCGCCTTATGATGCGATTGTGGCGGGGCGATACGATGAGGTGCCTGAGAGTTGGGATAAGTTCTCCCATAAGACGCCCACGCGCCCGCGGGGGATTTACGGGTGTACGAAGGTCTGGGGCGAGGCTTTGGCGCGGCATTATGCCGATAGTACGGATCTGTCTGTTATTTGTCTGCGTATTGGTGCGGTGAATGCCGAGGATCGACCCAATGGGACGCGCGGTTATTCCGTGTGGTGCAGTCAAAGTACGATTGCCGGTATGGTTGAGTCGTGTATTGAGGTGTCCGATGATCTCAAGTTTGATATTTTTTATGTGGTCTCGAATAACAAATACAGCTATCGGGATATGACGCATGCGCGCGATGTGCTGGGTTTTGATCCTGAAGGGGATGCGGAGGCGTATCGGTGAATTATACCACTATTTTCTTTGATGGGTATGGGACGCTTTTTGACAAGGCGTTTGACGCGCTGTATGATACGTGTCAGGTTATTGTCGATGACTTGCAGATCGATATGAGTAAGGAGGCGTTTCTCGATCACTGGGACCGGTACTTTTTTCCGCTGTTGAGAGAGGGGGATTTTATTTCGTTTTGGGACGCGCATATTATCGGTCTGGAGAAGACGTTTGCAGATTTGAATGTGCGGGCGGATCCCGAGCCTTATACCTTACACCTTTTTGACGCTTTTGGCCGCGCGCCCGTTTTTTGCGATGTGAAGCCCGCTATTGATGCTTTGTCCGGTTTAAAAACTGGCGTGATTTCCAATGCGGATCACGGGCATCTTACTTTGGCTCTGGGCAATAATGAGCTGAGTTTTCCGGTTGTGATTAGTTCGGAGTCCGCGCGGTGTTACAAGCCGAATTCCGATATTTTCTTTTCTGCTTTTGAGGCTCTCGGTGCCGATCCCGATCAGACGCTGTATGTTGGGGATTCGCAGGAGGACGATATTGTGGGTGCAAGACGGGCGGGTATTTCCGTTGCGTGGCTCAACCGGGATGGGGCTGTGCGGCGGGATGATATTCCTGAGCCTGATTATGAGATTAGCAGTTTATCTGAGTTGTGCAATATTCTTGGAGAGGAATGATGCAACCGACTGAAATGGAAGAGTATCTTTTTGATTTGCGCGGCTATATTGTGCTGAAAAATGCCGTGGATGCCGAGCATCTCGCGGAAATTAATGCTATTGTGGATACGTATCGCGACCTCGAACCCGATGGATGGCAGGGGTGGGTTCATCGCGCAGGGAGTGGGCGCGTAAGACATTTGCACAATATTTTTGAGATGGGTGAACCTTTTGAACGCTTGATTGACCATCCGGCGTGGATTCATCACATGAGTCGCTTTGTGGGTGGGGATGATGGTCTTTTTATCGATGAGGCGTTGATTGATATTCGGTCTCGGGGCGGTGCGACGCGCATTCATTCGGGGGCGCACAAAAGGCGTATCCGCACGCAGTTTCGCTTTCACAATAATCAGTTTCGGTGTGGGCAGATTAATATTTTGCTGGCGCTTAACGATATTGGAGATGGCGATGGGGCGACGATGGCGGTTCCCGGTTCGCATAAGTCCAATTTGCTTCATCCCGCGTTTAATGATCCCAAAGGTACGGGTAGCGGGCATTCGCTGGATCGCGTTGAAGCGGCTGTTCAGATTCAGCTCGATGCGGGAGATGCCATTTTTTTTGTGGATTGCATGGCGCACGGTTCGTCAGAGCGCACGCGTCCGGGCGAGCGTCGCATTGCCATTATTCGCTATGGTCCGCATTGGGGTAATAATCGATATGGCTATCAGCCTTCGCCCGAGTTGATTGCGCGTTTGACACCCGAACGACGTAAAATTGTTCAGCCCCTGCCGCCTAAGATGCCGCCGGGTGTGCAGTGGATGAATAGACGAATAGACGAATAGACGAATCAGCAGATTCCGCCCATCTTGGACGCCTGCTTAAAACATGCAGAGCCTGCCCCTGCACGTCTTAAGCAGGGGTGTGACGATCAACAGGTGTCATTGCGGCATGATTTTAGCCGCAATCCAGTCTATACCACTAAATTTAAGAAGAGTAAAATTCAGAGACAATAGTTATATGCAGGGCGTCAGGTATGTTTATGTCGCAGATGCAAGGCGTTTGATGGCGGTTTCTTTTCTTTCAACGCGTTCGTTAATGTGTTGGGAATATTCAGGTGTGCCGCAGAAGTCGTGGATGGTGGCGCGTTTGCGATAGGGGACATAATTGCCGATATGCCAGGCGCTGGAGCGGTAGAGGGCGAAGTCGCCCGCGTTGAGGCGCAGTTGTACAGCGCCGGGCATGTTGCGCGTGTAGGCGAGGCAGTCGCGTTCTTGTTGTTCGCTGGAGACGGGTCTCTGGTTGCGGAATTTGTCGCGGTCATAGGCGTTTTTGGCGGCGATTTCACCGGGGAGGTTGCGCTGGCGATAGTGACTGCCGGGCACGATCCAGGTGGCGGGGTCTTCGTACAGAGCGCAGTTGATCTGGTTCTGGTAGTCAATGTGGTATGATTGCCACTGCCATTCTTCGCGAAATTCGGATTCGAATACTTCTCTGGGCATATGATCGCGCCAGTCGCGGTGCCAGTCCGTACACCAGGGGTATTCGGCGGGTTCGAGCAGGATGCCGGTGCGGTCGAGGTCGGCGTGGTAGTGATGCGGGGTGAGTACCTGGTGGATGGCGTCGTTGAGTTCTGGCAATTCTCCGTAGTTTTTGAAGGGGCGCTGGTCGAGGTCGTATTTGGCGATGGGCTGAAGGCGCTGCGCCTGTGGACCGGTGACTTTGCGCGCTATTTCTCTGGCTTTGTCGGTGACGCGGCGCAGGTCTGTGAGTAGGGTTGTGGGTATGATGTCCTGGAATATGGTGTAGCCAAAGGTATGGTAATCGGCGATGTGTTTTTCTGTGAATTGGAAGGACATGATAGCACCTGTTTTGGTGTGGTGTTTTACAATTTCCAGCGG
This sequence comes from Candidatus Latescibacterota bacterium, assembly GCA_022822565.1. Classification (GTDB taxonomy): domain Bacteria; phylum Latescibacterota; class UBA2968; order UBA2968; family UBA2968; genus VXRD01. Next base: position 3,024 of record JAJEAX010000219.1, read on the forward strand.
AGGATGGGTTTTCGCGCGGCGGTTGCTTCGTCCAGTCTTCGCACGGGTGTTGCGTGGGGGGCTTCTTTGAGCAGGTCGGGGTTTTCTTCGGCTTCTTTTGCTATTTGAATCATGGCTTCGATAAAGTCGTTGACCTGTTCGAGACTTTCGGTCTCGGTCGGTTCGATGAGCATGGTTTCGGGTGCTACGTTGGGCAGGGGAAAGTAAATGGTGGGCGGATGGACGCCGTAATCGATCAGCCGTTTGGCGATATCGGTTGCGGTGATCCCGTTCGTCCTTTTTTGTCGCGATGCCGAGAATACCATTTCGTGCATGGGTTGTGCATTTTTGGGGCGGTCGTAGTGGGGGTCGAGTTTTGCCGCGATGTAATTGGCATTCAAGACGGCCATTTCACTGGTGCGGCGCATGCCTTCTGCACCGAGCATTTTGGCATAGACCAATGCGCGTATGACCATGCCAAAATTGCCGTAGAACGAACTCACTTTGCCGATGGATTCCGGGCGGTCAAAGTCGAGTTTGAATGCATTTCCTTCTTTCAAAACTACGGGCAGGGGTAAGAATGGCAAGAGTGCCTTTGTTACGCCTACGGGACCAGAGCCTGGTCCGCCACCTCCGTGGGGTGTTGTAAATGTTTTGTGCAGGTTGATGTGTACGACGTCAAAGCCCATGTCGCCGGGACGGCACTGGCCCAGAAAGGCGTTCAGGTTTGCGCCGTCATAATACAAGAGGCCACCCGCGTCGTGTACTAATGCGGCGATGTCTTCGATTTCGTCTTCAAATACGCCAAATGTATTGGGATTGGTCAACATCAAACCGGCTACGTCTTCGGTCAAGTGGGCCTTGAGGTCTTCCACATCGACTGTGCCGCGTTCTGTTGATTTTATCGCCTGTACTGAATATCCGCAGATTGCCGCGGTTGCCGGGTTTGTGCCGTGGGCAGAGTCGGGGATAAGGACTATTTTTTTGGTGTTGCCCTGTGCCCTGTGATAGGCGGCGATCAGTGATATGCCCACGAATTCGCCCTGTGCCCCGGCTGTGGGTTGAAAGGTGAATCCATCCATTCCGCTGACGGCTTTGAGCACTTGTTCCATTTCCCATAAGATTTGCAGGGCGGGTTGGACATTTTCCGATAGGGGATGCAATCCCGCGATCTGCGGGATACGCGCGGCTTTTTCATGTACTCTGGGATTGTATTTCATGGTACAGGATCCCAGGGGGTAAAAATGTGTGTCAATACTGAAATTCATCTGCGAGAGCGCGGTGTAGTGGCGCACGAGTTCCAGTTCGCTGACTTCGGGGAGACCGGGTGGCACATCGCGGCGCATGGTTTCGGGTATCGCTGTTCCGGAATCTACGGCAGCGGGAAATGCGACACAGCGCCTGCCCGGCGTGCCGCGTTCAAAAATTAACTTATCGCGGTTCATTACAATGTCCTCCACGCATCGATCAGGCGATCAATGTCGGCGTCTGTGCGTTTTTCTGTGACGCATGTGAGAATACAATTTTCGAGTGCGGGATAAAATCTGCCCAGGTCAATGCCGGCTTCGATGCCCCGATGTTGCAAAGCCGTTAGAATATCAGATGCTTTGCGGTCTGTTTCCAGAACAAATTCGTTAAATATTGGACCGGAGAATTTCTGGCGCACCCCGTCTAAGGCGGTCAATGCCTGCAAAGCGCGATGGCTTTGATGCCAGTTCAATTCGCCAACTTCGCGGAAGCCCTGCGGTCCGACCGAGGATAGGTACACGGTTGCTGCGGTTGCGCAAAGGGTCTGGTTTGTGCAGATGTTCGATGTGGCGCGTTCGCGTCGAATGTGTTGCTCGCGCGTTTGCAATGTCAGTACAAAGCCGCGCTTGCCATCTACATCAATGGTCTGGCCGCAGATACGACCGGGCATTTTTCGCATGTGTGCTTCCCGCGATGCAAAAAATCCGACATAAGGTCCGCCGTAAGACAGGGGAAGGCCCAGTGGCTGTCCATCGCCTACGACCATATCGGCGCCGAAGTCGCCTGGTGGGCGAATCGCGCTCAGGGATATGGGGTTGACACAGGCTATAAAAGCCGTTCTGGTATTGTTGACGAGGTCGCCAACTTCTTGCAGGTGTTCGAGCACGCCCAAAAAATTTGGATTTTGTACGACCACGGCGGCGGTATTGTCGTTCAATTCGCGCTTCAAGGCGGCGATATCCAGTGTGCCGGAGTCAGACCAGGGAATATCCACGAGTTCGAGATCTATCCCCCGCACATAGGTCGCCACCACCTGGCGGTAAAACGGGTGCAGGCTGCGCGGCAATAAAACGCGCGTACGGTTGTTCAGGCGGACCGACATCAGTACGGCTTCGGCCAGTGCAGAAGCGCCGTCGTACATGGATGCATTGGCGACTTCCATGTTGGTCAGTTCACAAATCATGGATTGAAATTCAAAAATAGCCCGAAGGGTTCCCTGGCTCACCTCGGGCTGATAGGGCGTG
>JAJEAX010000247.1 GCA_022822565.1 Candidatus Latescibacterota bacterium
GTTCGCATGGCGTCACCAAATCGTTCCGAATCGAAATGCCACGTCGGTTGGTCCCTATTTGCCAGATAGACATGCCACGCCTGCCAGGCGACCGCCTCGCTTTTCGGATCCGACACATTCTCTGGCAATACCAGCCCCGAAATGCCGCGTTTCACCTGCCCCCAGAATACCTCTGCCTCGTAGGCAGGCGGTTCATATTCACTCACCGCATCCTCCTATAGAGGAGTTCTATACACATCCAGTTTGCATGAATGGCTCTCTGCAATCAGCAGTCATCGTCCCTTTCTAAAGTGTCGAAAACCCAAATTTCCAAAGCCTCTTGCGAGTCAATTTCGGGATTAAAAACCAATATTCCTTCAGCCTGTGCCGCTCGAAGCAGGCGTTGATCAGATGCGACAAGTACCAGTTCATCGCCCGCATTGCGAAGGAGTGTTGCGACCTCTAATGCTGAACGCAATACAATGCTATCAACACTATTGAGCGAATATGTTTCAATCAAATCCATCGAGGCCCAAATGAGTGACTTATGGGTGAGAATAGCAGTAAAATCTGAATCCTCTGCGATAACCTCCCGGTTCAAATGGACGACTGCCTGAGCGAAATCCGGCACCATAATTCGTTTGTCGTTCTTTTTTCGGACACAGACCCAAAACACTTCCACAGCACCGAGAACAGAGCACATCAAACGATCTAAAGGAATGTTATCAAAAAGGAAATTGATTTTTTCACTCCCGGTCTCTCGGGTGTAACGCTTGACAAGAGCACTGGCATCAAAATAGAAATGGTGCATACCTATTTCTCGCGTTCTGCGATAATAGCACGACTAAACTCGTTATCTTCTGGACGGATACCGTTACGCACCATACGTGCTTGAAGCTGCTCTATGGGAATTGGTTCTACATCAGCAATTCCCATCTTTTCAAGCACTTTACGAAAAATTTTAGCTCCCTCTTTTTTATTCTTCCTATAATAGGCCATAACCTCTGCCCCCGTTTTGAAATTCTCAGGGGCTTCGGACAATAACTCGTCAACGACCCATGAGAGTTGCACATTCGTATCTTTCACTGTCTTCTCCAATTGATCTAAACGTTTTTCCAGATTTCCAAGCGTTTTTCCCATGGCAGAAATCCTCCTTGATGCACCTCATAAGATGTCTTACCCCACGTCAATGGTGCGGAAGAATATCCTTAGGTTTATTTTGCTCGATTCTCAGCTTCTTGAATGTCAGAAAGTTCCATCTCTTTCTCAACCCGATAAAGCTTGTCTCGGACACCCTCCGTACCCTCTGCCACAGCGATTTGAAGTTACCCCGTTTTGGATGTTGTTACCGAATTGATTGAGGGGGATCTGAAGCTAAAAAGTGGCTGTTTGTGGCCTGAATACAGGCTCTGTAGGCCCTATGTTAAATAGCGTTGAGACGGAATACGGAATTCGGCAACAGCATCGTTTTGATGAAGTGTTTGGGCTTGGGTTTTAAGCCTGTGATTGATGTATCTACTCGTAAGCGTGGTAGGTACTCGAAACCTTTCTGGGAATTGCCAGTCTCCTGGGCGAGCGAACTAAGCTGCGAAATATCACTTAATCTGTGATACAATCGTTTCGTCTATTGTGCAAATGTTGTGATCATTGTGATCGACTACATGCGAAAAAACGTACTTATTTTGATGCTTCCAATAGTGCAGGCGGTACACAGACCCACGCCCGCTCGTTATCTGTAAACGCCAAGCACTCCAAGTTTTTTTGCCCACTACTGTCGTCCTTTGTGGATTATTTCCTGCTAGGCCAGTTCTCAGCGCATAATTGTCTTTTATATGCTCCTAGATAGCAATTGAGCTATTTTTTCAAAACACTGTTTCAAACGGTTAAAGTGTGTGGGGAACTGGCACTTCTCTAAAGATTGATTAAATCCTGGCCCTACTGTGTAGGGAGATGATTCTGTATTTATATTCATTTCACCTTTTGCCCACTCTATGGCACGCTCAGTATTTTCCCAAATATCTGTTAGTTTTTGATGCCTAAGCAGATCCTCTGGTGACTCTACTATGGGTAAATCGGTTTTAACTTCATGCACTCTGTTTTCATCTTCTACAGTGGCGTCGATTTCAATTTTATTACTCCCATCTACAGGATGAGTAAGAAAGTATAGGACTGAGGCGATGAAGGGCCAACTAGGAAAATTCTGTAAAATACGCATACAAGCAGCAGATACTGTAGGGGCACTAAAGTGCCTCCTTGCTGTAAATAACCTTGTATTGATTCTGGATATGGAAATTTTGAAGCTGAAACCTGACAGCATCCTTCAGTCATATAAAACTTGTTATCTTGCCCGTCTCGAATAAACTCGCTCCAATTATTAAGATACTGAAAAAAGTATTCAATCTGATGTTGAATAATCCTTGATTGATTTGTTCTTGCAGAATTTGGCTGGCCTCTTGTTTTTCGTCTTCTTGCAATTTAACAGGGCTGTACTGCAACTTGAAGTATTCTTTAATAGCCCCAGTTTCACTATCTTCATCTTCCCAAGAATTGATGGTATGCTCTACTACACGCATTGATGTCAACGAATCCGGGCCTTTTTCAATACTTCATCATCTCCTTTCAGAACTTGCTTAATGCGGCAATTCCATTTCATCTACCTTCAATACGTTGCCAATGTCTTTTTTGTTTAGAATCTCACTGTACATGACAAAGTCTAAGCCGTGGATTGCGGCTTTAAGCATGCCGCAATGACAATCGAAAGATTGATGTGGCGAACCTTTTTTTCGATGCAGTAGTCCCTTCATCCTACCCATCCTGATCCAGAATGTCCCTCGCTCCTTGCTCAATCAATCCCTTGGCAACGCGCATTCCCAACTGTTCGGCAGATGATGCCCGTCCTTCTGCCCTCTCCGATATCACCCGACGTCCATCCGGTGTTGCAACGATGCCCGACAGCATTAGAACGTCAACAGAAGCCTTGTCAACGGCCGCGTATCCACCAATTGGAACGCTACAGTCTCCCCCCAATGCCGCCAGCATCGCGCGCTCTGCCGTAACGGCTTGCAGCGTTTCAGCACAATTCAAAACGCCGACAAGATCTGTAATCCTATCATCATCTTCTCGTATTTCTATCCCCAGCGCAGCCTGCCCGGGTGCTGGCAAACAGATCTCCGGGTCAATAAAATCCGCAATGCGATCACCCAATCCCAACCGCTTTAAACCCGCTGCCGCCAGAATAATGCCATCCAAATTTTCCGTTTCGAGCTTTTTCAGGCGCGTATCTACATTTCCTCGAATCGCCACAAAATTCAAATCCGGTCGCGCGTGTTTCAGTTGTGCCTGCCTCCGCAAACTGCTCGTTGCAACCGTCGCGCCTTCTGGCAAATCCCAAAACACCCGATCATTTTTGCTGACCAGCACATCTCGCGCATCTTCGCGCGCACTTATCGCGCCCAAAACCAATCCCTTTGGCAACTTAGTCGGCATATCTTTCAAACTGTGAACCGCCAGATCAATACTGCCCGATAGCAGCGCGAGCTCAATCTCCTTTGTCCACACCTCCTTGCCACCAATTTGAGACAGTGGTATTTCCGACAGGCGGTCTCCTTCCGTTTTAATCACCTCAATCTCGACGCTGAGATCGGGATATGCTCGCGCCAATTTTTTCCTTGCCCAGTTGGCCTGCCACAAGGCCAGCGCACTGCCCCGACTACCGATAATCACCTTCATGAGCCGCGCACCTCTTTAATCTCTTTTTCATGATATTCCTCAACGACCAGATCAAACAAATAGGAAAGTGCAGCCACATACGTCCCGCCATCTTCTTCCTCGCCAGCCTCTCTGAGGCGCGTCACGGGTTTATGCAACACTTTATTCATAAAACGGCGCATCAAATGGGTAACTTGAGCGCGTTGATCTTCTGAAAATTCACTGAGCTTGGCCTGCGCGAGTTCCGAATCCATAAAAGATTGAAAATGTCCACGCAGAGCCACAATTGCAGGAACAACCGATAGGGAATTTATCCATGCAGAGAAGTTCTCCACCTCTTCTTCTATAATTGTACTGACTTTATCTGCTTCAATTTTCCGCTTCTCCAAATTCGCACCCACAACAGACTCCAGGTCGTCGAGATCGTACAAAAACACATTGTACAGTTCGCCAACTGCTGGATCGATATCGCGCGGCATGGCAATATCGATCAAAAACATCGAGCGATTATTGCGCTTTTGCATCGCCGCTGCCACATGGGGGCGTTCCAGTACATAAGTTTCCGCGCTCGTAGAACTGATCACAACATCTGCGTTGTGCAAATTGCCTATCCCGTCGTCCCATGAAATGGCGCGACCGCCCACGCGCCCTGCCAAATCTTGCGCCCGCGCGAACGTCCGACTCGTCACCTGCAAAGACTTCACCCCATTATCGGCGAGATGGCGTGCCGTCAATTCACTCATCTCGCCAGCACCGAGCACCAGGGCTGTATGCCCTTCGAGATTGCCAAAAATTTTCTTTGCGAGTTCCACCGCCGCAAAACTGACAGAAACTGCGCCCGTTGCTATCTCCGTTTCAGTGCGCGCCCGCTTTGAAACTTCGGTCGCAGCGCGAAATAAGCGATTCAGCACGGTCTTACTCGTTCCCATAGATAGTGCAGCAGCGCCGGCATCTTTCACCTGACCGGCAATTTGTGGCTCGCCCATTACCATAGAATCCAAACCACAGGCGACCCCAAAAAGATGGCGCGCAGCTTCCGTATCGCGATAGACAAATAGGTGCTGTCCCAATGCGTCGGCGTCCAATCCGCTTTGCTCGCTCCACCCCGCGATTACAGCCGCGCGAGCAGCGTGAATATCCGCTGTAATACAATAGACTTCCGAGCGATTGCACGTCGATAAAACCGCGCATTCGGCGATTTCGGGCACACTGGAAAAGTATTGGAGAACCGCATCCAGAGCCTGGGGCAATACCGCGACCCCATCTCGGATTTCAACAGGTGCCGTGCGATAACTCAGCCCAATTACGACGAGAGACATACTTCAATCCGCTCCTCAATTTCAGTCCATTTTCCCCGGCGCGCCAGGGAAAGCGTATCATCTGTCACCAACTGTTGCCAGAACGCTTGACGACGCTCTGGCGCATTGGGGAATCGCGCATAAACTCTGCGCCTTAAATCCCCCATCATATCCAGAAAACCCACGTGTCCATCTTCTAAAAAAGCCTCAATTTCTCGGCGCAACAATGCGGCGTATGCAGGGCTGTTGCC
>JAJEAX010000272.1 GCA_022822565.1 Candidatus Latescibacterota bacterium
TTTAGCCGCAATCCAGTGGTTGTGTCTGTCATAGCACAGTATTGAATTCCCACGCCGCAGGTACAAGAAATCACGCTCAGACACAACGTCAGTAATCCAGTTCGTTTTTTATCTCAGAAAATTTATGGGCGACTACTTACCAATGCGGTAGGCGGTTGGAAATCCAATTCGCAAACCGTAAATGACTGCATTGGGATGTTTGGCAAGTAGCTGTTTCGTAGCGACCAAATCGTCAGCGTTGATTTCGTATTCCCCTGTTTCAATGTCTATGACCAGGAACTTGTCTTTGTGCTTGGGATTCACTTTGTTACGGATCTGTTGCACATATATTGCTTCACCGCGCGATTCGACTTCCTGTGACGTATAATTAGTATAGGGCATGGCTTTTCTCCTTCAAGGTTTCATACTGTCAAGCACTATCACATCGCCCGGATTAAACAAGGTCCTTTTCCTCTGGATAAAGTGCCGTCGCGTACTGTAAGGAGAACGTGGTTAAATCTTTTTGATCTTGTTCGTTCCAGATGTTACTCTGGTTCTCAACAGATAGCTCTTGTAAAATCAGCACTGAGAGATAAAACTGTTCTTCAGGTGATAAGAAACGAATGGTTTCCACAAAGATTTCTTGTGCGGTCAGTGCCATGTTGACTTCTTCATTAAGATAACCATTACTACGTAGTGCTATACGTAGCGGCTTGGTATAAAAAAGTGGCCTGATGTTACTCCCCCTGTCATTGCGGCATGGTTTTAGCCGCAATCCAGCAAAAATAAAAAATAACTCAACGCCTTACTTGATATGTTTGCCGCATACTGCTGTCAGTGGGCAGGAATTACACTGGGGTTTGGTGGGAAAACACCAATCCTTTCCGATTTTCCAGGCTGGCCAGTCCAGTTCGCCGGGGAATTTCGGATTCAGGCGTCTCGCAGCGGATATCGCCTCTTCTTCCGCCTTAGAGTGAGTCAATCCTGTGCGTTGAAACACACGTTTAACATGTACATCAGCCTTGATGTCTATTTCATGTTCCTGCCCTTTAAACATCCCCCAGTCATCATGCAGTATGCGGACGACCATGGATGCGATACCCTGAGCAACGTCATAAATGTTTTGGAGCCTTTTTTTAACTTCGATGGGAGATACATCCCGCCAAATCGCGGCTGCGTCGCCTCCAAACTGGTCGTGTACGAGAGAGGCGGCATCCTTTAGCGTTTTAGCCCCTCTCTCGGTGCCATAACGCGGCTTCCTGGGCAGACTCTCCAGGAGTAAGGATAACTCTTCCTCAGTCATTGATGCAAGTATAGCAGGATCCAGCTTGCCGCGAAGTTTGATCTGGTAAGGAATTTCCCAAGCCTGTTTCCAATCCATACCTCTATCAAAAGAAGCCCCTATCAGAAAAGCAAAAGGATTGGTATATACTTCATCGCCGATTTCTCTGGGCAATTCACTTCTATCATCCTTGTAGTGATGATTCTGGTAGTTTTTTAGTGCGACGACTACCGAATTGGATGTGTGATCTATTGTGGTTTCTCTATGAATAAGGTCATCGACAAAATTCTCGCGTTCCGCCTCGGTCATCGTGTCCCAATTCAACCCTCGAGACGCACATAACTTTCGAAACTGTGCTTCAGCATAGGCCATTCGTTCTGCCCGACTGGTTTCTGCCTGCTCTGCAAGCGCGAGTAATACTTCTCGCTTCTCTCCGGGTGGCATCTGCTGGACAAAATCAATGATCTGATCGGTTGTTAATTCAACAGTTAAATTCATTTCAATCACTTCGGTTATGCTTCATGCAAGGGCTGTCTCGAAAGGCTCTCGTTCAAGCTCTGGCGCACTTCCTGATTTGGATAGCCCAGACGGTAGTAGGTCCTGCTACCGCGTGGCTCGGTATGTCGAATGGTTAGATAGCCAGTCTGGAACAGCAGGGCTTCGGTCGCGATGTGGTCAACATCGAAGGCAGATAGCAAGGCGTCACTGCCCAGCATATCGTCCAGATCTATAGAACTCACCCCGCGATCTACTAACGTCTTGATGAGAAAAGTCGGTGTGCTGGTCTCGAACCAGTAGGCTCCGAACTGTCGCTTGTCGAAGAGCAGGAGGATGGCGAAAGGATTATAGACTTTATCCTCTCCCAGCCAGTTATAGCCGTTGTACCAACGGTGTATCTCATTCCTATCCAGTCCGGGTAGTTCAGGCGCGAATATCGTGTCCAGGTCTGCATCGGTGTAGCCGCAGATGGCTGAGTAGCGCGCATCCAGCGTGATGTCTTTGAGATTGTTGAGGCCAGAGAACAGGCTGCCCGTTGAGAATTTGCTAACGCCAGTGAGGAAAGTGAACTTGATATAGGCGTCGCTGTCCTTGATGGTTGCGTACAGACCGCGCAAAAAGTCGCGGTTGGCGCGTGCGACTTTTGGTATTTCGAGTGCGTCCAGAATCGGCTTGTCGTATTCATCTACCAGAACGGCCACCGGTTGTCCGGCACGGTCATGTAGTGTTTCAATTAGATAGGCGAAACGCTCGGGCGCGGTGGTGTAGTCGGACTTTATGCCCTCTCGACGTTCAACTGCGTCCAGTTGTGCCATCAAGTTCGTCTGTAGATATCCCGGCTCTTTGAAGTTGCCTCGACCAAAACTCAGACGAATCACCGGATAGCGAACAGACCAGTCCCAGCGGTCGTGGATATGAAGCCCCTCGAACAATGGTTCATTGCCTTCAAACAGTTCCTTCAGCGTGTCCAGAAACAGGCTCTTGCCAAAGCGGCGCGGACGCGATAAAAAATAATGCGTGCCTTCATCTATTAGTCGCTGAATATAAGCGGTTTTGTCAACGTAATAGCAGTTCTCTTCCCGAATTTTGCGGAAGGTCTGAATACCGATGGGTAGTCTGCGTCTGGTCATGATGTACTCCTGTTTGCCCGCTTCAAATAGATCCTATAGCCGGATCAAATCCGATAGGTTCTCGTGCTGGAAGATCATGGTTTCCTGGATGCTCGACATCCGTCCCTTTCCCGCTTCTTTGGCCCGTTGGTACATCGCGTATGCAATGGCCACATCGACATAAGCCAGGCCAACTGCGTTGAAGTAGGCCCGTTCTTCGGGGGTCTCCCTTCCTCCTTTTTCTCCGGAGACGACTTCGACGAGGTTCGCGTAAATGTCCTCGTCTGAGAGTTGTCCGTCTTTGTACATACGACTGAGCGTTTGCGTTCTGTGCTTTACGGTTTCCCAATCGTCGCACACAATTTTATCGCATTGTTTCGCCACGTCGTACTCGTCCTCCCAACCGCCGATATGGCTGTAGAAAGTTCCGGGCTTTATCCAGGCCGATTTGAGAAGCGGGGCTTGCGCGCTCGTGGCTGTGACGAGAATATCGGCGCCCTCTATGGCCCGCTGTGCATTTGTCTGGGCGGCGGAAAAACGCATGTCTTGAAAAAGGGAAGCCATTTCGTCGATGAACTGCTGCTCTTCGTGGTCGTATTTGGCAGAAACCCGGCACTCTTCAAGGCCTGGAAACACCGTTTTCATGGCGATTAAGTGCATCTTTGCCTGTTCTCCTGCCCCAATGAAAGCAATGCTCCTGGAATCCGGTCTTGCGAAATGCTTGGCGGCAATGCCACCCATCGCGCCCACGCGCATATTCGAACACAGGGTGCCATCCATAAAGGCAATGGGGTAGCCTTTCTCGATCTCGGATAGGATGAAGACCGCAGAGAGGTTCTGCTGGCCGTATTTCTCGGGATTGAACGGGAATACGGATACCCACTTAGCTCCGCATATTTTTTCGGGCAAGAGGGTAGCCGGCAGGCAGTTAATCCGGTCCTGGGTGTCTTCATTGAAGATCTGAACCACTTTTTCTGGAAAAAGGATGTCATTTTTTTGAAAGGCGAGCATGGCGTTTTCCGCCGCGCTCATGGCCAGCCGTATGTCCAGGCATCCGGCTTGCAGGAGGTCTTCTTGCGAGAGAAAGAGACATTCGATCCGATGCTTATCCGTCATGGGTTCTCCTTTTTTAAAGATTAACGCGCACATTGCCCGCGTGATGCGAGTCTAATATGCCCAGCATGATTTGAAGTGTTTTTCTGGCTTCGCGTGCTGGCGAGACGAGTGTGCCGCCGTTTTCCAGGACGTGGATGAGTTCCGAGACTGCGCCAATTTGTCGGATTTCCATATAGGGATCCACGGGGACTGTTGCATGCGACCACCAGCGCGGTGCTTGTGGGGTAATAACCTCAAATTTTTGATCTGAGATTTCAATTCTTCCATTTTCACATGTCAGAGAAAATTTCGATCCGTTAAACGCCATTTTGCGGCAGTTGTAAAATGCGCGTACACCATTGTCAAAATGGATGTACGCAGAGGCATAAGGGTCGGTTGCCGGGTCGTGCCCGCCATCGCCTTTGTATTCGGTGAAATGCTCGAATCCGGGCTCCAGTTCGCCGACCAGCCATTCGGGGTTTGCTTCGGCAAAGAAGCACATCATGTCGATCATGTGCGTGCCGTTGCGGAACATCATGGCGCGTGTGCCAAATTGGTCGCAGACGATGGTTCGCAAGCGGCCCATTTCGCCGGATCGGATCATTTCCCGAGCTTGGAGATAACTCGGATACCAGCGGCGCGTGTGTTCTATCGAGAGCAGTACGTTGTTTGCTTCTGCGGCTGCGATCATGCGGTCGGCGTCGTCCATGGTTGTGGCAATGGGTTTTTCGCACAGGATTGCCTGTGCCGATCCTTCGGCAGCGGCTACTGTGATGTCGGCGTGTGCGTGATCAGATGTCACGACACTGACGAGGTCGGGCTGCTCTTTGTCCAGCATTTCCCTGAAATCTGTGTACGTGTTTACATCGGGCCAGACGTCGCCCCAGCGCTCGCAGAAGTCATCCATTGCCTCCTGGCGCAGGTCACATACGCCGACGATTTCTGTTTGAGCGTGTTTGTGATATGCCGATGCGTGGGACGGGGGCATGGCGCCGAAGACGGGTCCTCTCGTTTCATGTGGGCGGCTGGCGCCTATGCCCGTCAAGCCTACGATTACAGCGCGATAGGTGTTCATTTTTTCCTCCTGATTAGTCCAGTAAACGGTTAACGACGTGGTCTTCTGCGTCTATTAAAGGGTGTTGTTCGTTTTGCAAGGGCAAGGTGACAGGTTCGCCTGTATGCGCGGCCTGGTAGGCGGCTGTTGTGAGCAGGGCAACGGATAGTCCTTCTTCTGCACTGGTGATGGGCGTTGTGTCTTGTTCGATGCAGTCGATGAGATGCGCCACACCTGCTGCCATACCCGCTGCTCTGGGTGGTGGTGTATCGACGAGCTTTCCGTTGACGGAATATCCCAGGCGATCTACCTGAACCCACGCGCCTTCTCCCGTGATGTTGACGCAATCGAATGTGGCGTCTTTGTTTCGCGCTTTTGATCGCCCTGCGGTGAGTGTTGCTGTGAAATTGGGATACTCACACCAGAGCGTGGCGATGTCTTCTGTGCCAAATTGCGCGTATTCCTCAAAGTAGAGATTTTGTATCTGACAACTCACCCTGTTGGGCATGCCAAAAAACCAGAGCAGAGCATCCACGGTATGGCTGCCCAGGTTCATCAATTCACCCCCGCCATTTTGCACGGCTGGCGTCGGATAGCTCACATAAGCCATGAGGTCGCCAAAGAATTGTTTTACGCTGTTGTGGGCATACGCGGAGATACGTCCGTATTCGCCCCGGTCGAGGGCTTCTTTGAGTTTTATCATTGTCGGTGAAAACCGGGAGGGGTATGTCAGTAATACTTTGTTTGATGCGCTGGCGACAGTATCGGCTATTTCTCTGGCTTCGACAACGGTTCGCGCGATGGCTTTATCGACGAGTACGTGTTTGCCGCAGTCGAGAGCTTTTTTTATTAGCGTGCGTTTGAGATAAAAGTCCGTGCAGATGGAGACGATATCTACGTTTGGGTCTTCCAGGACCGCGTCGTAGTCTCGCGCGACTTCAAGGCCGTAGAGTTGAGATAGTGCCTCGCCTTTGCCCGCATGATGCTCTGCCGCTGCGACGATTTCGCAATCTTCTCGTTCATGCCAGATCGGGCCGTAAGTATTCTGGTGCGCCCGATTGCCAATTAGTCCAATGCGATACATGGGTTATTCCTCTTCGTAAGTGGGCGATGAAAATTCGGGCTGCTGCGACCAGTGATTGACTTTTCCCATTATGCCGTAGAGTTCGGGACGCCGGTTGTTCAGATGGTTTTCATCCGATGCGTCCTTTAGATCGACTTTGTGGATTAGCACATCTGGTACGTTGGATTGCAATTTTGCCGCGATCTTGCCGCGCGGATCTGTGATCAGGGCTACGTTGGGATGCGTGAAGCACACAAACATCTGATTTTCATAGGATCGCGTGCGCATCCACCATTCGTTTTCTTCATGCCACATGCCATAGGTGGGCATGAGACAGATTTTCGCGCCTTTGAGCCGCAATGTGCGAAT
>JAJEAX010000410.1 GCA_022822565.1 Candidatus Latescibacterota bacterium
GTAGTATTGACTTCCATCACCAAAGGCCCGTGGTTTGACCGCAAAATATCCACACCGGCAATATTCAAGCCCATTATCCTTGCCGCACGCACCGCAGTTGACCGCTCTTCGGGCGTAATGCGAATCACCTCGGCAGAGCCACCGCGATGTAGATTAGAACGAAATTCTCCAGGCTCTGCCCGGCGCATCATCGATGCCACAACGCGCCCACCAACCACCAGACAGCGAATATCCGTACCCCCGGCCTCCTTGATAAATTCCTGTACCAGGATATTCGCGTCTAAACCGCGAAATGCCTCGATCACACTTTCGGCAGCCGAATCCGTTTCGGCAAGCACCACGCCAATCCCCTGCGTGCCTTCCAACAGCTTGATCACGAGCGGCGCGCCACCCACAATATTAAGCAAACCCTCAATATCTTTTGTCGAATGGGCAAAGCCAGTCACGGGCAATCCAACGCCTTCTCGCGCCAGCAATTGCAGTGACCGCAATTTATCGCGCGCTCTGGTAATCGCCTGTGATTCATTGGCGGGAAACACCCCCATTATTTCAAACTGCCTGACGACCGCTGTCCCGTAAAAGGTGTACGATGTGCCAATGCGCGGAATCACTGCATCAAAATCCAATTTTTCGCCTCGAAAAATCACAGATGGTCGATGGGATGTGATATTCATATAAAGCCGCGCATAATCCACAACGCGCATCTCATGACCTCTTTCTTCACCCGCTTCTTTGAGACGCCGCGTCGAATACAATTTCGGGCCACGGGACAAAATTCCAATCTTCATCTCTCCCTCCTAAGTCTTGCTGTTTACAGGATATCCCGCCCGCAGTGAACGTCCGGGATCTACTAAAAATTGACCTCTCAGGGCATGGCGTCCCAACAACATCCGAAAACCCATTTCATCGCGATTGGTCAATGTCAACTCAATTTCCCAATCGCGATTGTGCATTCGCACGCTGGTGCGAATCACTGGGCGACTTTCTACTTTCCCGTTGGAACTTCTCACCCGGCGATATTCAATCACTTCGGCTTCGACTTCCAATGCCCCACGAGCGGTGCGCTGTATGGGGTGAATCGCAAAACGCACCATCCGCTTGCCCCGCCGTCGAAACCGCTTCAGATTAAATGCGTGCAATGCAGATGAACGCGCACCCGTATCGATTTTTGCTTTTATTGCATCAATATTGAAATTGGGCAATGCCACCCACTCGCGCCATCCTATAATCCACATCGGTTCACGCTGTGTCACATTCCCTCCTTGAATTTCACGGACGCTTTTTACAATGAATTCTGGTCTTAGATTAGTTTTTAAATAATTTACAATAAGTCTCTCTGTCAAGCATTTGTACACAGAAGCCCCGGACATTATTCAACGCCCAGGGCTTCTATTCCTTAGCGATCACAGCGTTATAAAGATATTCCAAACACCAATCCACATATCGAGAATCGTGTTACTCTTTCTTTGAGTCCGAAGGGCTATTCTTGTTTATTTCTTCGAGACTCTGTGTCCATTGCTCCATCTGCTTTTTCGCCAGATCGCGTCCCCCCATGCCGAACGCGATCGCTGCGGCGACAGCTGCCGAACCAAGAATGAGTCCGAAGGCGAGGGTAATGATCTCGTTTGCGATGCCCATTTGCCCGAGCGCCATAAAGAGAGACAGTGCCACGATCGCAACCCGGACGATTGCACTGAGTATGCTGCCATAGGCACCTCCTTTTCTGGACGCGATGCGACCGAACACGGACGCGAGGTAAAGCCCGAAACCGAAGATCACCACGCCCAGGATCACCTTGCCAAACAGCAGCGTCAGCATCACTAACATGCCTGCCAGTTCCTGGAAACCGAGTTGGGCGGTTGCCTCAATAGCCGAGAAGAGGAGGACAGCCACCATGGCGACATACCCCGCTATTTGCGAAGGTGGACGATCCAACGCAAAGGTTGTCTCCACTGTTGAAGACGGGCGGTCCCCCTCAGAGGTCGCCTCCGCAATGGAAGGCGATTGTTCCTCAGCAACGGTCACTTCCGCTATTCCGAGGCGTTGTAGCAGCGTGTTGAAGCCTATTTGTCTGAGCACATCGTCAACTATGCGGGATACCAATCGAGCCACCAGATACCCGATGAGGAGGATACCTCCAGCGACCAGGATAGACGGCACTGCGGCCAATACTCCCTCCAGCATCGAACTGGCGGGGCCGGAAATAGCCTCGAAGTTTAGCGATTCGAGTGCGGCGATCGCTGCGAATATCAAGATGACTGCATAAGACAATGTACCGGCAAGCCCCGAAAGGCTTTCGATACCCAGTCCAGTTGCCAGCCCCACGCGACGACCAAAATTGTTTATCCCGGTGGCGTCGAGGACGTTGGTGATGATCTGCTGGACGATGCGCGCACCGAGCCAGCCGATTAGCATGATGAGGGCGGCTGCGAACAGGTTGGGCAGGAAACCGATGATTTTGGCCATCATTTGCTGTACTGGTTGTAGCAATCCCTGCAAGCCCAGAACATCTAAGATAGCCGGGAGTAGCACGAGAAACGTGAGCCAGTACACCACGTTGCCGATTGTCTGCGGCAGCCCGCTCTCTGTTGCGGTCTCAAGCCCGGCTGGTTCAGCCAAACGTTGCTCGATATTTGCTCGTGATAGCACGGCCGTTACGATTCTTCGCAACAGACTACCCACGAGCCAGGCAATCAAAAGCAGCGCGGCGGCACCCAACAACTTGGGTAAGTAGATCAAAATTTGGCTCAGCATCGCGTTGAGGGGGACGGTCACTGTCGTCAGGTCGAGTATCTGAAAGAAGGCAACGAGCACGAAGATCATCACCAGATAGAACACTGCCTTGCTGATCCAGCGTTCAACGTGGATGTTCGCGGCGGCGTCGCGGCCCATGACCAGTTCGAGCAATTTGTCATCTACTTGCGTTTTGAGCAGAACTCGACGGACGACCCAGGACACCAGATGAGCCACTATCCATCCGAACACGAGGATAGTAAAAGGTAAGATGATATGTGCAAAGGGTGAGAAGTATTGCTCCCACCATT
>JAJEAX010000224.1 GCA_022822565.1 Candidatus Latescibacterota bacterium
TAAACCCGACCAAATCGCACAGATGATTTCCGAGCGGCGATATGCGGGCGATGCATCTGCCGAAGGGCTGATCGCACTCAAAAAAGACGGTATCGAGTCCGTCGTGATACAGGCCATCTCCAAACACGCGCTCGCGCCCAACCAATCGCTCAACCTCACCGTTTATCTGACCTTTGACGGCATCTCTCAAACGGCGCGCCATCGCTTTCTCTACGTCATCATTCCCGACGGAGAGATCCAGCGCGTCTTCACTGCCGACTTAAACACCGTGCTTGCCGGACAGTGGAAACGAGACACTCTGATCGACGCCACAGATCCATTGCTCCCGCGAAAAATCAGGCGCGTCACCTTCTCGGGAACAATCCCACTCAAAACACACGGCAGCAAAACCGTTCGGATATTCACATCCTCACGCCCGGGAATCCATCAAATCGACGAGATACCGGAGATAGACCTCTCGCGGGTTCAAACATATCAAATGGATTACCCGGTCAGCTCACCCATTCAAGACTGCCGCGCCTATATCCGCTATAAACAGGATGTCGTGCTGCCGGACAAATGGCACATGATTGACACGCGGATGGAATGCGAATGGCGATAAGACACGCCTTTCACCTCTCAACAAGGAGACAGACCATGAAACTCATCACCTATGCAGCAATCGCCCTGATCGGTATCACAACCGGATGTGCCGGTCCCAGAGCCTTTACAAAAGGGACGTATGAAGATCCCAAAACCATCGCCTTGCTCGACGACCGCTTTAACGAAAACGACATGCAACTCATCGCCAAGAAAGTCGTCAATTCAATTCTCGAAGCACCGTTGAACAGGCCCGAACCCGCCATTATGCTCGGCAAAATGCGCAATCGCACCACTGAACACATCGACATGGTGGCCCTCTCCGACAAAATCAAAACCGCATTGATCCAGAGTGGCAAAGTGCGCTTTGTCGATGTCACCAACCGCAAAGACATCGCCACAGAATACGAATATCAACAATCGGGCTACGTCGATCCCACACAGGCCAAAGCACCGGGTAAACAGACCGGATCAGACATGATCCTCACGGGCACACTCAGCGCGAATGTACAGGAAGTGGGCAAAGACAAACTCATCTACTACAAAGCCACCTTCCAACTGACTGACCTGACCACATCTGAAATTATATGGACAGACGAAAAAGAAATCCGCAAAGCCTACAAAAAGCGCAGCATAGGATTGTAATTGCGCTGAAGGCCTGGGATTATTAGGTTGGGGATTACGGATTGGGAATTGAGCAGTAAAAATTAAGGGTTGGGCGGTTGGGTATCCTGCACATCCTTTAATCCTGATCAAGAAAGGAGCAAAACCATGAAACACCTGTTATTCACACTCGCAATCGCCTTACTTTTGGGGAGCAATGCCAGCGCGCAAACGGGTCGAACTGATGGGGCAGAAGAAAGCGAATTTGGCAAAGGGGGATACCCTTTTGGAGGCCCGAACCATCGCGTCTATCTCAACACCGCCTTTGGCTCTGGATTTTTTGACCTGACGGACGTCAACAAAACGCGCACGGGGTTTCTCTATGGGATTGAACTCGGCGTCGAAATGGACCAGTGGCTCGGCATTCAGGCGGGCTATAATTATCTTTCCGACCGCGACATGTCCATCTTCAGCCTCGGCTCGCGTTTCGCCTACGCCTTTGACCCCTTTGTGTACCACGTCTCGCTCAATGCCGGGCTATACGCGCCCAATGAAGGCAGTCGCAACTTTGGTCTGGCACCTGGCGCTGGCATAGACATCGTCCTCCACAAACGGGTGCGTATCGGACTCGACTACAAACACGACTTTATCTTCACCGACAACCGCATCACCGACATGGATCGGATCTACGCGGGTCTCAAATTTTTCTTTTAAACGCGGATGAAACAGATGACACGGACGGACGCGGATTAAGAAACGCAAAAGGCGAGGGACTAATTGCATCTCTCGCCTTTTATCTGTGTTTATCGGTGTTCATCCGTGGTTGCATTCCACCTATCCAAACACATCACTCGCGACAAAAGCCATACCCAGTGCAGCGGCAGAATCGCCGCCGCGCGCCCATTCAAACTGCGTCGAGACAGCCTGCGTATCATAGGGATTTTCGAGATAGATCGGCCACGACCCATCCTCAAATCCTTCAATCACCCACGCCATATACTGATCGCGAAAAGACGCTTCTGAAAGTCCCCCACCGATCACCACAAGCCCCGGATCGAATAACCGCACCCAATTCGCTATCGCATAACCCAGAATAAATGCCTGCTCCTTAAAAAGCGACACCGCGAGCGGATCGCCATTTTCCGCGTAATCGCGGAGTTGATACGCCTTCTCCTCAATCGACGCATCAGACGCATTCAGCGCGTGATTCTTCCATTTATCTCCTGCCAATTCAATCCCGAGCCTGCGTCGCAATGCCATAAGCGACACCCAGGCCTCCGCACACCCTGTAAGCCCGCACGAACAATCTGGTAACTCCCCATCCACCTCTCGAAACGGAACCGAAGCATGCCCCACTTCCAGCGCGAGACCATTTGCCCCCTCGTAAATCTGCCCACCTGGCAAAACCAACCCACCACCCAAACCCGTTCCAGGTGCGATAAGCAAAAGACCCGCATCGGAACCCGACCGCGCCGCGTATTCGCCCGCTGCCGCCGCATTCCCATCATTTGTCATATACACGGGCACACCCACACGCGCAGAAAACTCGCCGCGAATATTCGTCCCCACCCAATCCGCACCCAGATTGGCCTGCACACGAATCACACCATTGCTACTCGGCGCGGGCACATCCAGCCCAATGCCCGCAATATCCGATTGACGCCTCCCCACGCGATCCGTCAATAACTTCAACGCTTCCTCAAGCTGTCCAAACGTCGCCTCATACCCATCTTTAACGCGACTGGGCACCTCCACCATAT
The DNA here is from genome assembly GCA_022822565.1 of Candidatus Latescibacterota bacterium. Lineage (GTDB taxonomy): Bacteria > Latescibacterota > UBA2968 > UBA2968 > UBA2968 > VXRD01. The sequence goes on from JAJEAX010000224.1 coordinate 2,943, forward strand.
CGCCCAATAAATTGCCAGCAGCATCGACGAGAATGGACTTCACACTCGTCCCACCAATGTCCAAACCCGCAAAACAGCGCGTATCGCTCATAACCTTCTTCCGTAAAAAGTAAAAAAACCATATCAGGACGAATCTACGAATCAGCGAATCTACGAACCCCGCCCATCCTCCCAAAATCAGTGTGTATTGCCATTCGTCTATTCGTCTATTCGTCTATTCGTCTATTCGTCTATTCGTCTAATCACAAACAACTGGCGCGTTCCATCTCTGGAAATCGACGGAAAAAGCACCTGATCACTCGTGCGATTCCAGCAGGGCGCGGGATCGCTCCTCAAATCTCCCGATATCCACTCCCCCTGATCGTATCGCTCAGTTCGCGCCCATGCCCCGTCGGCCATGCGATACATCACATAAACAGTTCCGCACTTTGGTCCCGAACCATTGATAATCCACTTTCCATCTGGAGAAAACGCATTGTCTCCGCCAGGTTCTGGAAAAACAGACTGATCCCCCAGAGTCCGTACAATTTTTTGCTCATCGGTATCGTACACCACCAGATCATCGGCATTGTGACCGAGAATCTCATGCCCCTTCAACCACTCGGGATGACCCCCAATAAAAACCTCCTGTATGGTCAAATCGCTACCATCGGGATTCACGGTAAAAGGCACATTGAGCCGCGCTTCGCGCTTATTGAACTTGCCCCGCGCATAAAAATAAATCCGATCATCATCTCTGTTCCACAGCGTATGATTGATAAACATCTCTTTGCTCTCAACTCCCGGATGGTAATCCCGCAACGCATCTTCCAATTGGGCAAAAGACACAATCAGATCTTTCTCTCCCGTATTCACATCAACCTTAAAAATCCCATCGTCCTCGGGATGTGCAACGCCTTCGGTCCAATCCGCTGCGCCGAGGTACCCCGTCACCAACCGCAAACGCGCCATGCGCGCGTAGTTTAATCCCAAAAAATAACCGCCATTTTGCGCCACGCCGCTGTTGCCAAACGACGTATCTTCATAGCGATACTCGCGAATCCTTTTTCCCCTGGAAATATCAAACAAAACCGTGAAAACCTTCTGCGTCTCCGGATCGCGATCATTGAAGAAAAACTGCGTCTCTGGCGATTCGGGATTCCAGTAGAACATCGTGCCCTGTTGCGGATTCCACCCCTGTGACTGGTCAACCACCTGGATCGCATGCTCATTCTCAGTATCGATTAAAATCACATCTGCCGCCTCGCCAGGCCCGGGCATATGATCCTGAAAATCATTCCGCAATGCGACGATATAACGACCGCTCTGATTCCAGGGAATGGTCTGCGATTGACCGATATACCCAAAAAAGTGATGTTTGGGACCATACGTGATCTGCTCAACCTCAAGCTCAAAAGAATCTGCCAATTTATTCTCCTCGTGAATTTTACGGATTAAACTCCTATCGCATATCCATCGCGCCTCGGATCTGCACCGCCCATCAGTGCGCCGGATTCTGCATCCACCACAATACCCTGTGCGCCCCCGCAAACGGGGGAATAATCGGGCAACACCTTCACATCGTGCCCACGCGCTTTCAGCGCGCGCCGAACAGACTTCGACATCCGCCTTTCAATAGACACCTGCGTACCCGCAGTTTCAATACGGAACCGGGGTGCTTCAATCGCCGCCTGTATATTCATGCCGTAATCCAGCACATTGGTCAAAAATTGCACCGACGTTTGTTGAATCCCCCAGCTTCCCGGCGTGCCCAGCGCGGAAAAAAGCGCGCCATCTCGAAACACCAGCATCGGCGACAAACACATATCCACTTTTTTGTGGGGCGCAATGCAATTTGGGCTATCGGGCACAAGATCGCCCCACCGAATAAAATTGTTTAAAAACATGCCCGTATCGCCCATCATCACCCCCGACCCAAATCCCGACCCCAGACTCTGAGTTATAGCCACAGCATTGCCATCGCCATCGACCACATCAAAATGCGTCGTGCATTCATTGCGCCATGCCGCTGGATCGCCCGGTTCAATCTCGCCCGGCAACTTCGTCGCCGGATACCACTCACCCCGATGCACCCCCGCGCGATTTCCAATCAACTTTCGACGTTCTTCCGCATAGCCCTTTGCCAGCAATCCTTCAACCGGAGCCTGCGGAGCTGCCGCGTATTCTATCCGATCCGCATTGCCCAACTTCACAGCTTCGATGAACAGGTGTACTGCCTGTTCCGAGTGGTGTTCCATCTCCTCCAGATCATATCCCTCCAGCATATTGAGCGTTTCCAAAATCTGAAATCCCGCGCTCGGTGGTGGCGGACAAAACACCTCATAGCCGCGATAGGTCGTCGCTATCGGATCGACCCATTCGGGTTCCAAATCCGCCAGATCGCGCTCGGACAACCACCCCCCTTCCGCCTGAACATATCCCGCCATTTCGCGCGCGAGATCACCCCGATAAAAAACCTCTGCTCCCCCTTCAGCGACCCGCCGAAACGTTCGCGCCAAATCCTTTTGAATTAAAATCTCCCCCGGCAGAGGTCCGCGTCCACGCGACAAAATAACGCGTTCAGCCCTGTCGTTCATCTTCCCACCACTATTCATCGATTGACTATTTCTCACCGTCACAGCATACCCATTCTCCGCCAGATCAATCGCAGGTGCAAATACATCTGCTGGCGTCATCGTGCCATAGCGTTCCAACAATTCCAACCAGCCGCCACAAGCACCCGGCGTCAAACACGAACGCGGCCCAGCATCTTTATCTGCTGGTCCATCAAACAACTCAGCCTGCGCTTGATGCGGTGTTCGCCCACAATAATCCAGGACGCGCCTGTGATCGTTTTTCGCATCATATACAATCGCATACCCCACCCCCGCAATACCGGACATATAGGGTTCCACAACATTGAGCGCGGCAGCAACCGCGACCGCAGCATCAAACGCATTGCCCCCTTCGAGCAACATCCGCGCGCCAGATAGCGCAGCCTGCGGATGCGCGCACGCCACCATACCGCGCGTACCCGTAACCGTTGGTCTGTGTGTCACACCATGTGCAGAAAAAGCCATAAAATTACTCCTGTCTTAAGAATACTTTTTAGATCGATATTATTTTGCCTTAATAAACTCATCAACGGTAAGTCCTATATCTTGTGCGATTTGTCGCAACAGGACTGGCGAAATATCTCTTCCTTTATGAAATGGAACGGTCGTTGCTCTTCCATCTACATGACGATATTGTTTGTGTGAACCTCGTTGGCGTACTTCTCGAAACTGCAATCTCTTAAGCAACCGATCCACTTCCCGAGGCTTAAGTACTGGTATTTTAGGCATTAAGAGGTCACTATTTGTTGAGTGCCAAAAAACTCAGAATTGAGATATGGTTCACCATCCTCAAGAAGCATTTCGATTACCTCTACCAGATTCTTATTAAGCTCATCTAATGTCTCGCCTTGAGAATGGGCACCGGCAAAACCGGGCACATAACCTACATATAGACCAGTATCCTTACAAAATTCCACAATAGCTGTAAAACGCATTTTTCACCTCGCTTAATTATAACTGGAGAGTACCTATTCTGATGCGACGACTTTTTATATAGAAACGCAATTCCTTCAATCTAATGCCTATTGACATGCAGCCAAATTAAGATCAGAATAATCTACATCCAGCAGAGCAAATTGGCAACCGTAGAGTCATAGCAATTATTGTTCAGAATTTATTGCTCCATTTGCCACACCAACGTATATTGCCCCATCCGCTATCACATTCATCCATGTCTGACTCAAATCTGGAAAGATATCTTATGGACCCCGTACAACTCACGCGCGAATTTGTATCCTTCAACTCAACCAGCTATTTGAGCAACATCGATTGCTCAAACGCCATGGCAGAAAGAATGAGCGAAGCCGGCCTCGTGGTTGAACGCATTCCCTACACAGATCCCAACGGCGTTTCCAAACTAAACCTCGTCGGCAAAAAAGGAAATGGCACCGGTGGCCTTGCCCTGATGGGACACAACGACGTCGTCCCCGCCGAAGGTTGGGCGTGGAACCCCTATGAAGTCGTCGAAAAGGGATCCCGCATCTACGGACGCGGCGTAGCTGACATGAAAGGTTCCGTCGCCTGCATGATCGCCACGGCAAGCCGTTTCTCCACCGACGAACTCAAACATCCCATCTACGTGGTCGTCACCGGAGATGAAGAAATCAACTGCGGAGGCGCCGATGTCGTCGCCAAAAAATCCGAGGTATTAAAAGAATCCAACGTGCGCTACGGCATTATTGGCGAACCCACCCTGCTCGACGTGGTACACGCTCACAAAGGCTCGGTCAAAATCAGTGTCACAGCCACGGGGAAAGCCACGCACAGCAGCACAGGAACAGGCATCAACGCCAATCACAAACTCATCCCTTTCCTCAACGACATGCTCGCCATAGACCAAGAACTTAAAACCGACGAAAAATACCTCAACAACGCCTTCACACCCCCACACGCCACCCTCAACACCGTCATACACGGGGGTGAACAAGCATCGAACATCACCACGCCAGAAAGCGGGGCAACCCTCAACATGCGCCCCATGCCAGGACAGGATTTCGCGCCCTTGCTCAATAAAATCAGAACACTGGCCGAAGAACGCGGAGTACACGTCGATATATACGACGGACTCGCCCCACTCCACACGCCCGTGGAATCTCGCATCGTGCAAGAAGCCCTCTCTGTCACAAATAAGAGCGACCCCAAAACCGTAGCTTATGGCACCGACGGCATGATCTTCGGCAAAACTATGGAACTCGTCGTACTCGGTCCCGGCAATATCCAACAGGCACACACCATTGACGAATGGATCGAAATCGAACAACTCCACCAGGCTGTCGATACCTTTTCGGAAATGGTTCGGCGGTTTTGTAGTTAGTAATCTCTTTTAAATAAAAGAACAGCCCCGTGATTTCTCAACCACGGGGCTGTTTTCTTTTGCGACCTATTGTAACTGTCTTTAGTGGCGAGCATACCGGAATCCAATACGCCTTGTCCACATTTGTGCATCGAATCTGCGGGCAAGAAGTCGGTCAGATGCAGCCAGTTCGTCCTGATCAACCTCGTATTCTCCCGTCTCGATGTCGATAACCACAAACTTACCTTCATCAGCAGATTTAACATGAGGACTTATGTCTCGGTCATAAATCTCATCACCGCGTCGCGCGAACTCCTCTTTGTCGTACCGTGGTTTTGATATGGACATATACTCCTTCTTGCTCCTTGTACCAACTGGTATTTTCGACTCATTTGATGAAGACGCCAATATTTAATGGGATATACCTTGTATTATAATCTTCGTCCATTATCAGATTATATCTCATGGCGATGAAGATGCCGAATCTATCAGTCAAATTTAGACGTATTCCACCACTAACATTAAGTCCAAATCGACTCGTATTTTCAGAAGGTATCACTCTCAGGATGCTATCATCCCTTATACTGGGATAAAAATTTACCCATATAATACCAGATGATGAACTTCTAAACCAACTCACACCACCTATGAGATATGGGACAACTTTTAAGTCAGACGCCCCGGGATTCACCATAAAATTTAGAGATATAGACAGAACATTCAAAGATGGGCCACGAATTGAAGCATTTGTCAACTCTTGTGATAGTAATGCCCCACCCTCCTCTCGAATCCTGCTAATCGTTCTGTCTCCATCGAAAGGATGTGTGGTATAGTGCAGATTTCCGTGCAGGGCCACTCTCTGGCGTGCATCTAAAAAATATCCAAAACCAACTCCTATATTAAATCCCGTTTTATAGTGATCAAGAAATTCATCGGGTTTATCGCGGATGAGAAAACGCCCACTCGGGGTCTCAATTCCAATCGTTGGAGTTTGAATCCTGGAGGATCGAGCAGAAAGAATGGAAACTCCCCCGCTAAAGGACGCAATGATTTTAGACTGAGCTTGAACAGACACAGGGAAAAGAAAAAGGATGCCGCAAAATACCGCGAAAAATTTCATGAAGCACATCTCAGATTTCTTTGCCCAGAGGATCCTTCCCATTACCCACCCGCAATTGACGTCACAAAATGAACCTCGCTGTCGGGGGGGATCTGTGTCCGCAAACCCTCTTCGGTGACAACGCCATCAATCGCAACAGCCAGTCCCGGTGCAATTCGATAATCCTCGTACACAACCCGATCTTTAATCCCGGGAAATTGTGCATCCAGATTTTCGATCACCTCGCGCAGGGTATTGCCACTAACAACCACCTTATCCTGGCCATCGGTCAATTTGCGCATCAGCGAAGGAATCCACACTTCAGGCATAGTCAAACTCCTATTTCTCTGGTCCTCTCAGGCCGAACCATTTCCACCATTTTTATCCCACCATGCGCTCAATACGCGCGGAGGCGACATGGGCAACTCGGTCAGACGCAGGCCAATAGCATCGTAAATCGCATTCGCAACCGCTGCTGTGGGTGGCACAATCGGCACCTCTCCTACCCCGCGCACGCCATAGGGATGCCCCGGATTGGGCACCTCGACAATATGCGCGTCAATCATCGGCAAATCCAAACACGTTGGCATGCGATAATCCAGCAAGCTGCTATTCCGCAAAATGCCATCTTCATCGTACACATACTCTTCGTTGAGCGCCCAGCCAATCGCCTGTGCCACACCGCCCTGCATCTGCCCCTCCACATAAGGCGGATAAATCGCTTTCCCCGCATCCTGGAAAATAGACGCGCGCAAAATATCGACCTTGCCCGTATCCGGATCGACCTCCACATCTACAATCGCCACCGCATAAGCACCTCCAACACCTGTGGGTTTTGCCGTGGCGCGTCCCATCACCGGCCCGCCCGTTGAATCGAGCTTGGCTGCCAAATCCTTAAACGTAATCGACTTCGATGGATCGGACTTCGAGCGAAACACAGCCTGATCGAACTCGACATCATCCTCGGAAATCTCCCACAGGATCGCCGCACGCGCCATCATCTGCTCTTTGATGTCCTGCGCGCACTTATAAGCCGCCCATCCCGTCGCAAATGTCGTGCGCGAACCACCCGTCACACCCGTATAACCAATCGAATCCGTATCGCCCACCTGCGGGCGAATCTGCTGTTCTGAAATACCCAGTACCTCGGCCATCTGCATCGCAACCGATGTGCGCGTGCCTCCAATATCTGTCGAACCTTCCACCAGATTGATCGTCCCATCGTCATTCACACTCGCAGCCGCACTCGAAACACCACCCCCGTTGCCCCAGAAACCAGACGCCACACCGCGACCGCGATATTTCCCATTGAGCGCTGTCTGATAGTGGTCAGAAGAGACCGCAGCGCGAACGCATTCCTCGTGTCCAATGCGCTTATTCACGGGACCATCTGCGCGGCGCGTACCTTCTTTTGCAGAATTGCTCAACCGAAATTCCAGTGGATCGACCCCCAGTTTCTCGGCGAGTTCATCCACCACAGTTTCAACGGCAAAAGCCGCATTTGTCGTGCCCGGCGCGCGATAAGCCGAAGAGGAGGGCTTGTTGTTCACCACATCATAACCATCCACCAGAACATGTGGAATCACATAAGGCGCCAGCATATTGCGCGCACCCGCGCCCACGGGACTGCCGGAAAAAGCCCCCGCCTCATAGACCAGTTCACTCTCTGCAGCCACGAGCTTGCCGTCATTGGTCGCCCCCATCTTCACCCGAATCCACGAACCCGACGTCGGGCCAGTCGCCTGCAAGACCTCGGTGCGGGTCATAATCATTTTCACCGGATGCCCGGTCTTTCTCGACAACAGCGCAGCAATCGGTTCCAGATACGCTTTGATCTTGCCGCCAAATCCCCCGCCAATCTCCAGGGGCACAACCTTGATTTGCGACACGGGAATACCCAAAATTCTCGCGGTCTGATCCCGCACGCCAAACGCGCCCTGATTGCTGCACCAGATCGTCACCACGTCATCGGCATTCCACAACACCGTGGCATTTTGCGGTTCGATATAGCCCTGATGCACCATATCTGTGAGAAACTCGCGCTCGACAACCACATCCGATTCAGCAAATCCCTGTTCGATATCGCCCAATTCCGTGCGAAAATGCGACGCCACATTGCTGAAATTCTCGCTCCTCTCGCCCATCGAATTGGTTCTCTGATCTTCATGCACCAGAGGCGCATCGTCCTTCATCGCCTCCCGCACATCCAGCACATGGGGCAACACCTCGTATTCGACCTCAATCAAATCCAGTGCTTCTTCGGCAATATGGACATTAGTCGCCGCCACCGCCGCCACGGGATACCCCTGATAGAGCACCTTTTCGCGTGCCAGCACCGCCGCACACATATCCTTAACCCGCACCACCTCCTCGCCCAAATCGGCCAACTGCTCCTCTGCATTGAGCGCCAGATCCTGCCCCGTAACAACCGCGCGCACGCCTTCAAGCGCTTCGGCCTTGCTCGTATCAATTGACTTAATCCGAGCATGTGCATGCGGACTTCGCAAAACGCTGGCATGCAACATATCGGGCAAATTGAGGTCCGTACCGTAAATCGCCCTGCCCGTCACCTTATCCGCGCCATCGTGCCGCACAGGCCGCGTCCCCACGACCTTGTAATCCGTAATACCCAAATAATCTTCCTGTGGAATCGCCATTTATTCCTCCTGTAATAATAAAATTGCAATCCTGATCGACTAAAAAAAATAATGCAGACCGCGCCCCCTGTCCAGTCTTTAATCAAGCATCGCTTATCTTGATACCGGACAGGGTCTCAATAGTCTTTGTCACGGCTGAAAAATCGAGTGCGCCAGCACCCAGGCTACTGGCGGCCGCATACATTTGATAAGCCACAGCCCCCAGGGGCACGGGCACATTCATTGCGCGCCCCATCTCCACGCCGATACCGATATCCTTCTTCATCAAATCGAGCATAAACCCCGGCGCGTACTCATCCTTAAACACAAAATCCGCAACGCGCGCCTGAAAAGCCGACGAATCGCCCGAACTCACGCTAATCACCTGCCGCATCACCTCGGGATCAGCACCCGCTTTAACGCCCAATGTAAGCCCCTCTGCAATCGCCGCCATCGTAATACCGCCGAGCAACTGATTGACAATTTTAACCGTTTGCCCCACGCCAACATCACCCACATGAAAAACATTCTCGCTATTGCCCATCGCGTCAAAAATCCCCTCACAGCGATCAAAATCGGCCTTTGCTCCGCCTGCGATAATGGTCAGCGTGCCGTTAATCGCCCCAATATCGCCACCACTCACCGGCGCATCCATCACGCGAACCCCTTTTTGCGCTGCCTGTTCTGCCACATCTTGAATCGTCAATGGCGAAATCGTACTCATATCCACAATGAGATCGCCTTCGGATGCCCCGGCCAAAACACCCTCATCGCCCAAAATGACCTCGCGCACCTCGGGATCAGCCGTCACAATCGTAACAATAATATCCGCTGCCTCGCCCACCGCCTGTGACGAAGGCACAAAAGTCGCCCCCGCGCCCTCCATCTCGGCCACAATCTCGTCTCTTCGCGCATAAAACGTCACATCAAAACCGGCCTTCAATAGATTGTGGCACATAGGCTTGCCCATAATCCCCAAACCGACAAATCCAATTTTATCCATCTCACCACTCCTCCTCTGGTAAACCATCTATTTGTCTTTGACAACTGAAATGCTACAGTATAATATAACGTCAACTCACCTTATCAATAGAAAAAAGAGCCAACCATGAACACAAAAACATCCTCCGACCCTTTACTCATCGGCATCGATGTTGGAACCACCAACATCAAAGCCCTGATCTTCGACCCTCGAGGTCGCGAAATCGCCCGCGCCCAGACAAAAACGCCCACACACCATCCACAGCCAGAATGGGCGTATTACAAACCAGAAGAACTCTGGGAAACCGTGTGTAGCGTCTTAAAAAAGGCTGTCGCACAAATCGACACCCCCGCCAACATCACCGGCATAGCCACCGCGAGCATTGGAGAAACAGGCGTCCCAATCGACAAACGCGGAAACCCAACCGGCCATGCAATTGCTTGGTTTGACCAGCGCACCCGCCCGCAATGCGAACAACTGCAAAAAACCTTTGACCGCGACGAACTCTTCTCGCTTACAGGGCTTCCACTACAACCTATTTCCAGCCTGTGCAAAATCCTCTGGATACGCGAACATCAGCCCGAAGCCTTTGCGAGAACCGCCACCTGGCTCAACACTGCCGATTATATAGCCTTCCGGTTATCGGGCATACCCGCCACCGACTATTCGCTCGCCTCTCGCACCCTTGCCTTTGACCTTCATAGGCGACAATGGGCAGACGACCTCCTCAGTGAACTCCATCTTTCTCCAAGTCTCTTCGCCCCACTTTGCAATGCAGGAACAGACCTGGGTCCCATCCTTCCCGATATCGCACGGGAAATCGGCCTGCCCTTGCACACGCGGATATGC
>JAJEAX010000254.1 GCA_022822565.1 Candidatus Latescibacterota bacterium
GGTCTCTACGACCTGGCGCAACCCGGTCAGATTTACTGGAACCGTTTCGAGCACTTCCTCGCGCTGTGCGCCGAGCGCGATATCATCCTCCAGATCGAACTGTGGGACCGCTTCGACTACGCCCGTGACCCCTGGCAGGACAATCCCTACAACCCCAAAAACAACCGCAATTACACCGCCGAAGAGTCTGGCCTAAAAGAAAAGATTGATTCCCATCCCGGACGTCGGGAAAGCGCCTTCTTCCGCACCGTCCCCGCCCTGGAAAACAACGCACTATTACTCAAATACCAGCGCGCCCAGGTCCGTGAATTGCTCGCCCGCACCCTCCCCTATCCCAACGTGCTCTACTGCATGGATAATGAAACCAATGAGTCGCCTGAATGGGGCCGGTATTGGGCACTCTATATAAAGGATCAAGCCAATGACCTCAGCGTCCAGACCACCGAGATGTGGGACGCCTGGGACTTGCAATCCAAGCAGCACCGCCACACCCTTGATCACCCGGAACTGTACAGCTTTTGTGACCTCTCGCAAAACAACCATCGCGCTGGCAACGAGCACTGGGAAAACGCGCAATACATCCGCCAGCAGATCATCGCCTCTGGTCAGCCCCGCCCGATGAACAGCGTCAAGGTTTACGGTGCCAGTACCGGTCCCTACGGCAGCGATCGCGATGGTCAAGAACGCTTCTGGCGCAACATCTTTGGTGGCCTGGCCTCCGCGCGCTTCCACCGCCCACCTTCGGGGCTGGGGCTGGGAGCAATCGCCCAGGCCCATATCCGTTCCCTGCGCAGCCTCGCCGCCGAGATAGATATCTTCACCTGCACGCCCCATAATGATCTACTCGGCGAATGCGACCCCAACGAAGCCTACTGCACGGCCAACCCCGGCGTCGAGTACGCCCTCTTTTTTCCCAATGGCGGCAATGTCCTGCTGAATGTGGAAGCGGCAAAAAGAAAAAAACTCCATGTTCACTGGCTGGACATTCGCCAGAGCGTGTGGCTGGACGAAGAAATCGTGACACCTACCCACGACCTGCGACTGATGACCCCGCAAAAAAAAGGCTACTGGGCCGCAGTGGTCAAAGCCGGGGCAAATAAATGATAAAACAAAGCCTCCGTAAAATACGGAGGCTTGTCCCCAGCTTCTCCTTGTCTTCCGATCCACGACCTTTAGAGCATCTTCTCTTTGCGATGTACCAGTTGCACGCAAACGCCCCAGGGATCGCGCAGCATCGCCAGCGTATCACCCGCATCCGTAGGCGTGGGTTCCTGCACAACCGTTGCCCCCGCGGCTTTCAAACGCGCAAAATCGGCATCAATATCCTCCGTCGAATAGGCAAAATGCAGTGCCAGATGGTGCATCGAAGCATAATCCGGCGTCTCCACTTCTGGCTGATGATAAAGCTCGTACATCGTCGTCCCTTCCGAATCCGCCACAAACGTCATCTTAATAGGCGGTGATCCCTGGCGCACAACGCGCATACCCAGATTATCGCAATACCACTTTGCAACCACATCGGGATCATCAACCACAAAAGCAATGTGTTCAATCTTCATCTCTTTCTCCTTATTACTAATGAAGGACAGATTCACGGGTCTGCCCCTAACCCGCCATACCTTCCAACTGCAATACACCGCTCAAATGACAACGCACCGCATGCCCTGGCGCGATCTCGCGCAATTCGGGAACTTCCTCCTTACACCGATCTTCAGCATAAGGACAGCGCGGATGAAACGCGCACCCCGAAGGTGTATCCCCGGGATCCGCCACCTCGCCAGACAGCAAAACGCGCTTCTTCTTCCGTCTGGGATCTGGATTGGGCACCGCCGACAAAAGTGCCTCGGTATAGGGATGCGCCGGACTATGAAAAAGCTGATCAACCGGAGCCAATTCCACAACCTTACCCACATACATCACCGCCACGCGATCGGAAATATGGCGCACCACACTCAAATCGTGTGCGACAAACAAATAGGTCAACCCAAATTTTTCTTGCAATTCTTGAAGCAAATTCAGCACCTGCGCCTGCACAGAAACATCCAGCGCGGAAACGGGTTCATCCGCCACAATCAACCTGGGATGTAATGCCAATGCCCTCGCAATGCCAATGCGCTGCCGTTGCCCTCCACTAAAAGCGTGTGGATACCGCCGCAAAAAATGGGGATTCAACCCCACCTGAGCGAGCAATTCCCGCACCCGAGTCTCCCGTTCGCGGCGCTCTGCGACCCCATTGACCAGCAGCGGTTCACCAATAATATCGAGCACTGTCATACGCGGATTCAAGGAGGCATAAGGGTCTTGAAAAATCATCTGCATATCCCGGCGCAGCGACTTGAGCACATCGTGGGGTGCCCGTGCAACATCGACCTCCTCGCTATCCTTGCGGAACCACACCTCGCCAGCCGTAGGAGCTATCGCCCGCAAAATTGTGCGCCCAACCGTTGTTTTACCCGATCCGCTTTCCCCAACCAGCCCCAGGCACTCCCCTTCAAACAAATCAAAACTCACGCCATCTACGGCTTTGACCTGCCCGACAACCGTATTGAAAAAACCGCGCGTAATGGGAAAGTGCTTTTTCAAATCGCGCACCCGCAACAGGGCGTTCTGTTCACGCATCGCGCAGATCCCCTCCATAAAGCACACACGCAACCGCATGCCCATCCTCAACAGCGAGCAATTCCGGTCTTTCACCCGCATTGCACACCCCGTCCTGCACCACTTCACATCGCGGATGAAAAGGACACCCCTGCAATTGCGTATAGGGATCGGGCACGGATCCCCTGATCGTCTGCAACCGCGTCTTTCTCTGCCTGATCATTCCCGGGATAGACTCCATCAGCGCCTGCGTATAGGGATGTTTGGGATTTTCAAAAATCTCCTCTGTCGTCGCGTGTTCCACAATGCGCCCCATATACATCACCGCAACCTCATCTGCCATCTCTGCGACCACACCCAAATCGTGTGTAATCAACATAATCGACATCTGAAATTCATCTTGCAAATCGCGCATCAAGTCCAGTATCTGCGCCTGAATGGTGACATCTAATGCCGTCGTGGGTTCATCGGCAATCAACAGTGCAGGACGGCACGAAAGCGCCATCGCAATCATCACGCGCTGTCGCATCCCGCCGCTCATCTCGTGCGGATATTGTGCAAACCGCCGCTCAGCATCTGGGATCCCAACCCGATCCAGCATATTTACGGCGAGTGACCGCGCTTCTTCACCCCGCAAATCGAGATGTAACCGAATCGCCTCCACAATTTGAAACCCCACCGTATGCACCGGACTCAGCGACGTCATCGGCTCCTGAAAAATCATCGCGATTTCGTGCCCGCGGATCGCGCGAATATCCTCGCCCTCCTCATCCAGATCCGTCAAATAGATCTCGCGGTCTGGACGGTGCAAAACAATCTCCCCTTCCACAATCTGCCCGGGCGATGACACCAGACGCAATGCCGAAAAAGCCGTCACACTCTTCCCGCACCCACTCTCGCCCACAATCCCCACCGTCTTTCCCCGGGGAATATCCATCGTCACGCCATCCACAGCGCGAACCGTTCCCTCATCGAGAAAAAAGTGCGTCTTCAAATTATTTATGGTCAACACCTTATCCAAATCACACGGCCTCTTTTGCACGCGCCATAAACGCCTTTGCACCCACTTGCAACCACCCACTGCTATGCACCAGCAGCATCTGCACCCCGGCAGCAGCAAATTTTCCAACATTATCCGACGAGGTCATCGTACCCGCTACGCGCCCCGATGCGATGATCTTTGCAAGCGCGTCGTCAATCGTCTTTTGCACCACTTTATTTTCCAAATCGTCAATATATCCCATCGACGCCCCCAGATCTGAAGGCGCGACAAAAAATACATCGATCTGATCCACAGTCAGAATTTCATCCAAATTCTCCACCGCGACGATATCTTCAATCAAAATGGTGAGCAACACCTCGTCATTCGCCTTCGCAAAATAATCCGCAACCCCATACCCCTGCCGGCTCGTGAACATACCGCGCTGACCAATAGGCGCAAACCGCCCGCCCCCCACGACATTTTCCGCTTCCTCGCGCGTATTCACATGCGGCACCACAATACCCTGCGCCCCCCTGTCCAGCGTGCGATAAATAAGCGTCTGATCATTGCGATTCACGCGCACAATCGACGTCATGCCCCACAAATCACAGGCGCGCGTGAGATTGCCCAACTCGTCAAAAACCATAGGACCGTGCTCACCCTCAATCCATATCCCATCAAAACCCGCGGGACCAAATGCGTCGATATCATCCGCATGCGTAAATCCACTGGCGACATACACCTGTTCGCCGCGTCGCAACTTGTGTTTTACTCGATTCTGTCGAAGTTCCATAAGTCTCATCCCCTAACGTGAATAAGGATCGGCAGCGTCGCGCAGACCGTCGCCGATAAAATTAAATGCGAGCACAGTAATAATTACAAAGATCACAGGCGTCAAAAGCCACGGCTGAAAAGCCACCGCCTGAACATTTTGCGCCTCTTTGAGCAACACGCCCCAACTCGTCACCGGAGGACGCAGTCCAAGACCGAGAAAACTCAGCGACGTCTCGCCCAAAATCATACCCGGCACAGCGAGCGTCAAACTCACGATAATATGGCTCATAAACGAAGGCAGCAGATGCCGCGTCATAATCCGCCAGCGACTCGCGCCAGCAAGCAGCGCAGCAGTTGCGAAATCCTCTTCGCGCAACGACAAAATTTTCCCGCGCACCTGCCGCGCCAAACCCGTCCACCCAATAAAGGACAATACAACCGTAATACCCATATAGATCTGCAAAGGCGACCACGACGAAGGCAGTGCCGCAGCCAGAGCCATCCACAGCGGAATAGACGGAAACGACCTGAGAATCTCTATCCCGCGCTGAATGAGATTGTCGATCCAACCCCCGTAGTACCCGGACACCACGCCGATCACCAGACCAAACACAAAACTCAATGTCACCCCCACCAAGCCTATTGTCAGCGAAATACGCGAACCGTAAATAATCCGCGAAAGCAAATCCCGCCCGAGATGATCCGTACCCAATAAAAAAAGCGTACCCCCATCATCAACACCAAAGAGATGGATATCTGTCTCAAACAGACCCCAGAACCGATAGGGCGCGCCCCGCACCAACAAGCGCACGGCATAGCGCTGCTCTCGATCCTCTATGTAGAATTTCCTAAGCGTTTCCGGATGCCGCACGCCCTTAATCCCATACACAAACGGCCAGAAATGCACCCCCTCATCCGACACAAACTGCAAACGCTGAGGCGGAGCAAACGCATAGGCAACCTGCCGATGATTGAGTGTATAAGGCGCCAAAAACTCGCAAAATACGGCCACCACATAAAGCGCGACAATAACCATCCCCGCAGCCATTGCCAGGTGGTGCTTGCGAAACTTCCACCACATCAACTGCCACTGAGACGCGGCATAAGCCTCCGTTTCCCCGGTCAACACATCTTGCTCGACCACCTCTTCCCGCCTGGGCATAGCCATCTAATGCTCCCCCTCTTCATAGCGAATGCGCGGATCGAGCCACAACAACAAAATGTCTGAAATGAGCGTACCGACAAGCGTCAACAGACTCAACATCATCACCATACTGCCCGCCAAATACATATCCTGATTCATCAGCGCGCGCAACAACAGCGGTCCCGTTGTCGGCAAGCCCAACACCACCGACGTAATCGTCGCCCCAGACACAATGCCCGGCAAAACCCATCCCACAGTACTGACGAGCGGATTGAGCGCAACGCGCACCGGATACCGCATCAGCAACACCCAGTAGCGCACGCCCTTGGCGCGGGCAGTCATCACGTATTGCTTCCGCAATTCATCCAGCAAATTGCCCCGCATCACCCGTATCAACCCCGCCGTACCCGACGTGCCAATCACAATCACCGGAATCCACAAATGCCCGAGCAAATCGAGAAATTTGCCAAAAGACCACGCCGCATTCTGATATTCCGGAGAAAACAGACCCCCCGCACTCACCCCAAACACGGAATACCCGATGTACATAAAAACGAGCGCGAGCAAAAAATTGGGCGTCGCAAGCCCGATAAAGCCCAAAAACGTAAAACAATAATCTGGCAGTGAATACTGCTTCACAGCCGAATAAATCCCAACCGGAATCGCCAGTGCCCACGTCACCAGCAGCGTCACAATCGAAATAATAGACGTCAACAAAATGCGTTCGCCAATCAGCTCTGTCACGGGCCGGTTCCACTCAAACGACATCCCCAAATCGCCCCGCACCATGCCTTTCAACCACCGCCAGTATTGCACCATAAAAGGCTGGTCGAGATTGTACCGCGCCCGCAGTGCTGCAGCCTGTGCCTCATCCACCGTCTCCCCCGTTTCACCCAGCGCAGCAATATACGACGTGAGATAATCCCCCGGCGGAAGCTGGATAATTGAGAATGAAATGAATGAGATGATTACCATGGTGGGTATCATCCAAAGTAAGCGTTTAATGATGAGAATGAGCATATATCTTTCCTACTCCTCTATCGCATAACACTCAACCGCCGTATTTCCAGGCGTGCGAAATGCCCAGCCGGACATCGCGACCTCGGGCACATTCCGAAATGAATTTTTGACCAGATAAAACGAGGGCAATGCCCCCACCGTGCCGATAACCCACAGATTTTTTCGATTCAAATCGATAATTTCTCCCATAAGTCGGATCTGTTCCTCTTCGTCAATCGTCTTCTCAATCTCCCAAAACAGCTCAATACACCGCCGCATATCTCTGGGAGGTTCTTCACCGCGTTTTTTCTCCGTGCGATACCAGCGCGCATAATCCACCGCGTGTACAGACTCATCGCTAAAGGGAACGAGCCAGCGCGGATCCAGAACAGCGATCTGCTCATCTGACCCACCCCACACACCAACATCGTGCAACAACCCCTTTTTGCGCTCGTAAAACAACTGCCGCGCTTCTTCCTTGACTTCTGACTGCACCCCCACCGCCGTCCAATAGCTCGCCACCAGTTCCAGAATGCGATTATTCAGAGATGTCGTCTCAATATAGAGCTTGATCGGTTCGCCATCTGCCCGCAATCGCATGCCATTTCTCCCGCGCTCCAGGCCCATCTCATCGAGCAAAACATTTGCACGGTCCGGATCGTATTCAATATACGCGCGCTCGTAATCCGCATCGTAAAACGGCGACGATGGCGGCGGACAAACCTGCCTCGGCTTCCCAATCCCAAAATAATCCGCCTCGTTTAATTCATCGCGTTTCAGCGCGAGCGATAGGGCTTTTCGAAAGCGATGATCCCCGATAATTCTCTTCATTTCCGGATCGCGGTGATTCAAATTCAACGCCAGGATATTTGACCCAGCCGAGCCATTAATCCAATGCACAACCCGATAATCGCCCTTCTTTCTCCCCTCCATAAACAGCGGATAATTCTGGAACTGGAGATGCCGCCCCTGCATGCCTATTTCCCCGTTGATCGCCTTGAGATTAATGGTCTCAGGATCAAAAATCTCAAACGTCATGCGGTCGATGTACGGCAATTGATTCCCATCGGGATC
>JAJEAX010000190.1 GCA_022822565.1 Candidatus Latescibacterota bacterium
TCACACGCGAAAAAGTTTGGCCCAACCGCCGCGACGACCACGGCCCCTTTGACATCATCGGCGATGTACACGGCTGTCATGACGAACTACTCGCGCTACTCGACAAACTCGGCTACGACATTCAGCCCAACCACATAATACCACCGCCGGGACGCAAAGCCATCTTTCTCGGCGACCTCGTAGATCGCGGTCCCCAAACACCCCAGGTGCTCGACCTCGTCATGCAAATGGTCGATTCCGGTACCGCCCTCTGCATCCCCGGCAATCACGACACCCGCCTCGTTCGCGCGCTACAAGGCAAAAAAGTCAGACCCACTTATGGCCTTTCCGAAACTCTCGAACAACTCGAATCATATCCCACTGAAGACCATAAACGCTATGCAAAATTCCTCGACAGCCTCGTCAGCCACTACATACTCGACGATGGCAACCTCATCGTCGCACACGCCGGAATGAAAGAAGAACTGGCCGGACGCACCTCGGGCACCGTGCGCGCCTTCGCGCTATATGGCGAAACCACAGGCGAAACCGACGACTATGGCCTGCCCGTCCGCATCAACTGGGCAGCGCGATACCGCGGCAAAGCCACCGTCGTCTATGGACACACACCCATATCCAATCCCGAATGGCTCAACAACACCATCAACATCGACACGGGCTGCGTCTATGGTGGCGCACTCACAGCCCTGCGCTATCCCGAAAAAGAATGCATCTCTGTACCCGCGCTCAAAATGTATGCCAAACCCTCGCGTCCTCTTGCCTCTCAGACCACGCGCTCCGCACAGCAAACGCACGACGACATGCTCGACATCGACGACGTCATCGGCAAACGCGCTGTAGATACCTTTCTCATCCCGCGCATCACCATCCGCGAAGAACATGCCATTGCCGCACTCGAAATAATGAGCCGCTATGCCATCGATCCCAAATGGCTGATCTACCTGCCACCGACCATGTCCCCATCAAAACCCAGTTCGCGTCCCAACACCCTCGAACACCCCGACGAAGCTTATGCCTACTACCGGGAAAACGATATCACCAGGGTCATAGCCGAAGAAAAACACATGGGATCCCGCGCCATTGTCATCCTGTGCAAAAATGACGATATTGCCCGCACGCGTTTTGGCCTACCCGAACCCGCACCCGGCGCGTGTTATACCCGAACGGGCCGTTCCTTCTTTGACGACACACGCCTCCAAAACGCATTCCTCACACGCCTCCAAAACGCCGTCTCTAAAGCCGACCTCTGGAATAGCCTCAACACCACATGGATAGCCTTCGACTGTGAACTCATGCCCTGGTCTGCCCGCGCACAACAACTACTGCAGGAACAATACGCGGCTGTCGGAGCCTCTGCCCGCGCATCTCTCAACGCCACCCTCGCGGCTCTCAACGCCAACAACAACATCGACATCGGCGATTGGCTCTCCAAATACAAAGATCGCTCACAGCGCATCGACCGCTACATCCACGCATACCGCGCCTACTGTTGGCCCGTTCACAACCTCACAGACCTCAAACTCGCGCCCTTTCACATCCTCGCCACAGAAGGAAGCGTTCACCACAATCAGCCACACACCTATCACCTGGAAACCCTTTCAAAACTGTGTACAGCCGATCCCGAACTCTTCCACACCACATCATACCGCATCGTCGATCTCAACGACGCGCAAAGTTGTGCCAACACCACTGCCTGGTGGAAAGAAAAAACAGCAGAGGGAAGCGAAGGCATGGTCGTCAAACCCATAGATTTCATCGCGCGGAACAAAAAAGGCAGGCTGATTCAGCCCGCCATCAAATGCCGGGGACGCGAATACCTCCGCATCATCTACGGTCCCGAATACACCACCCCCGAAAATCTCAAAAAATTGCGCTGGCGCAATGTCAAAACCAAGCAATCCCTCGCCCTGCGCGAATTTGCCCTGGGCCTCGAAGCCCTCAGCCGCTTCGTTCAAAACGAGCCCCTGCGCCGCATCCACGAATGCGTCTTCGGTGTTCTCGCGCTCGAAACAGAGCCTGTGGATCCCCGGTTGTAGTCAGGAAGGAGTATTGCAATGTTTTTAAAAAAAGGATTCCTGTTTAGTACCGCCCTTGCATTACTGGCCTTTGTGAGTCAAGCCTCTGCCGGTCCCAATGCAAATGCGACATTATCGCTCGATCTTATTCCCGATGGGGGGCCGGGCAATCAAACAGATGAGGGCGTTACTTCAGGCACAGTCTCTGGGCAGGGCACAAAAATTGCCGTTGAAGTCTTCGCAAAAGGTGTGACCACACCTCTCGCCGGTGTGGTAATCACATTCAATTTCGATCCTGCTATTTTGACTTTTGACAAAGCCGAAAACAACGCGTTTCAATTTCCTGTTCCAGAACCAGACTCGACTGGCACAAACTTCGCCACACATCCCCCTATCACCTTGCCGGAATCTGGTTTTCTGGCACGCGCTGAGTTTACCACTGAAGTGGATGTAACGGATAAGCAATTTACGCTTGGCATTAAGATGGTTTCACTTGCTCAAAGCGTAGCATTGATCGACACAATCACAACGACAAATGTCATCTCGTTTAACGAGCCTGTAATCGGCGAATTTGAAGGCATGCAAATCCACCTCGACACACAAATTGAAACGCCCGCTGTACAGAACAACAAGCTGATCATTCCCGAACAAATAGCTGGTGATACAATACAATTTCAACTTTTTGTTCCTATGGCCGCAGGCAAACAAACTTATGGTTACGAAATAGAACTCGACCTGCCCGATAAGACATTTTCCGACCACATCGGTAGCATATCGGGCACGAGTTTTACAGGCGCACCCCTACGCCAAACACCGGACCATCCTGTTCTATCGGCACTGCTCATCTCTACCCCTGTTGTGCCTGAAAATGGTTATATCGGTCACATTGACTTGCAAGTGACCAATACCCTTGAAGCAGAGACAACGCTCATTGTCAAAACCGCTTCAATGGCCGGTCTCAGTGGACAACAGGACTCATTGGATGTGTCCAACGCCGTGATCACTATTACTATCATTTCCGGCGATTTCGATGACGACCTCGACGTTGACTTTGCCGATTTTCTCGCCTTTACCAGCGTTTTTGGATTATCGTCATCAGATGCCAATTACGATGCCCGCATGGACCTGAACGACGATGGTGTTATTAACTTTGCCGATTTTCTCATCTTTGTCAGCGTCTTTGGCACCATGCATTCATAGATAAAGCCGGATTTCTTTTCAACCGTCGAGCTGCGGCTCGCTTTTAAAAAGGATGTTTCATGCCAGATCGTCCCAATATCCTCTTCATCATCACCGACCAGCAATACGCCGGGGCCATGTCCTGTGCGGGCAACCCCGACGTTCACACCCCCAATATGGACAGCCTCGCCGAAACAGGTGTGCGATTCACCCGCGCCTATTGCACGCATCCCCTGTGCGGTCCTCAGCGCGCCAGCTATATGACGGGCCTCTATCCCCATCAAAACGGCGCAACGAGCAACGGCACCCCAATCAAATCTGAATACAAAGGCCAAACCCTCGGCAACTTTCTCAAAGATGCGGATTATGACTGCGCCCTCTCCGGCAAATGGCACGTCCCGGGCACCACACCAGAAGAAAGCGGCCTCGAAGTCATCTGCGGCAACCGCGACAACGAAGTACCCCTTCGCGCCATCGAATTTATGAAACGCGACCGCGACAACCCCTTCTTCCTCATCGCGTCATTTCTCAATCCCCACGACATCTGCCAGGTCGCCCGCAGTCAGCCGCTCCCGCAAGGACCTGTGCCAGAACCCGCAACTGTAGAAGAATGTCCGAATCTGCCCGCGAACTTCGCCATCCCACCCTATTCACCCGACATCCTGCAAATGCTGCGACAGGCCAACCGCCGCGTCTATCCCACCATCGAATACACCGAAGACGACTGGCGACGCCTCCGCTTCCTCTATTACCGCCTGTGCGAAAAAGTCGATGCCGAAATCGGCGTCCTCCTCAACGGCTTGCGCGACCTGGATCTCGAAGAAGATACGTATATCGTTTTCACCTCAGATCACGGCGACGGGCACGGCGCGCACAATTGGAATCAAAAAACCAGCCTCTACGAAGAAGTCATCAATATCCCATTCATCATCAGCCACAAAGGCGTCACACAACCCGGCGGCGTCAACGAGACGCACCTCGTCTCCCTCGGCCTCGACCTGTTACCCACATTGTGCGACGCAGGCGGTGCGAGCATTCCCGACGGCCTCGACGGCTTGAGCCTGCGGTCTCTCGCAGAAGGCAACACATCCGGCGAATGGCGCGACGACCTCGTCGTTGAAACCATCATTGACCCCGGTTCTGGTCCAGGCGGTAGCGGTGCTTCGCGCGCCGTACTCACCGACCGCTACAAATACAGCGCCTTTCCCATGGGCCGCCACCGCGAACAACTCATCGACCTCCAGGACGACCCCGGCGAAATGGTCAACCTCGCCGTCAACACACGCTTCAAAAATGAACTCGACGACCACCGCCGCCGCCTGCGCGACTGGTGCGAAAAAACAAATGATAAGTCTTTTATAGGTGTGTGAATATTCGTCTATTCTTTACCAACAGGAGTTCCAAAATGGCCGACAACCTGCTCAAAAACAAACTCTCCAATGGCGACGTTGCCATCGGGCCTTTCGTCAATATCAGCTCTGGCGCACTCATCGAAATCGCGGCATACAGCGGATTTGACTTTGTCATCCTCGACACCGAACACGGACCGCTCGACATTCCCACCTGCGAAGACCTCTGCCGCGTTGCACACGGCGTCGATATCAC
>JAJEAX010000014.1 GCA_022822565.1 Candidatus Latescibacterota bacterium
TACCGAGCCATTCTGCCAACTTGCGGCGAAACTCGGACAGTGCGGCATCCATTGTATCGCCAGGCCAAGGTCTTGCACCATCAGGAGAAGGTC
The DNA here is from genome assembly GCA_022822565.1 of Candidatus Latescibacterota bacterium. Classification (GTDB taxonomy): domain Bacteria; phylum Latescibacterota; class UBA2968; order UBA2968; family UBA2968; genus VXRD01. The sequence continues at coordinate 94 of JAJEAX010000014.1, forward strand.
TATCATCTGGAATGACATTATTATGAGCTAATCCGATCATCAGTTTGAGGCCGAGGGTTTCAGTAATCTTTTTCATGTCCGTTGTGTCTGCATAACTCGATAATCGGATCACCTCAAATCCAGTCTGTGCTGCTGTGCCATTTCTCGCCCACTGATCTCCCAAAAACAAGATTCTATCACCAGGACCAATCTCTGTCACGGCTTCAACAGAAGAAATAGCATTTATCCCCAGAGTCACACTGACTATGAGGACGCTACATAAAATCTGGAATCTCCCAAAAATAGATTTCGGTTTGTTACAACGCATTCTGTTCTCCTTTTAAGTTTTAATGACTGTTCTTCCAATCCCATTTTAAGGTTGCGAGACTTTTGGGCCTTCGCGCAATATTCGCACACCAAATTCTGGATGACGCAAGCCAGCGGGGAATTCAATCAAAGATCTAGAGCTTACCATCCATGCTGACGTCGTATTATAACCGCCGCCCTTCACAAGAAGAACTACCCCCACTGGATACCCACTGGTGTGTCCCTCTGTGCCTGTCCATTCCGACACATTGCCATATATGTCATAAAATCCCCAGGGATTGGGCAGTTTAGTACCAACGATTTGTGCCCTGTCCACGTTTTTGCCCCACCAGGCGTAGTCATTTAGAGAATCAGAGCTACTGCCAAAAAACCAGTCTGTTGTTGCACCTGATCGACTGGCATATTCCCATTCCTTTGATGTTGGTAATCGGTATATGCCGCCGTCATTTTGAAGGGCTGTCAACGTTTTCGCGAAATCTTTGGCATCAAACCAGGAAATATTATAGGCAGGATAATCCAGTTCAGGGAAACCATCCTCGTCTTCGTCTCTCCTGGGCCACTGTGAGGTGAGCATAACTTTCTCCCACTGTCGCTGCGTGAGTTCATACTTCCCAAGATAATAGCCTTCGGGAATTTCCATTAGACGAAAGCCTGAAGATGATCCCACTCTAGCTCTAAGCGTACCCGGTTCAACCCATATAAAGGCCATTTTAGCCCCACCCGGCAGATCAACAATCAGATCACCAGTCTCGTGATTGGGGATGGATTCTGGCTCTATTACTGGTCCTGTGCTCTTATCACCACAACTCAGGATGAAAAATACAAGTAGAACGCACCAAAAGCGGTTCATGGCAACCTCCCGGCCTGTGCAGGCTTGCCTGCTTATGCACGTTGCACGCGCAGACACGCACTTTTAACGGCTTATCACATCAGTTTTCAACTTATTGACCAATCCCCGAAAGTCGCTCACCAACCAACTGTCGCCTACGCGGCGGATTTGTAGAGGGTGCGTCCAAGTTTGAAAATTTCCTCGAGAAAGGGATCAAAGTTTTGCAAATGAGTTTGAATCTCTTCAGGTGTACGCACGACGATATCCATCGCAACGTATTTGGGACGACAGATGCGAGCAATTGCGGCACTTCGCGCTGTCGGTCGCAAATCTGTATCCATAATGACGAGCAAATCTAAATCGCTATCGGTCTTTGGCTCGCCATAAGCATAAGAGCCAAAGAGGATAATCTGATCTGGATGAAAATGTTCGACAATTTTGTTTGCGATCTCATCCACAAGTGATTCTGTAATTTTTTGTACTTTTGCATTCATACGCTGAGCATTTCCCAATTTCTTGTATTTTAAAAACGGGCGAAATATGTTTCGCCCCTACATTTCACGCACTTGCCACCTCAAAGGCCGTTATATTGCGGGTATCCTTGCTGAACTCTACCCCGATCAGGTGAATAGGCTGATCCAGACCCCGATATTTGTCCGCATATCCCTTCTCCTTCAATTGCGCCATTGCCGCGCCCTCTGACGCCAGTTCCACCACCTTGAACTCGAACAGGTAGATGTTGTCGTTGAAATGAACGGTCATATCCACACGCCCATGACTGCTGCTGTCTTCTACGGTGATATTTAACCCCAGTGCCGCGAAATAGGAATAGAACACGCTGGCATAGTAGCCTTCAAAATTGGCGATGTCGTTGTTGGTGTACCACTCGTAGGGAATACTGGCATAAAAGGCGTGGAAAAGTGTCTTGAGTCCCTCGAAGTCATTGATCAGCAACAGATCATACAAACGGGCACTGTGCTCAACGCGGCGCGACGAGTGTCCAGTCAGGTGATTCAGCAGGCTCTCGTTCAAGCTCTGCCGAACTTCCTGGTTCGGATAGCCCAGGCGATAGAATAACGTGCCGCCGAGGTTTTCTGTTTCTGTGATGGTGAGATAGCCAGTCTGAAACAAGAGGGCTTCGGTTGCTATGTGGTCAAGGTCAATAGTAGATAAGAGTGCATTGGTACCCAGCATATTGTCCAAAGCTATTGAACTTACGCCCCGGTCCAGTAATATTTCGATAAGAAAGGTCGGTGTGCCGATCTTGTACCCGCAGGCTCCGAACTCGCGGCTGTTGAAGAGCGCGAGAATATCGAAGGGGTTATAGACCTTCTCATCGCCCCGCCAGCTATAGCCGTTATACCAGTTGCGGATTTCATCCCGATCCAGACCCGGAAGCTCGGGGGCGAACACCGTGTCCAGATCCGCATCGGTATAGCCGCAGATATCCGAGTAGCGCGTATCCAGCGTGATGTTGATCAAGTTGTTGAGGCCAGAGAAGATGCTCGCTTTGGAGAATTGGCTGACGCCTGTGAGGAAGGTGAAGTGAATGTGTGCGTCGCAGTCTTTAGTGGTGGCGTACAGGCTGTGCAAAAAGTCGCGATTGGCACGGGCGACTTCGGGCACCGCCAGCGCGTCCAGGATCGGCTTGTCATTTTCATCAACCAGTAGCACAACGCGCTGACCACTGCGCTCGTGGAGCACTTTCATCAAGTGGCTCAAGCGAACTGATGCGTTTTCGTCGCGCGGGCTGACCTTTGCTTCGTTTTCCAGGGCGTCCAATTGCACCGCCACTTCCTTCCGCAAGTCATCCGGCCTCTGATAGTCGCCACTGCTGAAGTCGAATCGCAGGACAGGATAGCGAACCGACCAGTCCCAGTGGTCGTGGATGTGTAGCCCCTCGAACAGGGCTTCATTGCCCTCAAACAGTTCCTTCAGTGTGTCCAGAAACAGGCTTTTGCCAAAGCGACGTGGACGCGACAGGAAGTAGTGCTTACCCTCGTCGATCAGCCGCCGAATGTGAGGCGTTTTATCGACATAGTAACAGTTCTCTTCCCGAATTTCGCGGAAGGTCTGAATACCAATGGGCAGTCTGCGTTTGGTCATATTATGCACCTTTGTCTTGCGTTTCCAGCCCCAAGGCGAGCACTTCCTTTTCTCCATCTCCAAGGTGTGTCACCAAAGGTAACAGCGTCCGGTCGCGCACTGGCCGCACGATCAGCCACGAAAGATCTTCCAGCACAGGTAGAAGTACATTCCGACGTTGGCCCTCTTCTAACTCTGCCACTACCGCTTCCGGTACGTACACTTGTCCGGCCAGTGCGGGTAGTAACTCCAACATGTCTGTTTGGTACAGGTATTGGATGGGAGAAGTATTACAGATGACGACGGACACTATCTAAGTCCTGTTGGAGGTCGTCCTCAGTCAGTTGGAAGGTATCAACGCCGTATTCGGCGAGCTTTGTCAGAAATAAGGGTTTAGGAATGCCGGCCAGCTTGGCTGCCCCTCCCGAGGACAAACGGCCCAACTCGTAGAGCTTGACGGCGATGAGGAGCTTGGCCTCTTCGCTGAACTGCTTGGGTGTATATCCGAGAGCCAGCAGGACCTCGTCGCCGTAGTCAATGGTTAATGTTCTCTTCATCGCGTCATGTCTCCATACTTTACGAAACGTTTTATTACTTCTCATAAGTCCATTCAAGATCACCGTGCCCGCGTTTTTCTTCGCGCGAAGGCATCTAACTCATGCCGGACAATCTCACCGGTAGAATCGGCCCTGTTTCTCCAATTTCTGCATATAATGATAAATGACTTATTTGCAAATATCTGCAATTTACTCGAAAAAACAGGGGTTTGCAATGGCATTTTGGCGTATAATATAGGCGTTTGGGGAAGTGTTCCTGACTAAAAAAGAAAATAGGGCAGACCTTGTGTGGTCTGCCCTACTATTGGGATTATATTGCGTCAGGGCGAATTCCTAAACGCCTTAACGCTGTGTAATATCAATTACTCAGCCGTTGGATCAAAGCCTTCAATACGCCCTTCCTGAATCTCGATCTCATCGCGCCGTCTCACCCGCTCAACCTGTCCGTCGCGCAAATCGACCACGCGGTCCGACACGCCGAGCATTTTGTGATCGTGGGTATTGGTCACAATCGTCACACCGCTCTCACCCTGCATCTTGAGCAACAACTCGATAATTTCCTGCCCGGTCTTCAAATCGAGGTTTCCAGTCGGCTCATCGGCCAAAATCAAATCGGGGTCATTGGCCATAGCTCTGGCAATTGCCACGCGCTGCTGCTGCCCGCCCGACAGTTCGTAGGGTTTGTGATGCAAGCGGTCAGAAAGCCCCACCAACGACAACTTGTGTGCGGCTTTTTCTTCGTAATCACTGCGCGACATGCCCGAAAACACCATGGGCAAAGACACATTTTCAAGTGCCGACATAACGGGAATCAGGTTAAACGACTGGAAAATATACCCCACACTGTGGCAGCGCAAATAGGCAATTTGTCCCTGACTCATATCGCCCATATTGGCACCGTTGACCAATACGGTTCCCTTGGTGGGCGTATCCAATGCCCCGACCATGTTAAACATCGTGGTTTTGCCCGACCCCGAAGGACCCATAATTGACAAATATTCACCCCGAATCACATCGAGATACACCCCGCGCAGGGCATGCACTTCCTGGTCACCCATCCGATAGGTCTTCCAGACCCCCTGGACTTTGATAATATAATCTTCAGTATCAACCTGTTGTTCAGCAGCCGATTCCTGAGCCATTGTGTTCTCCTCTGAAACGATAAAGTTCACCATTAGACTCCCGTATGGTAGCGAAAACCCATGAGCCTGTCAAGCCATTTTAATCGCAATAAAATTCTGCGTGATTCCAAAGGCGTCTTCTGCTATATTCTAAGCCGCATTGCGCTACTGACCAGTAACGTCTCCAAAACCAATATGAAAGGACCGCATCATGAAACTCGCAGTATGCAATGAATTTTTTGAAGATTGGAAAATCGAAGACGTCTTTAACTACGCAGCAGAAATCGGCTGCGACGGCGTTGAACTTGCACCATTTACACTCGCGGAAAGCGTCACAGAGATCTCTGCCAAACAGCGCAGCGACATTCGCAAAGCCGCAGAAAAAGCCGGCGTCGAAATCGTTGGCCTGCACTGGCTACTCGCCAGTCCACCGGGGCTTTATCTCACACATCCCGACAAAGCCATCCGCGATAAAACTGAAGACTATATCAAAGCACTGATCAATTTCTGCGGCGACCTGGGTGGGTCGATTATGATCCACGGTTCACCGGCACAGCGCAACCTCCAAAAAGGCTGGGACCGAGAAGAATGCTGGCAATACGCCGTCGATATCTTTTCAAACTGCACCTCAGAAATGGAACAAAACAACGTCACATATTGCATCGAAGCACTCACGGGCAAAGAGACCAATATTTTGAACTCCATCTCTGAAGCCCTCAAAATGGTCGCCGATGTCGGCCACCCAAATTTCCAGACCATGGTCGATACCAAAGCCGCAGCCGCTGAAAACAAACCCCATGTGGATGTGATAGCCGAAGCCGGCAAAGCCATGCGCCATGTCCACGTCAACGACCCCAACTTGCGCGGTCCGGGATTTGGCGACTTACAATTTGCATCCATTCTCCGCGCCCTCAAAGACCGCCATTACGAGGGTTATATATCCGTAGAAGTCTTTGACTTCAAACCCGATGCAAAAACCATTGCCGCGCGCAGCATTGGATATCTGAAAGGTATTTTGGAAGGGTTGGGAAATTAGAAACGATGACGGGCGGGCACGAGCCTGCCCCTACTTCCATCTCACTACCCATTTCTCACCTAACCCCGTTCCGGCAACCGCTCTGCCACAAAACCCAATTCTTCTCTAATCCGACTCACATCGTAAACACTATCGTATTCATGCCCGGGCCGTTCAAAATGCGACAGATCCACCTCGTCGCCCCACCAGGCGCGAAAAATCTCCGCCACGGGGACGGCAACCCACGCCTTTGGACCCGCGGCATTCATGATGCGAACCCCGGGTTTGTGCGGTGATTCTGCAGACAGCGTGAATACGCGAACTGCATCTGGCAAATCCATAATGGTCATGGAGCCCAGGCCCCACTGTCGCGTCGGAGAAATATCGCGCAAAGGCGGCAATCCAGCGTGCGGCACCGAAGACAGCCGCAAATTAATCACATCGATATCGCCATTTTGCCGCGCATAAAACTTTGTGATCTCCTCCATCAAAAATTTTGACAAACCATACCCATTGCGATCCAGACAGGGGTGTTCATCGGGAATCGGCAATGTCTGCGGTCGAAAAGCCTCATTCTGCATCCCAACCGCTGCGATTGAACTCGCCATCACAAATTTGCGGCATCCGCGATCCATCAAATAGCGCATCAAACACCGCGTACCCTCCACATTGACAATCAGCGCGTCGCGCTCCGAACAACCGCCAGTCACAGCCGCGAGATGAATCACCACATCAATCGCCTCATCATTGAGCTGTTGCAAATCTTCAAAAGAGCCAAACTCGCCATTCACATAGGGCAAATCCAACTCTGGATCTTTTCGACTCATACAAATCACCCTGTGATCTTCCGCCATCGAGACCGACAATGCCCGACCGATAAAACCACTCGCCCCAGTAATCAGTACTGTGCTCATATTTCATCCTCCATCAACACTGGATTTAATCACTTTTGACATGATTATTTTGTTTGTATAATGTAAGTGGAACAACAAACACCGTCATTTTCATCACCGGAGATCTATTCATGCAATTTGGCATCTTTTACGAACACCAGATCCCCCGTCCCTGGGCAGAAGGCGAAGAACACCAGCTTTTCAAAGACGCACTCGAGCAAGTCGAAGTCGCAGATCGGATTGGCATTGAATATGTTTGGGAAGTTGAACATCACTTTTTGGAAGAATATTCCCACTCCTCAGCACCGGAAGTCTTCCTCGCCGCATGTAGCCAACGCTCAAAAAATATTCGCCTGGGACACGGCATTGTACTCATGCCCCCCAATTACAACCATCCGGCTCGCGTTGCCGAACGCATCGCCACCCTCGACCTGATTAGCGACGGGCGCGTCGAATGGGGCACGGGCGAATCGGCCTCTCGCGCAGAACTCGAAGGATTCAACGTCCCGCCCGGAGAAAAAAAAGCAATGTGGGCGGAAACCGTCCGGGAAACCGCCAAAATGCTCGCGTCTGACCCGTATCCCGGATATGACGGCGAATTTTTCTCAATGCCCGAACGCAATATTGTGCCCAAACCCCTGCAAAAACCCCATCCCCCGCTGTGGGTCGCCTGTTCCAACCGCGAAAGTATTCGCTGGGCTGGAAAACACGGTATTGGCGCACTCACCTTTGCCTTTATCGAACCCGAAGACGCAAAATACTGGGTTGACGAATACTACACCGCATTTGAAAACGAATGCGAACCCCTCGGACAAGCCGTCAATCCCACGATCGCTATGGTCGCCGGATTCATGTGTCATGAAAACGGGGAAACAGCGAGGGCACAGGGTCTCGAAGGATTCCAATTTTTCGGCTATGCACTTTCACATTATTATCGCCACGGCACTCACATCCCCGGCGAATTTGACATCTGGGCAGACTTCCAGCAAAACAAACCCGAACGGAAAAAAAATACAGGCTGCATTGGCTCCCCGGACGAAATACGCGCCCACCTCGAAGCAATGGAAGAAATCGGCGTCGATCAGGTCGTCTTCCTGCAGCAAGCAGGCAACAACAAACACGATCATATATGCGAATCACTCGAACATTTCGCACAAAATGTATTGCCCGACTTCAAAGCGAGACACGAAATATACGCCGCACAAAAAGCAGAACGGCTCGGCCCTGCCATCGAAAAAGCACTTACTAAAATTCCACCAATTGACAAACCCAAATCCACACCCTTCGAAGCCTATCCACTCTTAAAATCACCCGAAGAAAAGCAGGAAGACCTCGAAATTGTCAAATCTATCGCGGGGAAAAAGACGATCGCGGATTAAACGGATGACGCAGATGACGCGGATTAAAAGCTCGCCTAAAGCCCCATCCAACAGGCGAATCAGTGGAGAGGTGTACAGGTGGCCGTCTCTCAGAGCAGTTCATCTGCGTTTATCCCTGCTTACACCCGCAGGGACATGCCTGCGTTCATCTGTGGATGCGTCCAATCGCCTCGCGCACCGCTTCTATTGTATCTTCAATATCCACCTCTGTGTGTGCAAGAGAGAGAAACATCGGATGCGAGGGATGTAAGTAATACCCCTGTGCAAGACATCCCCGCAACATCTCCATGCAGCGGTCGCGATCAGAATCTTCCATCACGGGACGCGGCATTGGCCCAACGCCAATGAGCCGATAACTCAGCCCTCCGGCTTTGCACACCGCGTTGATACCTTCGATCAAGCGATTCCCAATCTTCCATTGATAGGCAATGCCATTCCGCCTCTGAAGCTCCCCTATCACGACCTCCATTGCCGTCAAACTGAGCGGATCCCCGTGCGCGGTAGCTGTCATCCACACAGACTGGCACGCTTTCGACGCCAGAATCTCGCGCTTCCCGGCAATAAAACTCCCGGCATACCCATTGCAACACGCTTTGCCAAACGTCGCAATATCGGGTATAACCCCATAATATTCACCCGCGCCGCCCATTGCCACGCGAAACCCCACCTTTGTCTCGTCAAACACGCAGACTGCACCGTGGGCATGTGCCAGATCCACACACCCTTGCAAAAACCCATCCGGTGGTCCCCCCGCTTGAATCGTCTCCATAACCACACACGCCACCTGATTGTCATACTTTTTCAAACGCGATTCCAGAGCGTCTAAATCGCCGTAGGGAACCGCACAGGTCAACTCGCCGACAGTTTGCGGAACCCCCACATCGCCGGGACGTGCCCAATCGTGCCAGCCGTGATACCCGCACATAATCACTCTATCGCGTCCCGTATATACCCGCGATAGGCGCACCGCGCTTGAAGTCGCTGCACTCCCCCCAATAAAAAACCCCACCACTTCAGCCCCCGGGATAACTTCGGTGAGCAATTCTGCAACCGTCAACTCCCGGGGATGAGCCAGACCGTACACCGTGCCATTCGCCATTTGCTCCTGTACCGCACGGCATACAGCAGGGTCATCATACCCCAGAACAATCGGCCCAAAACCCATTAAATAATCCAAATACACATTGCCATCCACATCCCAAAACCGCGCCCCCGCTGCGCGCTGAACAAATGCGGGATAGCCCATGTCCGCCTGGCGAAAAATATTCTTATGCGGAATGTATCCCCGCAACAGAACATCGTCATAGCGATTCAGCAGAGCCTGTGATTTTGCAATGGTGTGATTTTCTTTTGGCATTTCGCCCCCTGTGCTCATAAATTAAACTTCTTTTTTTAACAAACATACTTCTCATCCCGACACAAGCACAAAATAGACTGCTTCTGCGCTCCTATTGTACTTGCCCCCCGTCTTTTCTTATCTTATCCTATTTTGATAGGATCGCCTTCACCCCTCACAGGATAATTTATGCCACGCGAACTCATCGCAGACCGACCGGGACACACGGCATTGCGAGAATACGATGAAGCCCCCTTGAAATCCGACCAAGTACGCGCGAAGACCTTATTTTCAGCAGTAAAACACGGTACTGAATTTCGGGGGTTTCAGGCCAATACCCTCGATGCGTCCGATGTTTTTAGCTGGGAATGGCGCATGCACATGCGCGGGCAAAAACAGAAAGATGTGTTTCCAAAACGGTTGGGCAATATGTACGTCGCCGAAGTGACAGACGTGGGACAAGATGTGTCAAATATTCGGGTGGGAGATCGGATTTTTGGTCATGGTCCCGTTCGAGAGACGCATACACTCTCGGCGGACCGCGTAGAAAAAGCACCCGATGGCGTCTCGTGGCAGGCTCTAATGGCTACAGATCCCGCGGGCGTTGCCATTGGCGGCGTCAGAGATGCCAATATTCGCATTGGGGATCGCGTCGCGGTCTTTGGCCTGGGGGCGATTGGATTGATGACCGTACAACTCGCCCGCATCGCAGGCGCGCGCTGGGTTGCGGCAATTGACCCCATTGAAAAGCGGTGTCTGATTTCCGAAGCCTACGGCGCGGACCTCGTCCTGGACCCGCGCGAAGCCGATGTGGGCATGGTCATTAAGCAAGCCACCGCAAAACTCGGCGTCGATGTATCTATGGAAACCAGCGGATCGTCCGCCGCAATGACCGACGCACTGCGCTCAACGCGCTATCAGGGCACCGTTGTATCCACAGCTTATTACAACACCCCCATGCAAAACCTGCATTTGACTGGCGAATGGCACCGCAATCGGATTCGCATTATATCCGTGAGATCCGACAGCGAACCCTGGCTGGATTACGGATGGGACAAAAAACGCGGCAATAAAGAAGCCTACGACCTGCTCGTTGAAGGCCGTCTAAACGCCGAGGGCTTAATCGATCCCATCGTGCCATTTAATCGCGTTGCCGAAGCCTATATGCAAATGAATGAACACCCCGAAACCGGGATCAAACTCGGTGTTGATCATTCCCTCTAATGAGTGATTTCACCACTTTACTCATGCCAAAAATTCACACCATAGCGATATGTCTATCCATCCTGTTGACCTCTACAAACCTGCTGGCGAATGAGGGCACAGTGCAGCAAGTCTCAGGAGACCTCGTTTACGTCACGGGCATGAACGGTTTGGCTCCGCTGTGGTCAAATCTCACAGTGCAGAACGGACAGGAAACAGGCGCGAAACTCGAAGTCATCAAAGAATTGCCAGAACTGGTCGTGACGAGAATAGTAGAGACCAACGGAACAGCAGTGAATACTGGCGATGTGGTGACACTGAGCAACGCCCCATCAGACGGATCGGCGCGGAAATCCAGACGGATTGTTTACGCTGCCCGCGTTGATAAAAATCCAAATATAGATGGTGCGCTGGACGACCCCGTATGGTCACAGGCAACACCGATCAGAGGTTTTGTACAGCGCGATCCCAACTACTGGATGCCGAGTCCCGAACAAACAATCGTGCGGATTATCTACACGGACAAAAGCATCTACTTTGGTTTTGAATGCCTCGTTCCGGACGCCTCTCAATTAATCGCAAATAACATGCGACGAGATTCCGAAATCCGCGGCGATGACAATATTCAAATCCTGCTCGACACGTACAACGACCGTCAGAACGGCTTCTTTTTCTCTGTCAATCCCCTTGGGGCGCAAAGCGACTTAATGCTCTCCAACGAGGGACGAACCTATAACCGCGATTGGGACTGCAATTGGGTCGCCCGCACCAAACACTATCCCGACCGATGGACAGTCGAAATCGAAATTCCGTTTAGCCAACTGCGGTTTAAGCAAGCAGATGACGTCACCTGGGGCATCAACCTCGCGCGTTATCTTGCCCGAAAAAATCTGGCAACCCAACTCGTCGTCGGTCTGCAAAGTTCCTCATCCACAGAGCGGTATCGCATGGCGGACATCGGGGAACTGCACGGCCTCCAGCACATTCGCGCCAGACGCCCGATATACCTCAAACCCTACGCCTTGCCGGGCACGACCATCGACGATCAGGCCACCACCCCCTCTGAAAGCCGCACCTTTGAAACGGGTCTCGACCTGCGCTATGGCATCACGTCAAACATCTCGCTCGACTTATCCTACAACACGGATTTCGCACAGGTAGAAGGCGACCAGGAACAAACCAACCTGACGCAGTTCCGCCTCTTCTTCCCCGAAAAACGCGAATTCTTCCTCGAAGGTGCCAACCTCTTCCAATTTGGCGAACTGGCGCGGGTAACCGGCAGCGGCACCAGACCGCCCACCCTCCTTTTTTACACCAGGCGCATCGGCCTTGAAAAAGGAAAAAAAATCCCGATTATCGTCGGATCAAAAATCGCGGGAAAAGAAGGGCGAACCAGTATTGGCGGCCTCAATGTGTTGACCGATGCGGCATTGTTCGCAGAAGATGGCGACACGGTCCAGGTCCACCGCACCAACTACTCGGTACTCAGCATAAGACGCGACGTATTCGCGCGGTCAAACTTCGGTTTCATCATGGTCAACAAACAAATCGATGACCCTCACGAGGGATGGAACCAGTACAATCGCGCGGGCGGCATAGATTTCAACTATTCCCCAACGTCAACCTTGAATTTCCAGGCCTTTGCCGCGCGAACCTGGGATTCACAGGTTGAAAACGCAGACGATGCGCGATTTGTATCTATGAACTACCGCGGTACCAAGTATTGGGCACGTCTCAAATTTCTCGATGTCGAGGAACAATTTGACCCCGCCGTGGGATTCATCAACCGCAGAAGTGGACTGGAGGGTTTCAGGCGCTATGACCTCTATGCGCGCTACAGACCCAGGCCGAAATTCGCCAATATTCGCTACATGTCAATCGGTCCCGAAGCGCAGATCTTCACAGACCAAAACAACAATGTGAAATACTGGACAGTCGAACTCTCGACATTTGCCATCTTTAATACAGCCGACTACTGGCGATTCGAAATAAAACGCACTTACGACGTGGTCGATGAGGCATTCGAGCCATCCGCACGCCGCAAAAATGTGAGCATTCCCGCCGGAAAATATACCTTCACGACATTTGCCACGGGACCGCGTCCCAGCCGGGCCAGAAAACTGCGTCCCGGCATTGTCGTCGAGGTCGGCACGTACTACACGGGAAGACGCTATACCATACGCTCGGAAAGCTCTTTTCGCCCCTCTGGCCAACTGTCTTATGAGGCGGAATATCAGGGCGACTGGGTCCGACTTCCGCAGGGGAACTTTAACATCCACACGCTCAGCAATCGCCTGCAGTACTCCTTTTCCACAGACTTTTTTGTCAAACTCTTTGTACAGTGGAACAACGATAAAGAGTTCGCAAGCGCGAACTTTCTCCTCAACTACCGGTATCGACCCGGTAGCGACATTTTTCTCGTCTTCGACAGCGCTTATGGCACCGATCCGACCCTGACCCGGCGCAACCGCTCGGTGCTCCTCAAACTCTCCTATCTCCTGGGTCTGTGAGGAATTTAAATCCGCCTAACAGCCAGTGCGACCGCCTCACCTCCGCCAATGCAGAGTGCGGCAATGCCAATATGCTTGTCGGCGCGCTTTAAGGCGTGAATAAGCGTTACGAGAATGCGCGTGCCGCTCGCCCCAATGGGATGTCCCAGCGCGACAGCACCGCCATTGACATTGAGTTTTTCCGCCGGGATGCCCAGGTCATGGGCCGCTGCCATTGGAACGCCGGAAAAGGCTTCGTTGATTTCAAACAGATCGATATCAGAGACCTTAAGGGTGAGTTTGGACAGAAGTTTGGAGATGGCACCGATAGGTGCGAGTGTGAACCACTCCGGCTCCTGGGCATGTGTGGCATAACCCAAAATTTCAACCTCGGGTGCGATACCGCAACCTTCTGCTTTTTCGCCTGAAAGGACGATAACAGACGCCGCACCATCGTTGATACTCGACGCATTTCCGGGCGTCACAGTGCCATCTTTTGAAAATGCAGGGCGCAGTTGGCGGAGTTTGTCCTCGTCAAATCTCAGGGGTTCTTCATCCCTGTCTATTGTTGTAATTGTCTTGCCAGAGGATGCTTTTACGGGTATAATTTCGCTGCGAAATCGGCCTTCACTATCGGCGCGAAGTGCTCTTTTATAACTGCTGATGGCAAAATCATCCTGATCTTCGCGCGAAAAATCGTAGCGTTCAGCACATCGGTCGCCACATGTGCCCATGTGCAAATCATTGTACACATCCCATAAGCCATCGCGGATCATTGAGTCAACGAGTTCGCCTGCCCCCAGTCTGTAACCCGTTCGCGCATTTTCGAGAAGATAGGGCGCGCGGCTCATGTTCTCCGCGCCTCCAGCGAGAATCAAATCGGCATCGCCGCACTGGATGGCCTGAGCGGCGAGCACAACGGATTTGAGCCCCGAACCGCAAACTTTGTTGATCGTTGTCGCTCCCACCGAAGTATCGAGACCTGCGCCAATGGCAACTTGACGCGCGACATTTTGGCCCAGCCCCGCACTGAGCACATTGCCAAAAATTACTTCATCGACTTCATCGCCAGGTATGCCCCCCTGTGCTATCGAAGCAGCCGCAACAGCACTGCCCAATTCAGGCGCAGATACCTCGGCAAAGCCCCCCATAAATCCACCAATCGCCGTGCGCTTACTCCCGGTAATATAAATGTGTTTCATAGCCATTCCTCCATTTTGTAAGACTATCAAGATATATCCAAACCGGGAAATGATGCAAGAAATAAGAGGTAATAGGTGAAACACCTGATCGCCATTGCCCTGTGTAGCATTCTGTGTGTATTGATCCTCATGATGGCCTGTTCTGCCCCCCCCAATGGCAAAACCGTATTTATCGAATCGGGTTGTGCAAGATGCCATGAAATCAATGGCACTGGCGGTTCTCAGGCACCGCGCCTACAGGGCCTGCAAAGCAAGTGGACACCCGAATCGCTGGAAGCATTTCTGACTGATCCCCCGGCGTACGCAAAAGACAATGCTCGATTGCTGGCGTATCAAAAAAAATATCCAACGCCAATGCCCAGACTTGAAATCGCACCTGCGCGGCGAAAAATACTCGTCCAATATCTACTTAAAAGGTATCCATGAAAAATCAGATCGATAAAAAATACCAACGGATTTACAGAGAGGTTGCCAAAATCCCCGAAGGAACTGTGGCGACTTATGGGCAGATTGCCGAACGGGTCGGATGTGGACCGCGCGAAGTAGGCAGGGCATTATCGGAACTGCCACCGCACACATCCTGTCCCTGGCACCGGGTCATCAATGCGCGGGGGATGGTGTCCATTCGCAGCGGGAATCACATGGCACATTACGACCAGGAAGCCCGCCTCAAACGAGAAGGCATCGTATTTGTCAATGGCCGCGTCGATCTCGAAATTTACAGGTGGGAGGCTGATCTTTAAGGCCTGAATGCAATATCACTGGCATGCGCATGCAAATTTGTGTATTGACAAGGATAATCGGTTTTTTTATCATTCACGCGCTTAGGGGAGAAGTACGTCTGTAAATACTGAGAAAGGGGATGCAGTGACCAAAGCTGATATTGTCAATCAGATTGCCGACGCTACGGGGTTGACCAAAACAGATACCTCTGTCGTCGTAGAGGGCTTTCTCACTTCGATCATTGCGGCAATGGAGCAGGGTGAACACATCGAAATTCGCGGCTTTGGCACGTTTAAAGTCGTTCATCGCGCACCGCGCACAGGTCGCAATCCCAAAACAGGCGAGGTGGTCAAAATTCCCTCGCGCGCAATGCCCGTGTTCAAACCCTCACGTGAATTGCGTAATTCTATTTCTGAGGTTTCTGTTCTTTCATCCAGCTAATGCACCCACAGGAGGTAGCTCTTGCCCAGCGGAAAAAAGCGCAAACGCGCAAAAATCGCAACGCACAAGCGAAAAAAAAGGCGCCGAAGAGACCGACATAAAAAGAAGATCTAAAGGCGAGATACTACACTGGTGTTATGGGTTTAGCCCCTGACCCTGGATATGCCGAAGTTTTCAGCCACAAACGGCTGTGACACACTCTGGTATAGACCATGAGGGAAGGGGCCTTATCCGTAGTCTGCCCGTCGGAGAGATCATCTGCGGCATTAGCTCAGTTGGATAGAGCACTGGTCTCCGGAACCAGAGGTCACAGGTTCGAATCCTGTATGTCGCACCACAACCAATGGGGCGAGAGTCACTGACGACTCTCGCCCCATTTTTTTTCGTTTCACTTTTTGCTACGCCTGTGCGTCTATCTGCCTTATCAGATCCCGCAACTTCTGGATAAGCGCGTCCAAACCCTGACCTGTGACAGAGGAAATGCCCATATCTGTTTGACCTTGAAAAAATGGCCCCTTGCGTTGTTCCGGCGGCAACAAGTCCAGTTTGGTGGCAATAAGCATCGCGGGTTTCTCACGCAATTTGGGACTGAAACGGTCGAGTTCTTCTTTGAGAACAGCCAAATCGCATTCGGGATTGGGGCTGGCGACATCGACCATAAAAAGGAGAACGCGCGTGCGTTCGATATGGCGCAAAAATTGGAACCCAAGCCCTTTACCGAGATGTGCCCCTTCAATCAAGCCGGGAATATCTGCCATAACAAAGCTATCGTAATCGCCGCATTTGACAATGCCCAGATTGGGTTGCAGAGTCGTAAAGGGATAATCGGCAATTTTGGGTTGCGCCGCAGAAACTCTGGAGAGAAGGGTCGATTTGCCTGCATTTGGGTGGCCGACCAGACCGACATCGGCGATGAGTTTAAGCTCGAGTTCCAACTGGCGTTCTCGCCCCGCTTCTCCGGGCTGAACATACTCTGGCGCTCTATTTGTCGCCGTGGCAAAACGCGCATTGCCACGACCGCCACGACCGCCCTCAATCAAAACAATGCGCTGACCGGGTTCGGTCAAATCCGCGAGGATCTCGCCTGTCTCTGTATCCTTGATGAGCGTGCCAACCGGCACGGGAATTTCAGCGTCTTCACCCCGTCGTCCCGCTTTCTTTTGGCCCGACCCATGTTCTCCATGACCTGCACTCAAGTGTTGTCGATACCGGTAATCGAGCAGTGTGGAAAGGCCCGGGTCCGATATAAAGACGACATCTCCCCCATTGCCGCCATCGCCGCCATCTGGCCCTCCTCGCGGCACATGCTTTTCTCGGCGAAAGCTTTTGCATCCATTGCCGCCGTTGCCCGAACGGGCATAAATTCTGGTTAGATCGACAAACATGGGAAAATTCGCTATGTTGCGGACTCTGCCTGTGCGCTATTTTTCAAAAGCAGAGCCTCTTCAATGGGGATATGCTCATCTGCGCTGTTGATGAGATCTCTCGCCGTATTGTAGGTGAAAGAAATGACTTCAACACGCGGTCCCAGGGTTTTAACGAGTTCGACCAGAGGTACAAAATCACCATCGCCACTCACGAGAACCACGACATCGAGTTTATTGACAAATCTCATAATATCAATGGCCATGCCCATGTCCCAATCGCCTTTGGCCGATCCATCACTGCGCTGCCGCAAATCTTTTCTTTTCACTTCGTAGCTCTTTTGTTGGAGCATCGAGATAAAATTACTCTGGTCAACATCTGGCGATTGCACGACATAGGCGATAGCGCGGATCAAACGGCGTTTGCCCACACTTAGTTCCAGAAGCTTTTCAAAATCGAGACGCGCATTAAATGATTTTGCGGCATAAAAGATATTCTGCACATCGACAAATATCCCAACCCGCAATTCGGTCGAGGGAATGGCTGTTCGCCGATCTGATCGGGTGCTGGCTCTGGCCTGTAGATCGGCGATACTTTTCTGGATGTTATCGAGAATAGAAAAAATTTCCCGGCGTTCTCGCGCACCGCTGATAGCTTCTTTATAAACTCTGTTCTTAATCTCGCGAAGGTCTCGAATTGCAGCCTGCGCTATGGTCATCTGATCTAATTTTCGCTCGATACGCGCTATGGTTTCTTGCATTTGTACAATCTGATCGTTAAAGTCTGACATTTGTTATGAGGTCTCCGATATCATTAGTTTGTGTAACCCCGCGCCAAAGGCAAGGGCAAATCTGCTCGCGTGTCCAAGTTTTGCGCGATCTCGTTTTGGCAAGTGCGCAGTATCTATACCGCGAAATATTGGATGTTCTGCAAGGCTGAGGTCAGCTGGCGGATCGATGGGCGGTATATCCCCCGATAGATAAACCTGTTTGCAGGTGCGGTGTGGAGAACGGGCGAGAGAGAGCCAGCGTTTTAAATTTGAAGAATCAGGACCGGCTGTTTCAACGCCGATTAAAATACCATTTTCAACGGAAATGTAAAAAGATCCAGCGGGGTCTCTGTGAACAGCCATCTGCCTACCCGACTTCCATACGCCAGCGGGTAGTCCCGTACAAAATAAGGCCAGAGGAGCGACAGAGAGATGCATGCGGGTTTCTCCCAGTGCAGAGCACAGGGTTTCGTGTGCGTCAATCACCCCGTTGCGTACTGCGGTCCAAAAAGCCACGCGCCCTACCGGAATAAAGTCGATTGCGCTATTGTCGATAGGAGAAATGAGTGCCTGCGATGCTTCCCACAAAATCTGCTCGTGGAGGTCTTCTTTTCCCGCGACTTCGAGGGGGACTTTTTGCATGTGATACAGGCTACCCGAAAGACAAAAAGAAAGTGTGCCGAGCGGTTTTGACAGGATTTCAAGTGCTTGTCCCAATTCCTCAACAAAGGGTTCAGGTACCTCTTTTTGAGGATCAAAATCAAACGCCTCCGATACACGTTGGTTAATCAGACCCCTGAGATAGTACGCATTGTCCAATTTTTCAATGTGAGCCACGCGTAGCGTATTGCCCAAAATATGAATGCCCGTAGCTGTACTCATGGCGTACTCGTCGTAAGGTGCGGACGCAAGCGCTCGAGGGTTTTGGGACCAATTCCCCTGACCTTTGTAATATCGTCAACGCGCTTAAATGCTCCATTTTTTTCGCGATAGGCCACAATGCGTCCCGCAATTTGAGGCCCAATACCGCGCAAGCGTTCAAACTCTTTTGCCGTTGCAGAGTTGATATTGATCAATTCTCTCGCCTGGGGAACATTTTTTTTCGGTGATGGGGCTGGACTCTGCCTTTGTGGTAGAGATGTAACCTGTGGAACTTCTGCCTTTTCTTCTGGCGATGGAACTTCCACGGCATTTTTACGCACCTCAAAATCGGGAATATTATCCGGATCTCTACTGTCGAGATAACGGATGACAACCCCTACAATAAGAACGCCGCAAAGCAGCAATAAGATAATTTGTTCGTTGCGGTTAAAAGTAAACATAGAAAAGTCCAATTATTGAAATCCGATTTCACCCCAGAATCGAAAATCCCAGGTCACATTTGTGAGTTCACGCAGGTGGTCTTTGCGCCGTTCATGGCGAAACGTCGTACCGCCTGTAAATCGCGAGCTAAAGGCATATTGCGTCCCCAGGCTTACAGACCAGGATGTCGAGTTTTGGCGGATAATGGGTTCGGCTGGCACATCGGGTTCGGCACTTCGGGGCATTTCGGTTTGCGTATTCGAGGTGCGCGAAAAGGAAAGCGTGAGATCGAGAGTGCCTTGAAATTGTCCGCGCAGCGAATAGCGCATATCTGCTTGCAATGTACCGTTTTCCGTCAAAGTGGTTGAAAGCAGGCGGTCGGCAAGAGTCGGTTGAACAGAAGCGGTATCGACAGTCACATTGCGCTGGTAGCGGATTTCATCTGTGCTCGTTTCGCGACGGCTAAATGTCGTATTCACATCGCCTTTCCAGCGTGCGCTCCACTGAAAAAGTGGATTGTAGGATATTTCTTTGGCATCGCTTGTCAGATAAAGCGGCGAGAGACTGAGGCTGCCATCGCCCCGTCGGGTGCGCGATTCCTGGTATCCAAAAGTGGCATTGGAACTGACCCATAACCAGCCGATCAAAGGCACGCGATCGAGACCGCGCCAACTCGCGTCAAATTTGGGAAAGACGACCTGATCGTCTTTGCCGAGTGTATTGCCCGTGCGTTCGTTTTCAGAATAATTGGCAGAGGTGTTGAAATTCAGGCCCAGAGGCAGCCGAATACCACTGGATACCTGCGCCTGTCTTCGCACATTGATAGCATTGGTTCTCGTTCCCGAATTCGTGATTACAATAGGGACCTGTACCGTATCTTGAAAGCCAAATTGATAGGCCAATGATGGGCGGGCTGTGAGACCAAACAAATTATTTGATTTATTTTGAGAAACACTGCTCGTCACATTTTGAAGACGACCGCCTACTTTCCCAATCCATTGCAAAATGGGAAAGCCACCATCTTTGCCGGATCCGCGCGTCCAGCGTTGAAACAACCCGGGCAGGTTGAGATTGACACGCGCATTCGCCGTCTGCTGGCTATTGACAGTAAGGCCGCGCCGGACGCTGCCGTACTGCACGCGCTCCCCACCGATTTCAAAGCGATCCGTGTACGTGGCCGAATACGACGGGTTCACGGTAATCCAGTTGGAAAAGCGCGGTGTAAATCTGAAATTGAGCGATTGGTTACGCGATATTTCTCGTCCAAATTGAAGTTGGGTCAGGGCATATCCATTTCGCAAATCGCGGTTGATCGTGAGCGAATAATCGGCATTTAGACTGCGGAATGGCGAGAGTTTTATAGCGTAACTTTCGGTCAGATTGAAGGTTTCTCGCACCGTATCAATCACATTTGAAGTGTCGCCAGCGATGGCGCGAAATGAGGTTTGGTCCGATACCCCGCGATTAAAACGCAGGTTGTAATTGATACTGCTGGGCAGGTAAAAAAACTGCGCCTCTTTGAGCGGCTTGTAAAAGGGCAACCACTTGAAAATAGCCAGAGTCTTGCGCTGAGACCACGCCTGATTATAGGTCATGTTGCCGTTTAAGTTCTGGTTCTGGCTTCGCCTGCGCTGCGTAATCGCACCCGTTGTCGATGCATCAGAACTATAGTTGAGTGACGTGGAGGCTTTGTCAAAAAAAATGCGAGACAGCAAGCTCGGGTCTTCGCGGGCAGGTCGCTTTCTCAGCGAAATGGTAAAGCGCGTCTGAGAGCGCACATCGCTTTCGTTGTTTTTTTGTTCGGGAGTGAGCACAATGTCCGATCCCGGGCGTATGCGAGGGCTTGATGTAAAGCGGTTATAGCTAAATCGGGCGGGTATAGAAGTGTTCCATTCTTTGGGGAAAAATTTGTCGATATTGAGCTGGCTGTCAAAGTTGAAGCGCGTAGTGGTATTGCCCGAAGCTCTGCCTTGCAGGTCTTGAAAATCGCCGCTTCGCCGTTCCAGATTGACCGTCAAATTGCCCAGATCGGCGAGGGTTATGCGCGTATCAGCCAGGGCAGATAAAGCTGGTTTTTTGCGGATTTCATCAACGCGCAATTCATCTATCCATATCTCGTTCTCACCCAGGAGAATCTCATCACCGCGGTTGCGGATCCCCACAGTAAAGGCTCTAATCGAAGACAACGCGGGATTGCCGCGCACAATATAGGTGCGGCCATCCACGTCGATCTCTATGCGATTGCCCTCTTTGTCGTAGCGAGCGAGAAAGTCGCCACGGCGAAGCGCAACACTAACGGTATCAGATGCTTGCTCAATGGATTGAAGGTCCAGTAATTGGCCTTTGAGTTGCGACATGATCTCGAGGTCTAAGCGCACGGTATTGGTTTCTTCTGCCCAGCCGCGATAAACCCGCGACCGATATTCGTAAAAGTTGAGAGAATCGTCATTGATGGGAGCAAATCGCATGAAAAATTCGATGGGACTGGGACCAGTGCTCACGGAATCTGCTGCGTCTGAAAAATTGGTATTATACGTTGGATCAGCCGGGTTTCCGCCGTGTAAAAACAGCGTCATAACACCGTATTCCGTATAGTCATCACCATCGACGAAGTTGCGAGACGCAGAGATGGATTCGCCCGGGTAGAGATCGACAAATTCAAGCACCAGAGAATTTTCCGACAAACGGATACCAGTGGTGGGATCAATTTCTCGCTCGAGTCCCGGGGGGGACTCGTAAAAGGAATTGTTGGTGCCAATAGTCGAAACCTGAAAATCGCCAGAAGACTGCCCGAAAGCGACCGGATCTTCCTGCCATTCACTACCAGTTGCGTTAAAAGTATAGATTTCGACAGAGGTGGTATCGTTGTGTTCGAACCAGACGCGCACAAAGTCAAGCGCGCTGGCAAATGTGGTGTCGGGATTGCCTTCAAAGGTGCGGGGCGCGTCTTGTCCTTTGAGGGGAATCCGCAATAAACGCCACGGGGGATCCGCAACACCACCCAATTCGGGGAAGAGATCGGATTCAGTGCCGGGTACAAGCGTAGATGGGCCGGTAAATGTGCCCGATACAGAGGACAGGCCCCGATTGCTGAACAAATCAACGCTGTATCGGATAAAACTTTCTCGCTGGTCGAGAAAGCCATTGCCGTTGAGATCTTCGGTATCTGGTCGAGATTGGCGCTCTGCCCTGTTGCCCTCTGTTCCGTTTAGGCCAGAGGGATAGCGGCGCAGAATATCTGTCGTGTTTTGATCTACATCTTCAAAATTATCTCCCGAAGGATCGTTGGGCACAGTTACACCTGGAAATATTAGTCGAAAAACCTCGGCTTCTTCGGCATCGGTCAATCCATCCAGACCAATGTCCTCTTCTTCGATAACGATATCGTCTCCTGTGGGCAAGCCGCCGATGGGTTTGTCCTCTGTGCGAAAGCCACTCTGAAATCGCTCTCGATCATCTGGATCATTGTACAGGGGATGATCGAGGGGCAGAAGGACGCGCTCAGATACGTCGCCCAAATCGATGTGCAGATGCCCGTCGTCTCCCCGAATCCAGAGTTCGAGAAATTTAGACCGCGACAAATCGAGGCCATTGACATAGCGCATAATACCCGCCCATGATTGTTGGGGAATGCCACTTTCGCTATTCTGCGAGCGAATGGGAAAACCATTGCTACGCGCGGGATCAAACCGCAGTCTGAGAACATCGACAATGTCTTGTTCCGCGGTTATGTCATCGCGGGTGGGCTGAATTCGGGAAAGAGATGCCCTATCGCGGTCAATGGGATTATACCACGTAAGCCGCCCTTGTGGCAATGTGAGCGATCTGTTGTTGCGAACGGGAACACTTGCGCGATTCCACCCAATTTTTCCAATCGCAAATCGCGTACTATTCAGAGCGCCTTCAAAATCATCGATATACGCCACATTTTTGGTGTTGGGATTTGGCAAACTCTGCGCGATTTCAAAGTCCATGTCGATAGACGACGGAGCTTGCGTATTCACAAGAGGAATGGAGTTGACGAGGTCGCTCAACAGTTTGGGTTGCATCCGAAAGCGGGCATTGGCATCCCACAAAATAGTGCGCGTGGGTTCCTGCCCCACCCGAACGCGCGGCGTGGCGGTACTTTGACTGCCGTATAGCAAGGTCATGCCAATAAGTGAATACTGATCTTCAAAAGGCCGTTCGAGACGCAGGCCCAAAAGGCTTTTAGACGATTGCCCCAAACCCAATAGATCTTTGGTTTGATACGATATGTCCAATTCGGCCGTGGGATCTGCAACCTGGCTTTCTGCCTCGCCAATAAATTTCAAACGGCCTATCTCGTAATTTATTGTGTAGTCTTCATCGCGTCTTAAGGTTCGGCTGTTCAGGCGCACGACTTCGCTGTCTTTAACCAATCCACCAAATCCGCCGAGGTTGAATTCGGTCGATTGACTCGTCGAACGCACCCGAATAACATACCGCCCTGCGTCCTGGCGGTTGGACACATTGGTTTCGTTGTAAATGCCCGACACGCGCACCTCGAGGTCGGGTGCCCCCAACCCCTCCTCGCCAAAAGGCTCGAGAAAGGGAAAAACGAGATGCCCTCTGGCGAGATTCAGACCGGGGATCTGATTCCCCGTGCCTATATCGATGAGCCGATCTGGTGGAGAAGATTCAGAAGAGCCGTTGGTGTGCCGGTCGAGTCCAAAAATTTCCAGGAATGCCCTGCCCTCCTGATTATCCTGTTCACTTTCACCCGGCACCTTGCGAAAGATGCCGACGAACAGACCAGTTTGATCGATGTTGCGCCCGCCAAGACTATAGACATTGCGCCACGCGAGTTTCCAGGTCGGGTCTGTGGGGCGTTGTTGTCTGGCCTTGATGAGCTTGAGTTGAATTTTTTTGTCGGGATTTCCCGGCTCGGGAATAAATTGTATATCA
This sequence comes from Candidatus Latescibacterota bacterium, assembly GCA_022822565.1. GTDB lineage: Bacteria > Latescibacterota > UBA2968 > UBA2968 > UBA2968 > VXRD01. Next base: position 24,035 of record JAJEAX010000014.1, read on the forward strand.
CCAAAATTTTCACCCGACGCGGTTTGATAAGCCACCGCAAGCGTGTAGCCCCTCGATACCCGACCCCGGTCATGGATGAGATAGCCTTCGGGTAAAGTCGTAAATTCGGAGGGGTCGAGTTCGTGAAACATACCTTCTTCAACGCCCTTATCAAAACCGCGCGATGCCGCTTCATCGGGCGATCCATTGTTCCACGCGAGGTATGCAACGCCGGGAATGGCCGAGTCTTCGAGGTCGTTTTGCGCGTTATAGTCGTTTATGAATACGCGCACGCTCTGTTCATTGACGCGATCGCCCGGCGCGGGGAACAAGCCGTTGCGGAAATTTTCTCGATAAGTGTTATCGAGAAAAAAGTAGATGTTTTCGACGTACTCGTAATCGTGGATTTCATCGGATCTTTCTTGCCCTTGCCCCGTAAAGGTCTGGCGATCGCTCGACGATTTGTCTTGAGATGTGACAACCGTAAAATTGATGGCGCCAACCCGCCCCCGCGTTTTGATGCCAAATAGCCCACCTCTGTTGCCGCCGCTAAATCCAATCAGGCGGGTACCGGGCAATGCCAGCGACGTGTTGCCCGCTTCTATGGTTTCAATAATGCCGTCTTCATCGCCTGTGTATTGCAGGCGCAGGCCCTCGGCCAGATCAAATCCCTGTCGCTCACTATTTTGCTCCAACGAAACCATGATCCGATCGCCAATGGTGCCTTCAACAGCGAGTTGGGCCTCTTGCTCAAAATTGATAGTGGGAAAGCGAGATGTGCTCAGGTGAGCCGCTTGCGCCTGTCCCAAAGTGTATTGCGAGAGACCCGACAATTCGATGCGGCGATGCCCTCTGATGGTAAGATTGGCAGCCCCTTCCCCAGTAATAGCACTCAAACGCTGGGGAACGCGAATCGGTATTTTGACATCAATCAATCCATCGCCTTCTTCATCGTCAACCATGCGGCCTCCCAATCGCTCCAGTGCAAGGCGATGGGTATCATGGTGGAACTTGTAACGCATAAAGTCGCTTAGACTGATAATCACCGGAAGACCATAGGGCGCGCCCCCCAGGTCGCGGAACACCATCAGTGTATATTCGGTTTCTGTTTCTATCAGTTGCGCCGTAGGGGTCGCATAAGGGCGTCTTTGAGGAAAATAAGAAGCGGATCCAGGCGTATCGCGCAAAAAGGCTTCAAGCGTTGACACACCTATTTGCGGGCGCAAACCCGGCGTGGCAAGAGCAATACTCGGGCAGAGAAACGCAAGAAAAGACAAAACACTGAGGTTGCGTGACCACAGGTGAATGTGAATAAACTTCATAAGGGCTTTGGGTAACAGTCGGAAAGTTGTATTAAGGAGCGGGCGATGGGTCATTGAACAAAGTACATAATAGCACAAGCCACATGAAAGTCAAGGTAAAATCCTCAGAAATTGGCGGGGAATAACATCGGTAAGCGCGTCTTTTTTTTGGAGGTAAAAAGCCGTATATTTCGTTGTCGTTAAACTCATTTTTTTAAAAAAGGTTCCTCATGCGCTTGCGTCGGTATGTGCTATCCGAACTGATGATGCCATTTTTATTTGGTTTTTCCGTTATCATCTTTCTTCTGGTCATCGATCTCATTTTGCAAATGCTCGATCGAATTCTGGGAAAAGGCGTCCCCATAAGTGTGGTTTTTGAGTTGTTTTTTTTAAACACAGCCTGGATGATTGCCCTCGCCGTTCCAATGGCCGTGTTGGTCAGTACCCTGCTGGCATTTGGCCGATTAAGTGCCGCAGGCGAAATTGTGGCCATGCGCGCATTGGGCATTGGAATTCACCAGGTTGTAGGACCGGTACTACTCGTCGCCGCACTGCTGGGAATTGGACTGGTGGTTTTTAATGATCGCGTGTTGCCCGAATTTAATCACCGCGCCCGCGTGTTGATGACAGATATTCACCGCAAACGCCCCGCGGTCGCGCTGGCCGACAAGGCCGGAGTAATGATTGGCGATTTCAAAAATTATCAGATTTTGTTTGATCGCGCCGATACAGGTGGCAATGTTCTTTACGACTTGCTGGTATATAGCTTTAATAGCAATGGGTACCCCGAAACAGCGGTTGCCGATTCGGGCGTTGTAGAATTTGACGAAGCGCGAGACGAGGCACTGCTCTATCTTTTTAATGGGGAAATGCACCGCATTGATCCAGACGATCCCACAGTCTATGCACTCACGACTTATGCCAAATTCAGATTGCGGCTCGGAGATGCGGGCCAACAGCTGTCGAGGTCTTCATCGGCATATCGCAATGATCGAGAAATGGATATCGCCACCATGCGGCATAAAATCTCTCAGTATGAAAGCGAATTGCATCAGGCGAAGGTCAAGAGGGCGAACCTTTTAGATGCGTTTGTGCGCGAAGTGTTAATAGATTCCGCAGATGCAAAACCCGTGCAGTCTCTGCGCGCTGTATTGGGACGTGGAGCAGCCGATACGCGGATTGCACGCCATAAGTCGAGAGCCGCAGATCGATTGCGCGTGGAAGTACACAAAAAATTTTCAATCCCCGCAGCCTGTGTTGCATTTGTACTGGTGGGCGCGCCTATCGGCGTGTGGGCGCGCAGCAGCAGTGCGGCAATTGGCGCGGCGATTAGCATTGGCTTTTTTTTAATCTGGTGGATCTTTCTTATCGGTGGTGAAAAATTGGCTGACCGAGGTGTACTCATGCCCTGGTTGGCGATGTGGATGCCCAATGTATTGACCGCCCTTATAGGTGCTGTTCTGTCTGCGCGAATTATCTGCGAGTGGGGCGCAAAAAGGAGATAACCGTGCGTATTTTGAGCCGCTATGTCGTCGTCCAATTTGCAATGCCCTTTGGCGTCAGTTTGCTGGCTTTTGCCGTTGTTTTTGTCGTCATTGACCTGGTAGATCGCCTCAGCGCATTTATAGACCGCGAAGTGGGCCTGGGGACAATTCTATCTTATTATCTCTGTTATTTGCCATATATTGTCGTCCTCGTGCTTCCAATGGCGGTCTTGCTCGCGGGGTTGTTCTGTATGGGGGGGCTGATACAGCGCGGAGAACTGCTGGCAATGAAAAGTGCCGGCATAAGTCTTTATCAAGTCGTGATTCCATTGCAAATGCTGGCTCTTGGAATCAGTCTTTTGGCCGCTGCGATGACCGATCAAGTCGTGCCGCGAGCAAATCGGGCGCGATCGAAAATTGAACAACCGCGTCAATCGGCAATCGGGCCTCAGTCCGTCCGCATACAGGTCGCGCTGCGAGATACGGGCAGGCGCGTTTTGTCAATGGTAGAATACGACGCCGCGGCTATGAAAGGGCGGCATGTAGTCCTCGACAAACATGAAGGCGGGGCACTCACAGAGCGCGTTCGCGCCGAAGAGGTGGTTTGGGCTGCCTCAGAATGGCATTTTATGAACGGCGATCGGCGCGTATTTTTAGATGGAAAAGAATTTTATCGCGCATTTCGCGTGTGGGCGGCAAAAGATGTGACCCTGACGCCCGAAGACCTCGTCCGCGATGTCGTGCCCGAAGATCAGATGACGTATTCCGAACTGACGGACTTTATCCATCGCAAAGCGCGCAACGGCAGTCAGACGCTTCGTGAATCTGTGGCACTCCACATGCGATTGGCCTTTCCATTTGCGAACTTCGTTATTGCCCTTTTTGGCCTGCCTCTGGCCTCTCGTATGCAACGAACGGGACGCCCCGTTCAAATTGGCATGTGCTTGCTCATCTGCTTTGCATTTTACGGATGTATTCAACTCGGGCGCGCCCTGGGTTGGAACGACGTGCTATCCCCTGCCTGGAGCGCGTGGGGGGCAAATGCGATCTTTG
>JAJEAX010000139.1 GCA_022822565.1 Candidatus Latescibacterota bacterium
ACCAACCCGCGTCTATGCCTGGATCGGTATCCCTGAGGACGCATCGTCGAGCCATAAGGTCCCGGGGATCGTGTTAGTCCATGGCGGTGGCGGAACCGCCTTTAAGGAGTGGGTTGAAAGGTGGAATGCCCGCGGATACGCGGCAATCAGTATCGCAGTAGAAGGACAGATAGATGAAAGGGAGCCTGGAAAACCCGGCGTCAATAGGCGCAACAGGTGGAAAAAACATCCCTGGCCGGGACCAACTCGCGCAGGTATTTACGGTGATTCAGACAAACCGATTGAAGAACAGTGGATGTATCACGCCGTTGCCGATGCAATCCTCGCCAACTCGTTACTTCGTTCCCTGCCGCAGGTAGATAGTGCGAAAGTCGGTCTGATGGGTATCTCCTGGGGAGGCATTATTGCAAGCACGGTTATCGGTATCGACGACCGCTTCGCTTTTGCGATTCCGACGTACGGATGCGGGAACATGTCCCAGGCGGCCAATCAATACGGCAGAGCACTTGGAAACAATGCCCTTTACAAGGAAGTCTGGGATCCTATCCTGCGCTTAAAAAAAGTGGAAACCCCGACCCTGTGGCTCTCCTGGCCGGGAGACCAGCACTTTCCATTGGACAAACAGGCTTCCTGCTATCGCACTGTATCTGGGCCCTACATGGTATGTCTGATCCCCGGCATGAAACACGGACACCAGGCCGGCATGAAACCTCCGGATAGCTATGCCTTCGCAGACGGCGTTGTCAAAGAGGGCAATCCCTGGGCCAGGCAAATTTCTTCCGAGACAGAGAACGGGCACTTCACAGTGATTTTTGAATCATCAAGGCCTTTGGATGAGGCCATTCTAATATCAACTGCTGATACTGGGATAACCGGTAAAAGGAAGTGGTTCGAATCACCTGCAAAGCTGAAGAGAAAGGCTGATCAGTGGGTGGTAACCGCCACGCAGCCCGAGGGAACAACTGCCTGCTTTATGAATGTGAAGTCGGGAGATTTAACGCTCACGTCCGACTACACAAAAATAGAATAATTGTATTCATATTGCCCGGTAGATCTTTGGTATTATCAATGGAGATAAAAAGATGACTGCTGGAAAGATCCGTATCGCCGTTGTGGGACTCGGAAACTTTGGACAAACCTGGGCAGCCGCATACGCGGCTCTCCCGGACGTGGCACACGTCGGTATCTGCGAACCGGATGAAAGGCTGCTGAACACCGTCGGCAATAAACTCGGAATCGAGCGGAGACATGGCGACCTGGCTTCAGTGCTGGCATCGGATGAATACGATGCAGTGCATCTGGTAACACCGATTCCGCTGCATGTGGAACAGTCAATCGCCGTGATGAAATCGGGCAAACACTGCGCATGTGCCATTCCCATGGCACTCAGTCTGGAAGACGTGGACCGTGTGGTCGCCACCAAGAAGGAGACCGGGCAGACGTACATGCTGATGGAGACCGAAATCGCCTCTGCTGCCTGTCTGTACGTCCGGCGACTGTACCGGGACGGAGCGTTTGGAGACCTGCAACTAATGCGTGGTGTTCATTATCAGAACATGGAAGGCTGGCCCGACTACTGGCGTGGCCTGCCGCCAATGTACTACTGCTATCACGGACTTGGACCCCTGCTTCACGTGACAGGCTGCACAGTGGCGGGTGTCCAGTGCAGGGGCTCGGGAACGCTCCCCGAAGAAGAACGGCAGTACGGAAGCCCTTATACCACGGAGAGTGCCGTCTTCGAACTCACAGGGTTGGATGCGATCTGTGAAATAACAGCGTCTTTCCACCGGTTTGCGCGAAGCTTCCTGAGCGACCGTTTCTACCTCTACGGCAGCCGCCTGAGTTTCGAGTCGCCCCAGATTGCGGGCGAGGATCCCGTGGTGTTCGAAGCGGAAGCCGGTGTCCTCCCTGATGGTCAGCGGGGCCGCAAGGTATCCGTCAAGAGGATGGACCTACCCCCAATGGCTGACCTGGTGCCCGATGCGATTGCGGAAGTTGTGCGCACCAGCCGGATCCGACGCCAAACAGGGATCCCTATGGCCCACGAGTTCGTCCGAAGCATCGTCGAGCATCGTCCTCCGGCTGTGGACGTTTTCACAGCAGCGAATTGGACTGCTGCGGGCGTCTGCGCACACGAGTCGGCCATGCGTAATGGGGAGCGCGTGGCTGTGCCGTACTGCGAATGAACACTGCCATTGTACCCCTTAATGTGAAACATCTCCCATCAATTTACTTTTTTCTGTTAGCGCGAGGTTGTTGCCTTTTTGGATGGACGGGGTTATTATGGGACAGGGATGGAAAACCGTGACCTACTTAAAACAGGAGCATTCACATGTATCCGGACAAAGAAGCTGATCTGCTCAAGGCGTTTTCACCTGCTGAACCCATATTTACAGTAGATCCCGATTACATCAAGCGGGCGCGCTCGTTGAGCAAACGAGAAGATAACCCGTGTCGGCAAGCCCTTAAAGCCTTGCTCGTGAAAGCGGATGCCGCTTTGAAGCAAGAACCGCTGACCATTGTGAACAAACCGATCTTGCCTGCCAGTAGTGACAAACACGATTACATGAGTGTTGGGCCTTACTGGTGGCCAGACCCCGATAAGCCCGATGGTTTGCCTTATATCCGACGAGATGGCGAGGTCAATCCCGAGGTCGAGAAAACGGACCGCCCTTTGTTGGCAAAATTCATTTCAACGGTGAAAACGCTGGGGTTTGCGTATGGTTTTACACATCGAGAAGACTACGCGGCTCATGCTGCATTGTTGTTGCGAACATGGTTTGTGAATCCCGAAACCAGGATGAACCCAAACCTTTTGTTTGGGCAGGCCATACCCGGAATATGCGAAGGGCGAGGTATCGGGCTTATTGAGACGGCTGCATTTGCACGCGATATGCTCCCTGCGGTCAGTTTTTTTCGCGACTCTAAGAACTGGTCCAAAAAAGATATGGAAGATTTGCAGGCCTGGTTTCATGCGTTTCTCGAATGGATGTTGAAGCATCCTTATGGGGTTGACGAAGCGCGTCACGGCAATAACCATTCGAGTGCTTATGATGTTCAGGTCGTGACATTCGCGCTTTTTGTAGGGCAATCAGATCTCGCGCGAATGATATTAAAAGGGGTGGGAGAAAGAAGAATTGCCGATCAGATTGAGCCAGATGGTCAACAGCCTCTGGAACTCGCACGCACAAAGGCACTTGGATACGCGAGTATGAATTTGAAGCTTCTCTTAGAACTCGCTGAAATTGGCCGACAGTGGGGTATTGATCTCGCCAATTTCGAATCTACCGATGGGCGATCCATGCGACGCGCCTTTGATTGGCTTTATCCCTACTGGACGGGCGATCTCGAGTGGACGCTTCCACAGATTCAACCCTTTTCAGGGGAGCCTGCATTTGAATGTATGAGGCTCGCCGCTTACCTCTATTTAGATATGGATATTGAACCTGTGAAAGCCGAATTGTCAGGCCTGAACCAGAAGGAAAAAGCGCAACAATTCTACAATCTTTTGGTGCCGCCATTTGAAGGAAGCGGTTTACACGCGCTCAGAATTTCCGAAGACGTCGTCATCCGTGATCCCCAGGTATTGGTCGATTCAGAATTTGCGAATGGAGACCCAACCCTCTTGCCCGATCCAGAATTTATAAACGGAGATCCCACCCTCAGTGAAGCCGAAGTCGCGTTTTTCAAAGAGAATGGATTTATTGTGAAACGCGGGTTTCTGCAAGAGAAGGAGACGTTTGACCGGATCGTGAATTATGTGTGGGAAAATGTGCCGCGTGAGATTGTCAAACGCGACGATGTACAAACGTGGTTCGATGCGCCACACGGGCAGTGGACAGAGGCGGATGCCGAAAAGGCAGGGCACTTTTCGCGCGGCACATGGAAGATGCGCTCGCGTAAAATTGGTACAGAGCCTTTTTTTGTCGATAAGATCGCCAACCACCCACGTATGCGGCAGTTGGTTTCATTGTTTATCGGCGAGCCAGTTAAGCGTGCAAAACGGGTGCGCGGGGTCTATTGTATATTTCCAAAACCACCAAATTCAGAAAGTCGTTTGGCCCCCCATGGAGACCATACAGCGGCTCAATTGTCTGCAATGGTTTTTGTAGATACGGTACCTCCGCACTCCGGTGGCTTTACAATCTGGCCGGGGTCACATTACATGAGTCACTTGTATCACACTACTGTTTACGGTCCCCTTGACCCCGACCTCGCAGAGCCATATAGCAAAGCCCGTGACAATGTGCTGAGAGAGATCGCGCCAGTGGAGTTTTCCGGCAAAGCAGGGGACGTTGTTTTCTGGCATCCTCGCCTTATTCACGGGGGAGGTGTCAATCGCTCTGCTGAGCGCGATCGGCCTGTCGTACGTCTCGTCGTTCCATGTGAGTATCAACGAGATGGTTTGACGCCATATTTTAACCTGTCGCATGGACCAGCACCAAACCGTCAGTGGTGGGTCGATACCCGAAACTTCCGAGAGGATGTGCCAGCGACCGTTGACAACATGTGGGATGGATGGGCATTTAATACCGGTAGATATTTACAATGAACATCATTCTCTTAATCATCGACACCATGCGCTACGACTATATCGGCGCCAACGGCAATGACTGGATCGAAACACCCAACCTCGACCGCCTATCCTCACAATCCTGGTGTTTCGACCGCGCCTTCGCTGCGAGCTTTCCCACCATCCCCTATCGCACCGACGTCATGACCGGCAAATACGGCAGCCCCTTTCACGCCTGGAAACCACTGCCCTTTAACACCAACGCACTGCCGTCTGTCCTGGGCGAAGCAGGCTACGCGACACAACTCCTGCACGACACCCCCCACCTCGTCAACGGGGGGCATGCCTTTGACTATCCCTTTCACACCTGGACCTTCATTCGCGGTGCTGAAGTTGACCGCTCCTGGATAAATGACGAAGCCAAATGGCCCAGCAACTGGGCAAAAGACCCGCTCTTTGATCTCCTCGAAGACGAACTCCCAACACCACTCATTCAATATGCCCGCACCAACAGAGGGCGCGATAACTTAGACGACTGGAACTGTGCCAAACTTTTCAACACCGCAGCCGAGTTTTTACGCGACAATAAAAACCGGGAAAATTTCTTTCTCTGGATCGACTGCTTCGACCCCCATGAACCCTGGGATGTGCCCCCCGAATTCATGCTCAAATACGACAAAACACCTGGTTATGACGGCCGTCTCGATCCGCGCACATTCAAGGGAGGCGCACAAGCCCGCAGCAATCCCAACTTCTCCGACGAAGCCAAAGCACGCATCAAAGCCAGTTATGCAGCCAAAGTCACCTGGATGGACCACTGCTTTGGCCGCTTCCTCGAAGCCTTTGAATCCACAGGTCTGGCCAAAAACACCGCCATCATCGTCGCAGGTGATCACGGCACCAACGTGGGTGAACGCGGCAAAATCGGCAAAGGCGCACCCGTTCGCGAACAGGAAATCCACATCCCGCTTTTTATCAAAACACCCGAAGGCGACACAGGTCGCAGTTCTGCGATCTTTCAACCTCAGGACTTCTTCGCCACCATCGCCAACCTATCGGGCGCGCCTATTCCCGACAATATCGAAAGTTACGACATCCTCAACGCTGCGCGCAATAACAGCATGGGCAACCGCGAAATCGCCCTATCAGGCATAGCTCGCGGCAAAATGATGCGACATCTTCAACGCGGTTACTTTACAGTCTTCGATCGTGAAGGCTATCTCGAATGGCACCCAAATCCCGAAGACAGCATCCTCACCCCCTACGGCTCTTTGGACAATATCGCGTCTGAAAATCCCGATCGCGTTCAAGACCTTCATGCGTCGGGCCTCGCCGAACTCGCACACCGCAATGCCGACCCCATCTTCATCGACTGGCTCAAAAATGGCGCACCCGGCAATGTACCCGAATGCAAACTCTTCGATGGCTACCCCGGCCCCGAAGGCTTCGAAATGTACTCTTCCAATATCTACAAAGGCACTTAAATTCACCCAGAGAGACACTTATGGACGTGAACTCAAACAAAGCAGATTATGAGATCACCCCAAAAAATCCACCGAACGATGGGATTCTCTTCGTCGATCACTCCCCGGCAAGAAGAGGTGGAAATCTTGGACACGCACTCGTCGAGTATGAAGACGGAAAGATCCTCGCCTTTTATCCCAACTGCAACGAAGACAACAAAGGTCACTCGGCCGTGGGATGGATGGAATACAAGCGTTCTACCGACTACGGCGAAACCTGGAGCGAGCCAATCGTGCTCGACTATTCAAAAAACTTGTTCGAAGAGGGGCAAGAAGGTGGACCCAACACCGAGAAATTTTCTGCCTTCGGCGAGAAAGCAGTACTGACAGATAACGGCGACATCGTCCTCTTCTTCCTCGTGTGTAACATCACAAACGATGCCATTTGGAGGCGTTTTCAGATCCCGACCTATATCATCAGTGAAGATGGAGGACACACCTGGAGTGAGCCGTATGAACTGTGCGACAACCGGGGAAGGCTCTACGATGCGCGGTATTACAACGGAGAGATACTCGCGCTTCACTTCAAGAACGACAATGAGATCAACTTCCTCGGCAACAAGGACGAACACGTGTATCAGTTGTACGTGAGCAAAGACAGCGGTCGGACATTTGAACTGCGCAGTGAGCTTCCCTTCGACACCACCGGGAAATCGTATGGCACTATGGGGAAGCTCGCTTCGGGAAGCATCATTGCATACATATACAACAAGAACGCAGAGGACACGATGGACTATGTGATAAGCGACGACGACGGTCTCACCTGGTCCGAACCGAAGATCGCACACTTAAAAAAGAAGATCCGAAATCCACAGATGGCCGTGCTAAACGGCAGTTATTTCATGCACGGACGCAGTGGACATATGCAGGGCGAGAAGAAGGACAAAGGTCACTTTGTTCTGTACTCTTCACGAGATGGCATTGCCTGGGATGATGGCACCATTTTAAGGATGCGCGAGGCGGGGACAGGCGCATATTCGAACAGCATCGCGGTTGGTTCACACAATCCCAATAGGCAAAACCGCCTGCTGATACAATCATCGCACGCGTATGAACTGAGCCTGACCAACCTCCTTCACTGGTGGGTCGATACGCCATAGAATGAACATCATCCTCCCGTTGCACTGAACTCTCTGAAGCGGATCACGCTCCGTTTTGAATATTCAGATAATCCACACAGTTTTGTATTCGAAAAAGGGTTCCAGGCCCATCTCCCCATAGCGACGGCCAATGCCGCTTTGTTTGACCCCTCCCCAGGGTGTGCGATGGCTCAGCATACTGGCGCTGTTGATGGTCACAATTCCCATTTCCAATCGTCCGATAAAATAGCGCTGGCGCTCGGAATTCTGAGTCCAGACCGAAGAGATCAGTCCGTAGTCCGTGTCGTTGGCCAGTGATAGTGCTTCGTCGTCGCTGTCAAAAGTCAGCATAGATACAACGGGGCCGAAAATTTCGTCGCGGCAAACCGGGCTGGACTGATCTTCAAAGGCAAAAGCAGTAGGTTCAAAATAGCAGCCTTTAGCGTACGCGTCTCCCGCTGGACGAGTGCCACCAAATAGCAATGAGCCGTGTTCTTTTCCCATTTTGACGTAGCGCGCCACGCGCTCTACCGCCGCCTTGTCAACCAACAGGCAGGGTCCTGCACTTTGTGCCTTCTCTTTTAGCAGTGCAATAAATTCGTCGCGTATGGATTTGTGCAGCAATACCCGGCTTATCGCCGAGCACGCCTGACCGGGAAAGGCCGATCCCACAGCCGCTGCTGCGGCCATATCCAAATCTGCGTCTGGAAAGATAATCTGCGCTGTTTTGTTGCCCAGGTTGAGTTGCACGCGTTTGAGATCTGCGGCAGCGGAAGCCATGATCTTCTTGCCCGTCGCTGTACTACCCGTAAAACTGATCAGACGTGTCGCGGGATGTGCGACGAGTGCCTGCCCCACTTCGGGACCTTTGCCACTGAGCGCATTGACCACGCCCGCAGGGAAACCAGCTTCGTGGAATGCCCGCATGGTCATGATCGCCTGCGGTGCTTCCTGATCCGGTGCTTTAAGCACGACGGTATTGCCGGCTACCAGCGCCGGTACAGCAGACAAAATAGTGCCCAGCATCGGTCCATTAAGGGGGGCAAAAATAGCAACAACACCAAGCGGTTCTTTGCAAAGATAATTGGTGCGCTGGTCGTTGTGCTCAATCAGTGTGCCAAACCCGTCGTCGAGTTTCGCCGCGTAGTAATCGATGATGCGCTCAACCAGTGGCGGGATGCCCACCCCACCCTGAGGCTGAACTTTGGCTGCCGCCAGTTCTTCGGCCATGGCATGGAGCACCTCTTTGAGTTTGGCAAACAAAGCGCGCCTTTGCTCTATGTCGTAAAATTTCCATTCTGAATAGAATGCTTCACGCGCAGCAGTAGCAGCCCGATCCACATCGGCCTGACTGGCATCTGCTGCTTCGGCGACCAATTCGCCATCTACTGGACTATACAGAGGATAGTACCGTCCTGTTGAAGGAGGGCACATTTGCCCGTCGATCAATAAATCACTTCTTTTTTTACCCACTTCATCTTCCTCCAGTGTCTTTATCGAACATCATCACTTTTTATAGATCCAAGATATATTTCTTAAATGCAGAAGCAAAGAAAATGTCAACCCTCGCTTTTTCATGCTCAGACCACGCAACAAATTGAATTGCCAGCAAGCGATTGTGGTATTAACATGCCTTATCCCAACAACCTGAAGGAGAACCGCAATGACAGAAAGGAGTTAGACGCAATGAATCGAGGACGTCCAAACCTGGAGTCTGATGTGGGCAAAATGTTACCGACCACCAATGCCGATGGACTCCCGGTCGTTCCCATGGCCGAAGAGCACAAGTACCTGTTTGATATGAAGGGCTGGATTTGCCTACCGGGATTGGTTGAGGGCGATCAGTTGGCAGAGATCCACGAACACCAGATGAAGCTCGTTAAGGAGCCTGAGTCGCTTCCGCCAGAAGAACGAAATCCGGTGGGGGGACCATCTCAAGTGCTGCTGGATCATCCCGTGATTGTCGGGATTTTGAATGAGATTGTTTCAAGTCAACAGTTGGCAACCGAAGACTGTTATGGGTTTACATTTGAGCGCACACGCACTGACTATCGCGAGGCGGGATACGATCAATTCAAGCCTCACGGTGGCAGCGGCTATTTCAATCTTATTGGAAATTCACACATCTACCAGATGCTTCCAGGCAAGGTGCATTCAGGATTGACACGCGTGGTTTGGGAATTAAATGAGATCCAGCCGGGTGACGGGGGCACCATGCTGGCTTCTGGCAGCCACAAGGCAGCATTTCAACGACCTGAGTCATTGAGCAACCGCGAGAGCGAAATTTGGGACACATATACGTGCCCTGCAGGTTCTGCGCTGATCTTCACAGAAGCACTATGCCACACCGGTACTCGGTGGACAAATGAGAATCGCCAGCGGTTGAGCTTGTTTCACCTCTACAATGCCGTAAACAGCAGATGGGGAGGTCGCAGCGTACCCAAAGAAGTGATTGCTACAATGCCGCCAAAACGGCAAACACTGTTTCGCGCCGTGTGGGTAAGCGGAGGGAATAACATACGATACAACAGGTATTATGACGAAAAGAACGCTGCTTTTGGGAATGAAGATAGCGAAACGCGTGCTTCTGATCAGAGAGTCGTTGCGATGTGAGGCTATTTTCACAGATTCACGCTGTCCATGACAAACGCGCTGGCCGCGAGGCGACGAAGCAGCGTGTCCCGCATCTCGTTCTCCGTATCCCGATGCTCGGGATCGCCGATCAGATTGTGCTGCTCATCCGGGTCCTGCTGCATGTCGTACAGCATGTACCCCATGCCGTGCTGATCCATGGCGTACTTGTAGCGTTCAGTCTTCACCATCGTATTGCGCGAACCACCGTAATAAATCTCTGACAGCACCTCGGTGCGGTGGTGTGCGGTCGGTTCCGCGAACAAATGCCCCAGCGACTGCCCAAGGGACATCTGCAACTGGTCGAGCCCCAGAACTTCCAGCAAGGCAGGGCCGACGTCGATGGTTTCCACCAGTGCGTCGCAAACGGTACCGGATGGTATCCGTCCGGGCCAGCGCAGGATCAGGGGAACCCGCAACGCAGATTCGTGAAAGGTGCGTTTGAACACCCTGCCGTGATCGCCGGTCATTTCGCCGTGATCGGACCAGAACACCACGCAGAGATCATCGAGCCAGCCGCGTCGTCTATATGCCGCAAGGATCTCACCGCACCAGTGATCAACGAATGTGATCTTGCCATCGTAGTTTGCCCGGATCGCAGCGGCGATTTCGGCGGTCAGACCTGGCTCCGTCTTGAAATCCTCCTTCTGAGCGACTTCGTCGGGGAGCGTGGCGGGTCGTGGTGGCACGCCGATGGCGGGCGGCGAATCGGACGGATCATACATGGTGGCGTACTTCCCCGGCGCGTCCCACGGGTCATGTGGTCCGGGGAAATTGACAAACAGACAGGTCGGACGGTCCTCGGGCGCAGAATCGACAAACTCGACCGAGCGCCTGCCCACATACCCGTCCATGTGATCGTCTTCCTCAAACGCCGCCGGTCGGACGATCTTTGGGTCGCGAACCCGTTCGCGCGTGTCGCTGACGAAAAGTTCGTACAAACCCTTCTCGCGCAGATAGTCGGTGAAATACGAACCGGAGTTGAGACTCCCCCGCGGTCCCCCGAGTTCGTCAATGACGTCAAAACCGAGCGCTTGCATATACGGCTCGCCTTCGCGCAAATGAGACACCTTCTTGTGGCTCCAGAGATGCGACTTGCCCATGGTTGCTGTGTGGTATCCAGCGTCCCGCAATTGGGAGAACAGCGTCGGGTAGTTGATCGGCAGTTCGCCGCGGTTGTACCAGATGCCGTGGTTGTGAGGATAGGTGCCAGTGACGAACGACACGCGCGCTGGCTGGCAGACCGGCGACACGGTGTGGCAATTGCTGAACCGCATGCCCTCGTTGGCAAGCGAGTCGATGACTGGCGTTTTGACCCGCGGGTGACCGGCGCAGCCCATGGAATCCGCCCGTAGCTGGTCCGTCGTGAGAATGAGTATGTGTGGTCGTCCTTGTGCCTGTGCCATAATGTGTTCTTCCTATTGTTTAGAGTTGATTGTAGAACTACTGCGTAATAGTACGTACAAAAATGAACCTCAATCAAGACATTTCGTTATGCAGCGCCTCAGAGCAAGACACAAAATGTTAAAAAAAATTGGGTTTGGCAGACTCGCGGCGTGTAGTCTGCTTGTATCCATCCAGTGCATGATCAGCACGCCGGTTTTCGCTGAGGTTTCGATGCTTGTTGAATCTGGCAATAGAATCATCCTTGAGAACCGTTCCGTCTCGATGACGATCCAAAAGTCGTCTGGAAGGATTATCTCGCTGGCGCATCAGGGGGACTCCCTCCTATCTCCCAGGCAGTTTGGATATTTCACCATCCTAGCCAGTTATGTCGATGATTCGGACACAAATTATATGGCGGGTAAAGAGTCGAGTGCAAGGGCAAAATTTTTGCGCGACCAGAACCCCGAGTTTAACATCCATGTCAATAACCCTGAAATGGTCGATATTTCATTCACCCCCAAACAACCCAAAGGTTTCCCGTTCAAGATGGACCTCCATTATGTCTTGAGAGCGGGTGATTCGGGGTTCTATTATTATGTTGTGGCCAGCAAACCCGAAGATACGGGCGACGCCGTACTGACACAGCTTCGTTTTGGGATGCGCTTAAATGATTCGATGGTGAATATCAGGGTCAATGACAAGCTCTCTGGCGTGATTCCAGACAGCAAGGCGATATCCAGCGCAAAGGGCATGGTGATGGATGCCACACATGCGCTTCAATCGGGAGAAGTGGATACAAAGTATAACTGGTCATCCCCAACTGAGGAGGCTCTTGTACACGGTTTGCACAATGGGAAGCAGGGCGTGTGGATGGTCACGCCGAGCAATGAATACCTCTGCGGCGGTCCGACAAAGCAACACAATACCAGCCATGCGACTGATCGGGGGCCGATCATCCTGAAGCTGCTTTATTCTCACCACTACGGCAGCAGAGGGGATTACGTCAGCGGTAAATGGGAGAAGATCTTCGGGCCGGTTTTTGTTTATATGAACAAAGGTGAAGATGCCCAGCATTTGTGGGATGATGCAAAGCGCGAGGGTGAAAAACATCGAAAGCGCTGGCCCTACAGTTGGCTGGAACATCCGGCATACCCGATTGACAGGGCTGCGGTTACGGGACAATTCAAAGATACGGGTCTGACACACCACAGCAATGGATGGGTCGTTCTGGCGCGGCCCCGGGAAGATCGAGGGCTGGACTGGCAGCAGCAAGGCGCAGAGAACTACATCTACCGCGCCAGGATGGCGGATGATGGTTCCTTTGCAATACCGGCTGTTCGAAAAGGTAAATATACGCTTTACGCATTTGCACCCGACATGATTGGTGAATTTAGAAAAGATAACGTCACGATCAACACAACCGGCGAAGTCAAACTCGGCAGTCTGCAGTGGTCACCCCGTTCTTTCGGCAAGTTGCTCTGGCGTGTCGGGAAACCAGACCGAACTGCTGCTGAATTTCGACGCGGAGATGACCATCGTCACTGGGGGCTATGGTTCAATTACCAGAAGGATTTTCCCGAGGACGTCGATTTCGCGATCGGCAAGAGTAAAGAGCGAAGCGACTGGAATTATGCACATATGGCAATTTGGGAAGAGAAAGGCGGATGGCAACCCCGCATACAGCCCGCGGATCGGACCGGAGAGGGTAACTGGCGACTGCCCACCTGGAAGATTCGATTTCAATACGGTGATAAGCCAATGTCCGGGCGTGCGACCCTCACAATCGCCCTGGCATCGGTGAATCGCGATGGGGGAATCGCCATCGGCCTCAATGGCAAATCTCTGGATAAAATTACCGATTTGGAGAACGACAGCGCGCTTCCCCGCAGTGGTATCTACGGACGCTTCAATGAACACTTTATTACATTTGATGCGTCGCTGTTGCGCACAGGAGAGAATGTGTTGACGCTCGATCTCCTCCCCAGGAAACAACATCGCGGACAACGACAGAACTATCCTCACTTTGGCGTTATGTACGATTATCTACAATTGGAAATAGAACAGGAAAGATAATATGCCCGAAGCAGATGCTAAAAACAGTTGGTTTCGATCTCTTCTGGAATTTGGTGATTCATCCGTCGAAAAGCGTATCACCGAATTGATGGCAGAAGAATTGGAAACGCGCCCACAACGCATTCAACAAGCCTTTGAAGCAGGTGCAAAATCAGATTTCTCGGGCAAAGACCGCCAGCTATTTGATCAGATGTGGCTCAACCGAAATCTAAACGAAGCCAACAAAGAATTGACGATAGATTTTCAAACCGAACTGGCAAATCTCGCAGAATGTGAGGCGAAAGGCACACAACCCGGGCAGAGTCTCTACAGCCTGTGGCGCAATCCAAGGCTGATTACATTCTACAATTGGTTTGGGTCTAAAAGCACACAGATGCCAAATCGACTCACGCTTGAAACAGAGCGAACTTTGCTGGCTTTATTATGGGCGCGAACCAGGTACAAAAATGATATTTCTGTCGCAAAAAAGAGCACCTGGTGGATCGCGGGTAGTGAGAATCACGACCTGAATACAAAAGCCTGTAATCTTTTAAGTGCGCGTATTTTTGCCAATGAACCCGAGTATGTTGACCGCATTTATCCCGACCTCGGTTATGGAGATGGCATCGGATACGGCGAGTCGGGCTATTGTGGGCAGGGCAACAGTGATCGGCACGGTGGTGGGCGCGCAAATTGGGCGGATGGAAAATCTTATAACGCAGCCGATCATTACGATGCCTGGTTGCCCTATCTCAATGACTATTTCACCGAGCGTGCAAAGCGGGGATTCTTTCTTGAAAATGGTTCGCCGACCTATATGAAGTACACCATCAGTTATATTCTTATGCTCTACAATTTCTGTGGTAATGAGGGTCTCAAAAAGAAAATTGGCATGTTTTTAGATCTGATGTGGGCCGATTGGGCACAACTACAAATTGCAGGCTTACGAGGTGGTCCCAAAACGCGCCACCACAAGACTGCTGGCGGGTACGATTCCATGTCAGACCTCGCCGTTTTCTATCTGGGCGGTGAGGGCAAAACCTCGTTCAACTATCCGCAACAACTCTTAAGCGACTACGCCTGGCCAAGAATCGTATGGGAACTGGCTCTGGACCGAAAAGGGCTCGGATCATTTGCATATCTCTCTCGGGGCATTGGAGAAGAAGAGCCTACCAGCCCTCGTCCATTGGGCACGGAGCGCACCGTGATGGGAGATACGCCATCGCGGTTTGTCAAATACACCTGGGTAACGCCAGATTATATGCTGGGTACTCAGATGGATCACCCTTATGCGCTTTACAACCACCTATCAACCGCCGGACGCTGGCAAGGTCTGGTGACCAGAGATCCCAACACCCGTCTGGCAACTATTGCACTGGACACGCCAGAAGGAGAACGCCAAGATAAAAATATCTACGACATGGAATTGGTGTATCACAGCGTCCAGCACAAGCAAGTGCTGATCACCCAACAAAGAAGACGTTGGGCACAATCCAATCCAGACTGGTATCCAGCCAATGACAATCGGTATGATCGGGAATTCGGGTTATTCTTAGGCAACGGATGGGATCGTATTGATGAAACAGATGGATGGATATTTGCAGAGAAGGAAAATGTCTATGTGGCAATACGGGTTATTCTTTTGGAAGCAGAGGCCGATGCCAAAGCCTGGGCAAAAGGGACCGACAGCTACCGGGGCAAAGTGGTTCTTAGAAACGACAGTTACAGATTCAATAACGACCGGACGATTTTGCAACTGACCAACAGATACAGTCCCATTCTGATAGAAGCAGGCCGCAAGGCAGATCACCCAACGTTGGAAAGTTTTAAGCGTATGATTTTTCAGGGCGAACTCACGCTCCACAGGACCGTCGTTACAAAAGAAACAGGCATTGTTGTGGTTTACAAGAGTGCGACACCGGACATGGCAGAAATGGTATTTAATGCGGCCAATACAAGCGATGTGCCCACAATTGGTGGCGAATATGTCGATTATGAGCACCCAAAAGTTTACGACAGCCCTTATATCCAATCCAATTACGATAGCGGCCAGGTTGAAATTTGCAAAGGTGATTACAAACTCAACCTCGACTTTAACAACAATTCCAGGGACGAATGCTAAACCTTTCATCCCCGAAGTCAGGAGCAAAATATCATGCAACGCAATGCTTTCAAGATGCAACTAAAGCCCGGTTATGAGGCCGAGTACAAAAAACGCCACGACGAAATTTGGCCGGAACTGGCTGAAGAATTGGGCAAAGCTGGCGTCTCGGACTATTCAATTTTTCTCGATGAACAGACACTGACACTCTTTGCCGTACAGAAGCTGGCCGACGACAATACTGCAGATGCGTTGCCGGAAACCGCAATCGTCAAGAAGTGGTGGGCCTACATGGCCGATATCATGGATACCAACCCCGACAACTCGCCGGTCTGCATACCGCTGCAGGAAGTTTTTCACCAGGATTAGCAGAGTGTTTATAATGCGAATTATCAACCGCATAATGCTGGTCGTTATACTTATAACTGGGCAGACACAAGGAGCGGAATCAGTGAAAAATATCACTCCCGAAGCGGTCATAGCTGGCTTTAAACAACGAGTGGATGCGATGTTTCGCGCTGAATCTGGCAAGCCGTTGGTGCGGGCAAAGAAACGGAAGCCACTCGATCCCGGGCGAGGAAATTATGTGCGAGCCTATTCCTATTCCATGGTGGGGTTTGCCGCACGTTGCCTCTACCTGAACGAGATGCTGGAAGAAGCCAATGCCGCACTTGCCGAAAACGCCCAGCATTATCTCGACAACCCCCTGGACATCAACGACCGCGACAGTTTTCACTGGCATGCAGAGATCGTCATGCGGCTGATTGAGATGTACGGCTCCAACGGTAGTAATCGCATCACCAAAAAGACCGAAGCCCTCGCTCTCAAGCCGATTTGGGAGTACGTCAAGAAGGTTTCCCGGCTTGATAAGGCGGAATACGAGAAATCTAAGACCTGGCACATCTACTTGTCAGAGAATCATCATGCCATGAGTTTTACGGTCTGCTGGCAGTTTGCCAGGATCGCGAAGGATCGGCCCGAATACAAGGATCTCAAGTATGATGACGGCGCTACGGCGGCGGAACATTATCGGACCTGGAATGCGTATTTTGTGGTTTACTGCCGTGAACGTGCGCGCAAAAGCCTGTGCATCGAGATGATGAGTGACGGCTATAACAGCACATTGATCAAGGGATTCTACAATTTCTACGACTTTGGTAACCCGCAGGTGAGACGGTCGGCCGGAATGTTGCTCGATCTTTATTTTGCCTATTGGGCACAGGAACAGATAGACGGCGTTCAAGGTGGTGGACAGTCGCGCATCTATTTCTGGAAAGGACTTAAGCAAAACCGGGAACATGGCAATGCGCCGCTGGCCTGGTTCTATTTTGGCATCGGCAAGCAGCCTGCTGTTTATGGTCATGACATGAACGCTGCTCTCAGCGACTACCGACCACCAGCCGTGGTGGCCGATATCGCACTCGACGTGGCGGGACGAGGACGCTACGAGGTGCGGCAACGTCCCCAGGGTCTGGGAAAAACGGGTCGGCCTTTGAAGACTGCTGATACGCAAGTGCCGACCAGGATGCGAACTGATGGGGGTGGTATTCTGCGCTACAGCTACTGCGATCCCGCCTTCATCATGGGAACGCCGATGACGGAAGCGAGGCCCATAGAGGATTGGGCTGCGATCAGTGCACAAAACCGCTGGCAAGGCGTGATCTTTGCCGGCGAACACGATGCGCGTATTGTTCCCATCGTTCGCCCCAAAGACAACCGGGTGGCCATGAACGCACAGTGGTCTGTGCAGAGCAAAGGCAGCTTGATTACTCAGAAGCTCAAGCACCATAAGGGCGGTGCCGAGATGATCATCTGGATGTCGAAGAGCGGGTTGAGCACGCCAGTGGAAGAAGATGGCGTGGTCTATGTGGAAGCCAAAGGCGCTTATGCGGCGGTCCGCGTGGCCACAGGCGGTTTCAAGTGGATGGATGGCGAGTTTGAAACGAATCGCTTTGTTCCTGAAAACGCGACCATGATCCCCAATGATGAATACGCACCGGTGATCATTGAAGTCATGGCCAAAAGCGATGTCACGAGTTTCGACGCTTTCAAAAAAAAGGTGAATGCCTGTGAGGTCTATATAGATGGGACGGTGCTGCGCTACAAAACCATCTATGGCGATCAGTTGACCTTTGATACCAGCACCAAAGCGGTACCCTCAATCAATGGCAAACCGGTTGACTACGCTCCAAAGAAAGTCTTTGAAAGCCCCTTTCTCAATGCGGAATGGAACAGCGGGATTGTCACCATCAGCAAGGGAACGCGAAAGAAGGTCCTGGATTTTACACAACGGGCAGAATAATGCGAAGGTCGCACTTCTGAAAATTGAGAATCTTTCTTATTTTACCGATTGTATTTGGAGGTCAGGCAATGGATACTGAGAAACAAACGGATTTTTCTGTTGTTCCCTTTGGAAGTGGGGGACAATTAAAAATGATCTATGACAGAAGGCAGCGCCCTCAAGCCATCTTTATCAACAATCGAGTATATATCGTCTATAATGGCGGGGCACCAATGGATGCTGAGACCAGGGAAAAGACATATCCTTTTGTTATTTCTTTTAACCCCGAGACAAAGTCCTTTTCGTCTCCCCTACAGCTGGGGACCAAAGGCTCAAACGACCAGCATTATTGCCCCATAATCTGGGCTGATAATGATGACTTTTTACATATTTTGTCGGGTTGTCACAGAACGCCAGGAACACATTTAATATCCAAAAAGGTAGCGGATATTGGAAACAGTGTAGAAGACTGGTCTCCAGCCCCTGAAATAAGAAACTCGCTTTCTTACCCTACGGTTTATCATATATACAATAATAGGCAAGTGGTTTATTTCCGAACAGGAGAGCACAGAAGTTCGTGGTCATATTTAATTTCAGACGATGAAGGTAAGACCTGGTCGGGACCTGAAAATGATGTCACAGATTTAAACATGGGGGAAGAAACGGCAACAGTAGATGATCCGATGGACTTGAATGAGTGGTCTTCTTATCACACTTGCTTCCCGAGTAAAGATGAAAAATTTTTGCACGCCGTATTTTGTTCTTACGATGACAACAAAAAGGATATCCCCGAAAAGTTTTACAATCCTCGCTATGGAACCAAAAAGAATCTCGGCCTCAAATACAACCTCTATTATGTAAAAATTAACCTCCAAACGCATGAGGTCGCGAATTTTGATGGCGAGACAGTCAGAACGCCCATTGATATTGACACTGCAAATGACAAATGCAAAATTTGGGATACCGATTGGAGAGGGGCAGGCGTTCCACCTGATATTGTGATAGATGAAAATGACAATCCGGCCTTTTTGCATGTGCTATCGGAAGATGTGCCCGACAAATGCAATTACTATTATGTGAGGTATAGCAATCACGAATGGATACAGACGGTTATCACCCCTGCCACTGATGATTGGAACAGTTGCTATCTCAGGCTGGATGAAAGTGGCACGCTACATGCTTATCTGATAGTAGGTAATCACAAATTTATAAAAGAAACGCGTGGCAACATGGACTCCAGAGGTGGCGGAGATATTGAAGAGTGGATCTCCACCGATAGCGGATTTACCTGGAAAAGGGTGAGGGATTTGACGCCACATGCCCCGGAATATGCCGGTTGGAAATTTAACAATATTCAACCGATTAAAGATCCAAAAGGAAATGTAAGAGATGGCATGCTCCTCTTTTACGGGTGGAAAGACAGTGAACTGTGTAAAGCGAAAGGATTTCTGATTATAGATCAGAACTGGTGAGAGGTTACAACACAATTGGAAAACCAGATATATGAAAAAACGAGACAGACCCAATTTCCTCTCTGAAGATTTTTGGGAGAATCGCCCTGAAGACAAGCCGTTTTTCCAGTACTGCAGACTGGGCAGTTCCCACGCAAGTGTATTCAAACTGACGCCCGAGGATGCACGGAAAGCGCGTTCCTCGCTCTTGAGCGACGACGAGTTGCACGATCCGAATGAGGTGCCGGTGCCGAGCTTTGTTCCCGACACCCCCCTGTTCAGGGAACGGATGGCGCTCTTCTACGATGCCCTTACGAATGTCGATAAGCAGGTCGGAGAGATCCTGGACCAGCTTGAAGAGCAGGGGCAGAGTGAAGACACCATTGTGGTCTATTGGGGAGACCACGGCACGGGTTATCCCCGGGGCAAGATCCACGCCTACGACGACGGACTAAATATCCCGCTGATCATGCGATTCCCGGAGAAGTACCGGCACCTATCCCCGGCAGCCCCCGGCAGTGCGGTTGATGAACCCGTCTTGCACATGGACCTGTGTGCGACGACCCTGCAACTGGCAGGCATCCCTGTTGCCGAACACATCCAGAGTCGAAACCTGTGCGGACCCAACAGAGATGAACCGAGGGAGTTCGTCTGCAGTGCCAGGGATCGGCTGGACAACAACCCGGAGGTAATCCGTACGATCCGCACCAAAAAATACCGTTACATGCGCAACTTCCTCCCCCACCAGCCTTATGCTTCGTTCTATCCAGACGGCGGATTCTTTGCAAAGGTCCCAGAAGAGGGAACGCCGGAACGAGCCTTCTGGGAGACCTCTTGCCTGCCGGGCAAACAGAAGGTCCACGACCCCGACGGCGTGTTTCTGATGCTCGGCCCGCCGGTCATGATCAAATTTGGGAGATAGATATGAATCAACCGAATATTCTTTTTGTGTTCACAGATCAGCAACGCACAGATACCATGTCGTGTTACGGCAATGATTGGATTCAATCGCCGCATTTGAATGCGCTTTCGGAGCGGTCTTTTGTTTTT
>JAJEAX010000176.1 GCA_022822565.1 Candidatus Latescibacterota bacterium
TGAGAGATCGCCCCAGGGCACCGCATTGTCAAATACAACTGTCGGATTATACCCTCGCACCTGTAGTGGTCTCACAAGCGCAGTAACCAGATGCGCCGAGCAGTGGTAAGCGTCTCCGAGAACTGCGAGTAATTTTTTCACGATCTGCTCCTTTCAAGTTAATATAACCGCGATGTAAAGCCCTACTCATAGACCATCTCCCCGGTCTTGTGGTCCTCGATCCAGTCCCGGTCGAACGCCACCCCCAGCCCTGGCCCCTCCGGCACTTCGACGCAGCCGTTCTCGTCAACCGAATCCAGTTCGTCGAGCCAGCGTCTTTCTGGATAGACCGCCGGCTTGGTATCGGGCACCAGGGGATGCACCAGGCCCAATTCGTAGTAATTGGCGTTGCGCAGGGTCGCCATGATATGCCGGTGCGCCAGACTACCGCCGTGCAACTCCACGTCCAGCCCGTGTGCCTCGGCCATAGCAGCGATCTTCATTACCCCGGTGATGCCGCCGTCGGTCTGGGCGTTGGCGCGTACGAAGTCGGTAGCACCGGCGGTAATCGTATCGGCCTTGGCCTCCAGCCCGCGCACGTGTTCGCCCATCAGCATCGGCGTATTGATCAACTCGCGCAACTTGGCGTGGGCAAAGCGCGAAAACCCGCCGCCCCTGAACGGATCTTCATACCACATATAGCGCGCCTCGTCGCAGGCGCGACCCACCTTGAGCACGTCCTCGAATGTGGGAAAACACCCGGCCGGATCGAGCAACAGATCCATATCGTCGCCGACCGCTTCGCGAATGGCTAATACCGCTGCCACTTCGCGGTCGATCGGTCCGTTGATCCAACCGTGGATCTTAAAGGCCGGGTAGCCGTATTGCTCCTTGCAGCGCAGCGCGAATTGCGCGAAGTCGTCCGGCGTCGCCAAACCGCCGTTTTCGTCGCCGTGATAGGTCGAGGCGTAAGCCGGCAACTTCTTGCGCCAACCCCCGCCCAAAAGCTCGTAGATCGGCGCGTCGTAGAGTTTGCCAGCGAAATCCCACAGTGCGATATCTACCGCGCCCGGCGGCGTGCCGTCCTGCCCGCGACGCGAGCGCTTGAGGTCGTGCCAGATGATCTCGCGGTCCAGTGGGTTGCGGCCGAGCAAGTACTGCGCCGGGCGGGAATCGATGCCACCGGACGCAATGCCGCTGATGCCGACGCTGGTCTCGATGGTCAGGATGCCGCCGCCCAGAGTCAGGCGGCCGCCCTTGCGGAAGACCGTGTCGAAGCCCAATTGCTCCTCCAACTCCATATCGGCGATCTCATAGGCGAAACTCGTCGAGGTAATGCGGGTGATCTCAATATCTCGCGCCATGGTGCTCTCTCCTTCGCTGTGTGTTCGGCTTAAACTTCCGCAATTGCATGATTATTCATTCTAAAATCAGAATCCGTGGCTGTCCCTGCCAGGGAGGCTCAAAGCGCAGCCATTGTTCCATCATCAGTTGCGTTTCTTTTGAATATTCACCCGTCAGGGGATTGAACCACTTGACACGCATGGGTTTCCCATAAAAGGCTTCGAGACGCGTGTTGATTCTTCTATTCGCGGCGGGCAGATAGATCAAATAACGGTCATCCTCGCTGGCCAGCACAAAGCCACTCGAAGAGATGCCTCTTTTTGCCGGCTTGAAGGCAGTGAAGTCCACGTCGTTAAATAGCCTGGACATGTGACGATAGAATTCGTAACGCGGCTGTTGGGATTTGGGGAGTTCCGTCCGATCCCAGATGACCACATCCCAGGATGTGTCTTGCCAGTAATAGGTGGAATAGACGCCCCCAAAGACGCATTGGTAATTGCGGTCCAAACAAGCCACGGGGTCATCATAGTCACCGTCAAAAACGTGGTAGGGTCCAATCTCGTAACCGCCATGCTCGATGTTGAAGATCGGCTTGTCCGGGAATTTCTGATACGTCTCCAGCATCTGGTTGTAGAGCGACGCAGACCAATTCTGGTAAGAAATGAAATCCACCGTCTCGGGGTATTTTGCACAGTAGGAAAAGGCGTGTACCGTCGCGAGTCGTTTGTGGCCGTCCATCTTTTTCAATCGTTCAATACGCCGAACGATATAGTCCATATCGTTGTGACCGTAGCCAGTTGCTTCTTTTGAGATGTCCCAGAGGATGTTCGGATAAGCCTGATAACGGGCTATGACATAATCGAAGTAGCGATTGTCTTCCGCGGTATCAGAGGGGGGCCAGTTCACCTGCTTGTTCCAAACATAAATCATCACGTGTGCCGTGATATTCAGTTCGTTCATCATTTCTATCACACCATCGAAATGATCGAAGAATTTCAGGTTCAATTGGGAGTAATCGGGGTTCCCGTTGTCCCCTCCGTAAGGCCACTGCTTTGGCGCAGTGAATTCATACTTCGAAGGCAAAGGATCTCTGGTCCATCCCGTATCGTGCGCATAGACATTCATCACGATCTGGTTAAATCCGTTCGCTTTGATGTCCCTGAGTAAAGTTTCGGTCCTGTTCAGCCCATTTGTCTCGAGATCCAAAGCGAACAACCAATCCGCTTCAAAGGCCAGTACGAAGCAGGGCTCTCCATTAGCATAGTAAAAGTGCTGGGGATTGTCTTCCCGAATAACGATCGGTCCTGTGGCATCTGCATTTTCACGGACCGATACCTCCCAACGATCGTCTGTTTCCCGTGAGTTCACGATCCAATCGCCAGCTTCGGGAAAATTGATTCGAAATTTATACTGTCCTCTCCCAATAAAAAATCCGGGCACAGAAAACTCGCGATCCTCGGGACCCTTGCAAACGGCTAGAGGATGCCGGTCAAAAGGATTTGCAGCGGTGTCGGGAAGTGTCACTTCAAATTCGACGACCTCCCATTGGATTGCAGATGATGTCTGTGATTGG
>JAJEAX010000384.1 GCA_022822565.1 Candidatus Latescibacterota bacterium
CGCCTCGTCAAAGCGTCCCAGCCTGTGAAGCGCCATAGCAATACCATTTTGCGACAGCGCATTATCCGGATGATGGCGGATCGCATCCTCGTAATAGCGAACCGCATCTTCAAGCCGTCCCGCGCGGTGAAACGCCACAGCCCGTCCATTCAGCGCGCGTGCATCTGCGGGATCGAGTTCCAAAACCCGCGCATAGTGTCTTTCCGCATCCTGCAAGCGGCCCAGTTGCATCATCGCATCGGCGAACATGCGATGAGCATCCAGATACTCGGGAAGTCGGCGAATCGCCTCCTCACAAAGCGTAGCAATACGTGTGTGTTCTCGCACGGGAACCAAATCCGATGCCTGGCGAACAAAAACGCGCGCGGCAATCTCCCTCAAATTTTTATCTTGAACATCCGCAATACGCGCATCAACCTCACCCGGCATCAACGCATCAATAGAATCCCGATATTTATACAACATCTCCGCAAACGCAAGCCCATCGCTCTCCACATTCTGAACCGTCTCGTAATCCAGAACCGGTCGGTCATCCCAATACACACCCGCCTCAACCGTCGCAGAAGCCAACCCCTCTGCCCCCATCAAATAACCACCCCAAAAAACATGCGGCTGATTGAGAGAATACGCCACCCCGCCCCAATGACTATACTGAAGATCCGTATGCACCTCCTCCTCCACACCCAACAATTTCCCCTCAGCAATAGTAAACGCATCATCCGCCGAACCAATAAGCAAAAGCTCAGACGTATTATACCACAAAACACTCTGCGGAAAAACCGTCAAAAAACTGCGCACAACACCCCTGAACTGGTCCTCCGTCAGAAAGCGCAGGGGCACAAACTGCACCAGATACCCACCAGACGTCAGACGCTCTCGGGCGCGCGCATAGAAATCAACCGTATAAAAAAACGCCACACCCGGACGGGACACCTCGCCAAGCTCAAGCGAAACAATATCATAAGTCGTCGCAGTATGGCGCAAAAAATTGCGTCCATCTTCAGCGATAATCTCCACCCGCGGATCGCGCATCCAATCCGTATCAAAATATTCCTCAACAAAAGGAAAAAGCGCAGGCTCGATATCCACACACGCCAGATAATCGATGGGATACATCAGAAAACGACTAACCGTCTGCCCCGTCCCAGCCCCCACAACAACGACCCGTTTGGGATCGGGATGCAAAAGCATCGGCACATGTGCGGCCATAATCTGATGGTTCTTCTTACTCCCGCCCTGCCACCAGCGATCGATCTCCAGCTCCAGATCATCCTCCCGCCGCACAACCGCCATATTCGCGCCATAACCCTCTCGGAACGCCACCAGATCCCGCCCCTCACCGATAAAATCCGCAGGCACCTGCGTCTGCGAAAAATATGGAATCCCCAGATAGACCAGAACAGCGACCAACGCGGCCGCATATTTGAACACGCGATATTTTTCATCCAGCAAAAACCATGCAGAGATGCCAATGACGAGATTCGCGCCCGTAATAAAAAACAGACACTTCTCAAGACCAAAAAAGGGAATACCTACAAAACCAATCAGCAGAGACCCGAGAATACCCCCAAGCGTATTCACCGCAATCAGATTCCCGGCGACCCCAGACGTATATTCCGCATTGTTAGTTACCAGACGAATCGCAAGCGGAAAAGCCGCGCCACTCAACACAGCAGGGGGCAAAAGTACCGCAAAATAGATATACAGATCACTGCCCAATCCCCGCCAGGCCCCGGGCGAAAGCATCAAAAGCGCCAGCACAACAAGACCCGTCGCAATCTGAAACGCGCCAAAATAATACGCCCGTCTGTCCGTCTTATCAGAAAACAAGGAAGCCAGAATACTCCCCAGAACCAGCCCAACCAACACAACACCCAACGCCAGCGTATAAGTATAAACCGTATTATTGATCAAAAGCCCGAGATACCGCACCCACAGCACCTCCGCACCCAACGCCACAAATCCAACAGCAAAAAACAGAACAAATACAACGCTACTCCGCGGAAGCCTGTCACGCACACCGCGGGACTGCTCTGAAGAAGGAACCACATCCTCCCGCGCAATAGACAACGCGCGGACAACAACACCACTCAAAATATTACACACAACACCGATATAGACAGCACCGCGCAGCCCCAGATCCGGCAAAAAAACAAAACCCGTAGCCGCGCAACCCAACGCAGCCCCCAGGGTATTGACACCGTAGAGAAGACCAACAGCGCGTGCAATCGTGTCACTATTGCGAGAATACTGACGACAAAAAAGAGGAAGGGTACCGCCCATCAGAACAGTAGGCGGCAGGACGACGAGTGCAACGAGAAGAAGTCGCGTAGTGAACCGCAGGAAGGGCGCATCGCTCAACATTCTATACGCGATGCCATAGAGAAAATCTGCAAAATCAAAAGCATAGGGACTGATCAGAGCCAGAAGACCCAGACCAATTTCAATATACGCAAAAAGAATAAGCGGTTGGGAAGTTCGCTGACCAACGCGCCCAAAAAGATACGCACCAATAGCCAAACCCAGAAAAAAAACCGCCAGAACCGCACTCACCGCAAACGTCGTGGACCCAAACAAAAGCGCGGCCTGCCGTATCCAGGCAACCTCGTAAACCAGCCCGGCAAAACCCGACAAAAAAAAACATATCAGCGCGGTGATATGCTGCGCGGTTCGCGTCGATTTTCCAGTGCGCTTACTCATATAATCCCAAATTTGAGTTTACCACCCCGCTATGCAATCACCCATCCTCCAACCCCGCAGCGTGACGACCCGCTTTGGGATCGCCTGCCGCGTAATACCTGCCCTCTTCCCGATCCACATAAACCATAACAGGCGTGGCAATATTAGATGCTTTCGCTTCAACCTGATGCCCCCGCCTAACGAGATCGTCCTGCACATCTTGATCTATCCCATCGTTCAGCGTCAACGACCCGGCCTGTTTGAACGTCTGCTCGCGAATGGGATTGGGATCAAAAGAATCGAGATGATGTGCCGTCGCAAAACGGGGTGCAGTCACAGCCTCCTCCGGCATAATCCCAAACTCGACAAAATCCAGCAACAAATTCAACGTCGTCTGATCCTGCAAATCCCCACCCGCAACACTAATACCGAGAATCGGCCGCCCATCTTTCAGCACCAGCGTAGGCGTCAGCGTAATCCGCGGGCGCTTCCCCGGCTGGATACAATTCGGATGACCCGCCGTCGTATTCAGACTCCGCAGACGATTCCCATACGTAACCCCCGTACTCCCCCCATCAATCGTGGGACGGTGAACATTGGCACTCGGCGTCGCAGCGACCACATTGCCCCAGCGGTCCGCCACCACACAGGTCGTCGTCCCCCCCGTACCCGGACGGAACACCCCGCCTTCTTTAACCGGCTGCATCAGATACGGATCGCCCGGACGCGCCTCTATAGAAGCCGCCTGCATATCGATAAGCGGCACGCGCAAATCCGTGTACGCATCGGAAAGCAACCCCCCCAAAGGCACACCCGAAAAATCGGGATCGGCATAATACGCATCGCGGTCTGCCATCGCGAGCTTGATCGCCTCCGTAACCACATGGACATAATCCGCCGAAAGATGGCCCATCGCTTTGACATCGAACTTCTCGAGCAAACGCAGCGCCTGACACAAATAAGGACCCTGTGTCCACGGCCCGCATTTGCAAACCGTGTACCCCCGATAAGAAACCGCAACCGGATCTTCAATCGTCGTAACATGCGTCGCCAGATCTTCCCGACGCAAAAACCCCCCCTTTGCGATATAAAAAGCCTCGAGCTCCTCGGCAATATCATTGCGATACTTATTCCGCCCGTAAAAGCGGTCCGCAGCAGCCTGCAATTTCTCCTCCCGACTCCCCGACGTAAGATGTTCCTCCTCAACCAACTTGCGCAACGTCCTCGCAAGATTGGGATGCCAATCATCCTCACCCGCATCGAGCAGAGCAAGCACAGGAGCAATAATCCCTTCAAAAGACATCGTACCGTATCGCCTGAGCGTCGTAATACACAAATCCACAACCGAAGGCACGGGCGCCATCTTCATATCCCCATCGCCCGGAATACCATGCTTCATATACCAGTCAATCGCCTCCTGAGAACGCGGTGCCCGTCCCTGTCCGCTCAGTGCCTTCACCTCCGAAGTCTCAGCACTATAAATAAGAAGCGGAACCTCCCCGCCAATCGAACACGCGCCGTGATCTGTCACATTCAGCGCAAAAATAGTCGCAGCAGCTGCATCGGCCGCATTGCCCCCCCTATCCAAAATCTCAATCCCCGCAGCAACAGCACCTGCACCACCCGCCGCCACAACACCCGTCTTACTCTCAGCCTTCCATCCAATCTGTTCCACATCTATACCCGACATAACTTTCTCCTTTTTCACCCTTGACGCCACGCAAAACTCTGGCTTTATTTTCACTAACAACGGTTTTGTCGCAGCCTTCAAGGAGACATCATCATGATTCTCGATTTAGACCAACTGATTGCGCCGTACTTCGACAAATACCCAAACGAATGGTTATTATTTGAAGTCACGGACACAGACGAGCACGATTGGCCCACCAAAGTACAATTTGTTGCCCATGACCCGAGTCGTCAAGTGATTGCGAATATTGTAGTAGAAAAAAATTTAGATGATACTCTTGTTCGCTTTGCCGGTGATATCTTGCCTAAAGGATGGCATGCAGCACTTTGAAGATAATTTTATGTTTATTCTACCTATTCGATCTACGCGAAATTTGATTACAGCTTATGTACGACTTTTTCACGGATCCAAACGTGGCAGTGCTTATGTCGCTCTCGATACCGGCGCGACTTCTACCTTACTGACGCCTTCTCTGGTACAGCAACTCGAACTCGAACCCACAACAGCACCATACCAAATTGCATCTGCAACCGGCGTAGAAATGGTCAGAGGCTATCGGTTGGGCTGTATGCAATTGGGTGAAGAAAAACTGGAAAATCTCGAAATAACTGCGATGCCCTTGCCCGGTCAGCTTCAACTCGATGGCTTGATCGGGCTAAATTTTTTATCGCACTTTATCGTGACATTTGATTTCCAAATCATGCAGGTTCGTATGGAACGCATTATAGCATAATCTTTGGTTA
>JAJEAX010000005.1 GCA_022822565.1 Candidatus Latescibacterota bacterium
GACGCAGATAGACGCAGATGAATGCAGATATCCGATCCGTATGGGATGGAATATATCATGTAGGAACGGGTTTTAAACCCGTTCACATGGAGGAACGACAAATGATTAAAATGGCGCAATACGGTACAAAACACGGTCACGCAGCCGGAAAATTGCGGTCGATGCAAACCAATGCAGAGGTGGAGGTTGTTGGTGTGTTTGAACCCGATGAGAGTCGCCGTGAGGAGATGGCGCAATCGGGTAGTTACGAAGGTGTGTATTGGTTTGAATCGGAAGCGGAGATGCTGGACGATGATGAGATTGTGGCTGTGGCATCAGAGGGTGCAAATGTCGAGAGTCTGGATCAGACAGAGGCCATTATTCAAGCGGGGAAGCACGTGTGGTATGACAAGCCTGCTGGCGAGAATTGGGATCAGTGGCAGCGGGTTATCGCACAGGCGCAGGCGCGAGATTTGCTGATTCAGATGGGGTACATGTTTCGGTATCACGATGGGTATTGCAAAATTGCAGAGTGGGTGCATTCGGGTTTTTTGGGCGATGTGTTTGCGGTCCGGGCGCATATGTCCACGTTTTTGAGAAAAGCGCAAAAAAAGGTTGTCGCAGTGCATCAGGGCGGGGTGTTTTTCGATTTGTGCGGGCACCAGCTCGATCAGATTGTCCATCTTTTGGGAAGGCCCGAGCGCGTGACGCCGTTTTTGCGCGAAGATATGCTCGAGGTCGAGGGATTTACGGATAATGGTGTGGGTGTTTTTGAATTTGAGCGGGCGATTGCCATTGTCGATATTGCGGCGCTGGAGCCTCGGCCCAATGCACGTCGGTTTGAGGTGTATGGCACAAAGGGCAGTGCGATTATGGAGCCGATGGAGCCTGCTGAGAAAATCCGTCTGTGTTTAGATGAGGCACGCGATGGGTATGAAGCGGGAGTTCAATTTGTCGATGTGGCGCAACAATCGCGGCAGGATTTGTACGATTTGGAATTGGAGGCATTTTTACCGGCTATTCGAGGCGAGCGTGCGCCGGATCGATCTTATGAACACGAGTTGTTGGTTCAAGAGGCTGTGTTGCGGGGTGTTGGACGTCTTTAAGAATGAGGAGAAATATATGAACGTTATTTGTGTGATGCTGGATTCGTTGCGGGCAGATCACGTGGGTGCTTATGGCGATCGGGCAAGGACGCCGAATATGGATCGCATCGCGCGTGAATCTCTGGTGTTTTCAAAGGCTTTTTCGGGGTCGTTTCCAACCCTGCCGTGCCGACGCGATTTGTTTACGGGACGGTGGGGGCATCCGTTTAATACTTGGGATAAAATGGAGCAGAATTTGCCCACGATGGCCGAGCGGTTTCGGCGCGCGGGGTACACAACCGGGCTGGTTTTTGATACGCCGATGTTTATGACGCAGGGCAATTTTCTGGATCGCGGGTTTGGTTCTATTTCATGGATTCGCGGGCAGGGAGGTGAGCCGTGGATCAGCGATGCATTGGAGGAGATCATAAGCCCTGCCAGTGAGGATAAAGTAAAATCCGGGGTGATGCGCTATCTGGCGAATCAGCGCGGGCGTTTGTTTGAATCGGATTATCTGGGACCTCGCGTGTTTACCGAGGCGATGCACTGGCTGGAGCGGAATTATGTGAAGGATGGGTTTTTTCTGTGGATCGATTCGTGGGATCCGCACGAGCCGTGGGATCCGCCGCAGTATTATGTGGATATGTACGATCCGGGCTATGAAGGCGATGAGCTTATTTATCCGTGTTATGGGTTCAGCAATTATATGACGGATGCGGAACTCAACCATGTGCGCGCACTGTACGCGGCTGAGGTGACGATGACGGATCGGTGGTTGGGGATGTTGTGGGATACGATAGGTGTGTTGGGCTTAAAGGAGAATACGGTTTTTCTGCTGATGGCAGATCACGGGCACTATTTCGGCGACCACGGTTTGCAGGGCAAGCCCTGGGGAGATTGGGGGCAGCTTTACGATCCGATGATTCATATCCCGTTTATGGTGTATCATCCGGATGGGGCGATGGCGGGCAAGCAGGTGGATGGTCTGGTGCAGCCGGTGGATGTGTTTCCCACGCTTTGCGAATTGGCGGGATTGGATGTGCCCGATGGCGTGCAGGGGGAAGCATTTGCCGATGTTTTGTTGGGCAAGACGGTGAAGCATCGAGATTTTGCAATTAGTGGGCGCAATTTGAATGATAGCTGGGGCACTGTTCCCGCTACGATAACCGATGGTACATGGACGCTGGTGTATTGGCCGAATAAAGATCTCAAATACAAGGGTCCCAAACCGATTCGCACCGAGCGCTACGATTGTCGCAATATGCCAGAGCGCCGCGTGGATGAGTTGTTTTTTATGCCGGAAGATCCCGGTCAGGAACACAATGTGATTGCCGAGCATTCTGAAGAAGCAGGGCGGTTGCACAGGGCACTTTTGGAACTGATTGAGGATACAGAGACCGATCCGGAAATTGCGAGAACGTACTTGCCCACACCGGGGAATCAGTATCAGTGAGATTTTTATGATCGCACGTCTTGCCTGCCGTCGCCGCATCCGCCATCGCCGGCAGAGCGCACATGCGGTTGTCCCGTTATTTTGGTGCCTTTGTACGCATAAGGGTCTTCGCCTGCGATCATGATGATTTCTCGCATGTCTGCGGTTGCCATGCGTTCGCCGGGTTTTAAATTGCGCCAGGGGAGGAGGGATTCCGCGCTCATGTAGTGATTGACGAGCACGCGGCGAAAGCCGGATTTGGCGCGGTTTGGGAACGAACGGTGGAGCAGGTAGCCGTGAAAGAAGACGAGGGCACCGGTTTTGACTTCGACGGGAATGGCGTCGTCATCTGTGTAGGGAAATCGAAAGGTTTCGTGGGCGCAGTCAAAACGCTTGTCGTGCTGTACGTGTTGGGGCCACAATATGCCGCGTTTGTGCGAGCCGGGAATGACCCACAAGCAGCCGTTTTCGGTGGTGGCATCGTCCAGGGCAAACCAGCCGCCAGTGAGCGACCGGTCGCGGGTGGGGATGTAGATTTCATCCTGGTGCCATGCTTGTCCGGGTTTTCCCGCGCTTTTGATGAAGAGCATGGATTGCATGCATTTGACATTGGGGCCGATGAGGCTTGTGAGGCCATCGACCATTGCGGGATGGGATAGCGCGTCGTACATGATAGGCGAGGTTCTGTGTATATGGTGGATACACAAGATGCGTTCGATTACGTCGTCGTCGGTGTCATCGGGCGAGACGGCGGGTAAATTGCCTATGTCGCCGCGCTCTCCGCGGCACAGAGCGGTGGTTTCGTCGCGCAGGGTTTCGACTTCTTCGGGGGTGAGTGCATCGGGGATTACGAGGTAGCCATTTTCGCGGTAAAAGGCCACGTCTTCGTCTGTGACGCGAGAGGTGGCTTCGCTGGAGATAGTTGCCATTGAAAACTCCATAGAGAGTGACTGATAAAGTAGGTTCGTTCTATAATAATCGGGCAGTAGGGCGTTGTCGTCAAGAATAATGCATGCTGCAAAACAGCTTATAGGGAGGATTGTATCTTGAATCGAAGGCCAAATTTTGTGGTGATTTTTTTAGATGATTCCGGATGGGCAGATTTTCGACCATTTGGAGAGACGTCGTATCCGACGCCCAATGTGGAAAAATTGGCGTCAGGGGGGTGTTGTTATCACCAGTTTTACGTGCCTCAGGCGGTTTGTTCGGCGTCGCGAGCTTCGTTGTTGACGGGGTGTTATCCGGGCAGGCATAAGGTTTATGGCGCGATTCCGCCCCGGGCGCGGGGTTTGGATCCGAGTTTTGCCACGATTGCCGAGGTGCTCAAGCCAGTGGGTTATGCTACGGGAGTGTTTGGCAAGTGGCATATTGGCGACCACGAGGATACGCGCCCGCCCGCTCGAGGTTTTGATGAGTCGTCGGGTTTGATGTATTCCAACGATATGTGGAAATACCATCCGCAGAGCAGGCATTTTGATACAATGGAATTGCAGTTCTGGAAAAATGGCGAGATCGTTATTGACGATGTGTCGCCAGAGCAGCAGAAGATGCTGACGACGTGGTACACAGAGCATGCGGTCGATTTTATCGGGCGTCATGCCGATGAGCCGTTTTTCCTGTACGTGCCCCATAATATGCCGCATGTACCGCTGTTTTGCAGCGATAAGTTCGACGGAAAATCAGGGGAAGGTTTGTATGCCGATGTGATGATGGAGATCGATTGGTCGGTGGGTGAGATTGTGAACGCGCTTGAAAAAGCGGGCGTGGCGGATGATACGGTTGTGGTTTTTACGTCGGATAATGGTCCCTGGATTTCTTATGGCAATCACGCGGGGAAGACGCCGTATCGCGAGGCTAAGGGGACGGGATTTGACGGGGGTACTCGCTCTGCGTGTGTGATGCATTATCCCAATGGCATTCCCGCGGGGGAGATATCGCATCAGGCATTTTGTTCGGTGGATTTTTTGCCGACGTTTGCAAAGTTGGCAGGGGCGGATTTGCCGGATTATACGATTGATGGCGTCGATGTTTGGGATATTGTGACGTGCCAGCCAGAGGCGACCAATTCGCATGTGTATTATCCGGTGTCAACCGGGCGGAATTTCGATGGGGTGGTCAGTGGCGATGGCAAGTGGAAGTTGCATTTGCCACACGGTTATCGCACGCTTGTAAAAGTGGGTAATGACGGAGAGCCTGGGCGCTATGAGACCGCACATATCGAGTTGTCACTTTTTGATATGGAAAACGATCCCTATGAGACGACGAATGTGATTGACGAGTATCCCGATGTGGCGCAGGAACTCAAAGTGTTGGCTGAAAAGCATCGGGACAAATGGTGGATAGAAAAGAATTAAAACAGGAGGTTTTGCAATGGGTATTTCGACAAAAGAATGGACGCCGACTTTGACGGAGAAAGAGACTGTGATGTTTGACTTGAAAGGGTATATTCTTTTTCCGGCTGTTTTGAGCGAGGATGAGATTGCGCCGATTAAGGCGCAGTGTGAGAAATTGCGTACTGATAAAGCGTCTCTGCCGCCCGAGGCGCGTTGTTTGCCGGGTGGTCCCGCGGCGAAACTGATCGATCATCCGGCGATTATGCGGGTGCTGCATACGGTTATCGACGATGAGACTGAGAAGATTCGGCTGGAAGGTGCGTTTTTGTCTTATCGTTTCAAGGGGGATAATCACAGGGGATGGACGCCGCATGCCGGGGGTAAGTCCGTGAATCCCAATTATAGCTATCAGTACCACGATGGGCGGATTTACTCCGGGATGACGCGGGTGGTTTGGGAATTAAATGGCGTGGAGAAGGGAAAAGGAGGGACGGCTTTTATTCCGGGGAGCCACAAGTCCAATTACAGAAAAAAATTGCCTTTGTTCGACGATCCAGATTCGGGGGTGTGGGATACGTATGGATGTCCGCCTGGATCCCTGCTGGTTTTTTCTGAGGCGGTGCGCCATACGTCTTGTGTTTGGACGCAGGATGTGCCGAGGATGGCTCTGTTTTATGCTTATAATCACATCAATGTGCGCCATCACAAACCCGGGTTTACTGAAGATATGCTCGATTCGCTTTCGCCAGAACACCGTCGGTTTTTCAGCGAAGTGTATCACCCACAATTTGATGGCGATGAATGGAAAAGGCGTTTGAATCGTTGAGTCCTTAAGGTCTTCGTGCTATTTTTTAATGACACCTGTTGCTGAATGACTGGCGGGTTTAGATACTATTTTGTACATTATTTGAAAGTTTAGTCTTTCATGTTTTTATAGGGAGTGTGTCATGGCAAATAAGGTGACGATTTTTGGTGCGGGTAGCGTGGTGTTTTCGCTCGGCCTGGTGAAGGATTTGTGTCTGACAAAGGAATTGAATGGCAGCCACATTTGTTTTATGGATATCAATGAGGACGTGCTCGATGTGATTTATGAACTCGGGCGGCGATATGCCGAGGATTTGAGCGCGGATATGACGTTTGAGAAAACGACGAGCAGAGAGGCCGCATTACAGGACGCCGATTTTGTGATCAATACGGCGACGGTGACGCACAATGAGTATTTTATGCAGCGGCGGCGCAAGATGACGGCGAAGCTCGGTTATTTCTATGACAAAACCGGGATGCCCGAGTATCACAATTTGCAACTGATGCTGGATGTGGCGAGAGATATGGAGAAGCTGTGTCCCGATGCGTGGATTTTGCTGGCGGGTAATCCGGTATTTTCTGGAACGACATTGATGACGCGAGAGACGGGGATTAAGGTGTGTGGGTTGTGTCACGGGCATTACGGGTATGCGGGTGTGGCGAGTACGTTGGGATTGGATCCAGATGAGGTGACGTGGCAGGCTCCGGGGTTGAATCACAATATTTGGATGACGGATTTTATCTATGAAAACGAAGATATGTATCCAGAACTGGATCGGTGGATTGCAGAGGAGAGCGAGGCGTATTGGGAGCGGTTGGCCCGAGAGGGCAAGTCTATTCCCACGCAGATGTCGCGTGCTTCGATTCATCAATACAGGATGTATGGCTTGATGCCTATTGGCGATACGCCCCGGCGGGGTGGTTGGTGGTATCACACGGATTTGGAGGCGCGGAAATACTGGTACGATCCCAATGGCGGTAAAGATACGCCGGCCGGGCGCGATGCGGTGCTGGCGGGCAAGGCAAAAAAGTACGAGCAGATGAAGGCGGCTGCTTATGATGAGAAAGTTCGGCCGGTTGATTTGTTTGGCGATCATAAGACGCACGAGCAGCATATTCCGATTATGAATGGGCTGGTGAATAATGTGGAAGGTCAGTTTCAGGTGAATGTGCCCAATCACGGCGTTTTGCCGGGGATTCCCGACGATGTGGCGGTGGAAGTGCCCGCGATTGTGAATAAGAAGGGTATTCAGCCTGTGCGCGTGCCGCCATTGCCAAAGAAGATTATGCTGGAGTGCATTTATCCCGATTGGCTCAATATGGAGCGCACACTCGAAGCGGTTTTGTCGGGTGATAAGTCGATGATGCTGTTTGGCGTGCTCGAAAGTAAGGAGACAAAGTCATACCAGCACGGGTTGGAGGTGCTGGATGCGCTGTTTGATATTGAGCCCAATGAGCCGATGAAATACGTGGAAAATATTAACGAGCATTTTGCCTGGCCGAAGAATTGGGCGTAGGGCATCTGCAAATCTACGTGTGGTCTTAACCCGTGTTGCCGTTTACGCACATCGTCCGCACCCTGCCAGCGACCGTTCCCTTTGTGCCGCCCGAGGCGTTGGAGCGGGAGCAAGGGCAGCCGCTCGCCCTGCGAGTTGGGGCTAATGAGAGCAATTTTGGTATCTCGCCACGGGCGCGGCAGGCCATGGTAGAGGCGGTGGAGCAAGTGCATTGGTACAACGATCCAGAGGGATACGAGTTGCGCTCGGCGTTGGCGGTGCGGCACGGGGTGGCGCGGGAAGAGGTCGTCTTGGGTGCGGGGATTGACGAG
>JAJEAX010000285.1 GCA_022822565.1 Candidatus Latescibacterota bacterium
AGGGGCTATTGCACAGGGCGAAGGCGATACAGGCACCTATGGCGGCTCTGACCCTGCAGATAACTCAGGCATCCTGCGCTACGTGCGCGTCGAGTTCGCCGGCATCGAATTCTCACCCGACAACGAACTCAACGGCATCGCATTCCAGGGCGTAGGATCTGGCACGACTGTTGAATACGTCCAGGTTCACTACAACCAGGACGACGGCATCGAGTTCTTCGGTGGCACAGTCAATGCCAAATACCTCTACTGCACGGGCATCCGAGATGACTCTTTCGACTGGACAGACGGATGGACGGGCAAAGGACAATTCTGGGTCGCACAGCAGCGCGGTGACGACGCTGACAACGGCTTTGAATCTGACAACGAAGGCGACAACAACGAAGCCATGCCAAGATCCAACCCCACCATTTACAACGTAACCCTCGTCGGTGATCCCAATGGTCCCGAATCTGACACAGGACTCTTACTGCGCGAAGGCACAGCAGGAACATTGCGCAACTTCATCGTGATAGGCTTCAACAAGGGTGGGTTGGACATCGATACTGGCTCTTCAATCCAACTGGCCAACAGCGGTGAATTGTCGGTCCAAAACACCATCTTCTACAACAACAAGGTCGATGGCACACCTGGCAACTTTGAGGTTGATAACGACGGTGAGGAAGGCACTCCGGATAGCTTTGACGAAGCGTCCTGGGCGAGAATGCCTGCTTTCAACAATGCTGAAGTCAATCCCATGTTGATGGCGCCCTACAGCACATCTACGCCCGACTTCACACCCGAGTCTAATTCTCCTGCTGTTGACGGCACAGTACCTGTGGCATCGCCTCCCGACGACGGATTTTTCACATCTGTCAACTTTATCGGTGGCGTTGATCCTCTGAGAAATTGGTTGGCCGGCTGGACGACCAATGAAAGACCTGCAGGTCAGTAAAGCTGACGCAGCAGATTCACAAAAAGGTCGGATGGATCTATTGCCCATCCGACCTTTTCTTTTTGACTCATAGACTTTCTATTATATTTTTATGAATAATATTGATTATTGTGAAAGGATTGAAGTATCACATGAAATGTCTTAAACTTATTGTTGCATGCTGCACACTTGTCATGTGCGCCTGCGGTGACGCCACATTGAAACGCGGATATGGCGAAACGCCCGAAGACCTGGGACGCGCCGTTGTGTCGGCACTCAACGCAAAATCAGCCGAAAACCTCTTCCACCTGCGCGTAGATAAAGACCAGTACATTGACGAACTCTGGCCAGAATTTCCATCCAAACACGACAGTTTCACCGCTGAATTTGCCTGGAGCAACCTCAACAAAAGGAACTTGAAAGGCATTCCAAAATGGGTGGAAAATTACGGCGGAAAAAATTATGACTTTGTGCGCATTCGGTTCACCAGGCCCACGCGCGATTACAAAACATTTAAACTGCGCGGAGGTACCGTACTCACAGTCAAAACGCCCGAAGGCAAAGAACGCGACCTGCACATCCTGGGTTCTGTTGTCGAAAAAGAGCGATACTACCGTTTATTGAGTTATGACGACTAACTTCTCAAAAATCTCTTTTCCCGGGCTGGTGTGTGCAAGCATCAGCCTATTTTTTTTGTTTGGGACAAACACCTTTGCCCAACTCTACCCCCCTGATCGCGTCCCTAGGCTCATTGATGATCTACCCGTCTTTTTTAAACCCCTCGAAATTCAACTCCTATCCGACACATCCGATGGTCTTCTCAACTCATTTACGCTGCTCGATGCTGGCCTAATTGCTTCTGGCGCCACCACTCCGGTATCTCTTTCTCAAAATCGCCGCCGCTTCAAACACCTCCAACAACACGCGCTCTTATCCATCCCCTACCTCCTGCACACCGAACACAGAGCAGCCGAACTTTTTTACTATCTTCACAGGCAAATTCTCCGTCAATTTGAAACCCGTCCCGTCACGCTACTCGACCTCTGGACACGCGGACGCTACAACTGTATCACAGCCTCCTATCTCTATTTTGTATTTGCCCGTCGCTACGACCTGCCCGTTGCAGTTGTCGAAACCCCGATGCACGCCTACATTCGTCTCAATACCCACCCCTCCCTCGTAATTGAACTCACACTGCCCAAACGCGGATTTGGCTTTTCACAGACCCGCGACGACGTGCTTTCAAATCTGCTCAACGCAGGTTTGATCACACCTTATGACCTATCAACATCCGGTATAGATGCACTATTTGAAGCGTATCGAGAACGCCAACGCATCCTGACACCCGTGCAAATTCTCGCCGTATTTTTCTACAACCGCGCCCTTGCCGCTTATGAACACCGCGATATGCCTTATGCATTCCAATACGCCTTAGCCGCTTACCTCATCCATCCAGAAGATGCGCGATATCGACGCCTCACCTACGACTTTGCCCGCGCCTATGCCACAGCCCTTCGCCGCGACGAGGAAACCGAAAGTCTCCAGGCAATAATGGCCTTTCTACAGGACTTTGCACGATAAAAAGCTGCTCGCTGACCGCTATTTTTATTTGACAATTTGCCCGGTATCATTATAATATCAGACAAATAGCGCGTCCGCTTTCTCTTCCCCCGGAGTGTGTTATGGACCTCGGCGATACCAGTCTATATCTCAATCGAGAACTTTCATGGTTACGCTTTAATCAGCGCGTATTACAAGAAGCCCGTACCCCTGAAAATCCCCTGTTGGAACGGGTCAAATTCCTGGGCATTGTAGCCAACAACCTCGACGAATTTTTTGAAGTGCGCGTAGCGGGACTGCTCCAGCAAGTAGAAGCGGGTATTTCCGACTACGGTCCCGATGGCCTCCTGCCCGAAGAACAAATTTCAGCCATTGCAAAAGAAGCCCATCGCATGGTCGATGAGCAATACGCCTGCTGGAACGATGAACTACTTCCCGCATTGCGCGATGCAGATGTTCACATACGCACCATCAGCACGCTTTCCAAACGAGAAAAATCCTTCCTCGACGACTACTGCCACGCAGAACTCTACCCGGTTTTAACGCCACTCACCATCAGCCCCGCACACCCATTACCGCGCCTGATCAACAAAGCCCTCTGCATCGCCCTTTTGCTCAAAAACCGCGAAGGCGAAACACTGCTCGGCGTCGTGCAAGTTCCCCGCCTGTTGCCGCGTCTGATTCGCTTGCCCCGCGAAGAAGACAGCCAGCGCATAGACTTTGTCTTCCTCGCCGATATTGTCCAGGCACATATCCCCGAACTCTTCCGGGGATATCAAATTCTCGACACAGCCGCTTTTCGCATCACCCGAAACAGCGATCTCTACCTGGACGAAGAAGAAACCGACGACTTGTTGCTCGCCATTGAAGACGAATTGCAAAATCGGCGCAAAGGCGACACGGTCCGTCTCGAAATCGAAGCCGATGCGAGCAAGGCACTTGTCAAGCGCTTGCAATCGACATACAGTCTAAAAAACAATCAGGTGTATCAGGTCAACGGACCGGTAAATCTCAACCGTTTAATGGGACTTTATAGCGCGACCCCCAGATCCGATTTGAAATATTCACCCTATCACCCGCCCGACCAGACGTATGAAGAAATCGATACCCTCTTTGATCAGATCAGACAAAAAGATATACTGCTCCACCATCCCTACGATGCTTTTACACCCGTTGTTCAATTCGTCAATTCAGCGGCAACCGACCCCGATGTACTCGCCATCAAACAGACGCTCTATCGCACCAGCGAAGATTCGCCCGTTATCGATGCTCTAATCCGCGCAGCAGAAGCGGGCAAAGAAGTCACGGTGGTCGTTGAACTCAAAGCGCGCTTTGACGAGGAATCCAATATCCGATGGGCGCGGCGTCTTCAGGATGCGGGTGTATGCGTCGTATATGGGGTCGTGGGCCTTAAAACGCATTGCAAACTCTCGCTGCTGGTCAGGCGAGAAACCAACAATGGCCTGCGGCGCTATGCCCACATCGGCACGGGCAATTACAATCCCTCAACAGCCCGACTTTATACGGACCTGGGATTGTTCACAGCACGCGAAGACATCACAAGTGATGTGGCCGAAGTTTTTAACCTGCTCACCACGCAATCTGCGCATCCCCAGGTCAGCAAATTTCTCATTGCACCCTCTACCATGCTCGATTCCATCCTCAAAAAAATCGACCGCGAAATCGACCATGCGCGCCAGGGACGCACAGCCCGCATTGTTGCGAAAATGAATTCACTTCAAGACCCCAAAGTCATTCGCGCGCTGTATCGCGCATCGCAAAACGGCGTACAAATTGACCTGATCGTGCGCGGTATATGCTGTCTGCGTGCGGGTGTCCCCGGTATAAGCGACAACATCAGAGTGCG
The DNA here is from genome assembly GCA_022822565.1 of Candidatus Latescibacterota bacterium. Taxonomy (GTDB): domain Bacteria; phylum Latescibacterota; class UBA2968; order UBA2968; family UBA2968; genus VXRD01. The sequence continues at coordinate 4,341 of JAJEAX010000285.1, forward strand.
CAGCATCATCGGGCGATTTCTGGAACACAGCCGCATCTATTATTTTGAAAATAACGGAGAACCCGATGTGTACATCGGCAGTGCGGATTGGATGCCTCGAAATTTACGCCGCCGCGTCGAAACGCTTTGCCCCATTGAAGACCCGGATTTGATTGCACGGATAAAATCAGAACTCCTCAGTGCATGTTTTGCCGACAATGTCAAATCGCGCGAACTCCTGCCCGATGGCACGGACCGTCACATTGAACCCGCCCAAAACGAACCCGCATTCTGCATGCACGACATGCTCATGAATCTATCCCTGGGTGAACCAGTAGATATCCCCGACTTTTTCCAAACGCCACCTTCAATCGAATCGGCCGCTGCTACTTAAATGCAATCCCACCAGGCGAGCGACCAGCACCGCCAGATAGGTTTGCCCCCAAACAGCTTCCAAAAGAGCCAGATTTTTCGCCATCCGGCTCACAGGCGTTATATCCCCATAGCCCAGGGTGGTCATCGTCACAAACGAAAAATAAATCATATCTGAAAACCCACCCGATGCATGATCTGAAAATAAAATCGCATCTGAATTAAATAAGAGCAACATCTGATAGAAAAATGCCCACAGCAGGCCGCTCAAAAAATAAATAGCTATCCCCCCCTGGATAGTATCTATAGTGACCATCCTCTCCGAGAAAATCCTGTGCAAAAAGACGAAAAGGCATATCCCATAAAACAGGATATAAACACCCATCTCTGCCATAGCTATCCTTCTGGATACTGCCTCAGAGAGATCAATAGTGTGGATAACTACCTGAAATCCAAATTCCAGAAATCCGGGCACCAGACACAACGCCAACAGCCATCTGGGAAGATTTAAAGTCCAGAGCACTGCGGCCATGACGATTAACAAAAGAAACGGTACAAAATCCTCCCCCTCGCGCTCTTCCAAAAACGGCATCGCAAAAAAAAGAAAAACCACTGAAAGAGCGAGAACGGTGTATTTGTAGCTCGAAAAGCGCTCCCAGAATTTCAAATCTGGACCTTTACTCTTTGCTCTCACCACGCCGGTCCTCCATTGTTCCGCTCACTATTCTCCATCTCCATCAATCACCTCGTCACGCGCCTGTACCAGTTTTGCAACACAGCGTACAAATGCGCTTGTTTCTCGGCGCTCGTGGGATCGTTCAGTAGATTATTCATCTCGTAGGGATCATTTTCCAAATCGAACAAATGTGTTACCACAAAACCCTCTTTCTCCACCACCAGCTTAAACGCGCCTTCGCGCACCATACACCAGGGCTGCATCTCTGAAAACACCGGTCGGTCTAAGGTCTGCGAAGGATCGCTCATCAGAGGCGCAAAACTATCGCCCTCAACCGAAGGAACGGGAGATTGTCCCGCGTAATCTACACACGTCGCAAAAAAATCCACACCAGACACCAGATCATCCACCACCGCACCTGTCGCGCCCCCCGGTGCGCGAACAATCAGGGGAATCCGACTCGACTCCTCCCAGGCCTTGCCCTTATTTATCTCTCCGTGACTACCCTGCAAATCCCCGTGGTCCGACGTAAACATCACCACCGTATTATCGCGCAACCCCATGCGATCCAGCGCATCCATCATCTGCCCCACATTTGCATCCAACTGCGTCACCATCGCGTAATACGCGCGCAAATATTCATTCAGATCATCGCCATAGCGTTGATAAATCGGATCGTTCTCCTGGGGTTTGGGGCTCGGCGGACTGTGCGTCCTCGTATAGGGATCAACCTCCTCGCAATTTGGACGTCGCGCAATAGTCACGTCCCGATACATCTCGTCGTATTCATATCCCGGTTGCTCGGGATAATGCGGATTCTGATAGGACACAAACAGCGCAAAAGGTGCATTTTCCGCCATCTTCTCCATGCGCTCAATCGCAATATCACTCGTCACATCTGTTCGGTGATGATCGTACCAATGCTCATCGCCCGCCTCATCGTAAAATTTCACACTGTGCAAAAAATCGTTATAACACTGATACCCGATAAACTCCGTAAAATCCGCCCGCAACTCGGGTGGAATCCACACATTACCCGTTGCGCCCAAATGCCACTTGCCCACCCAACCGGTTCGATACCCCGCATCATTCAGCGCCCCTGCCAGTGTGCGCGTCCCCTCGGGAATATACCGCCCATTGCGCAACGTATCTGTCTGCGATCCATATTGCCCCGAAATGAGCGTCGCGCGAAACGGCGTACAAACCGGTGCATTGGAATAACAATTGCGAAACAAAACCCCTTCTCGCGCCAGCTTGTCCAGATTTGGCGTATGAATATCCTCCGTACCCATACACCCCATCGCAAAAGCGTGCATCTGATCGGCAAAAAGAAAAAGAATATTCGGTCTATCGCTCATGCGTTGATCCTCCTGTTTGTTAATACCTTTCTAAAACCGCGATCCTTCAAATTCCCCAAACGGCGATGGAACCCCGACACTATCGCCTACCTGTTGCAGCAAATCGCGATGATCATCAGTCATGGGAATACCGATCTCGCGGTGCTCTCTTTCCCATTGCCATTCCATACCGCCAGCCAACTCGGCGCGATCGTGTCCCGGCAAGGGCTTTGTAGCGCGCGCCTCGCCGACATAGCGATCCATCTCCTGCTTAAACGCCTCCACATCTGCAAATCGCTTCACATCAAACACCGCAATAAACGCCCCTTGATGTGGCGCTGCCCCTTCACCTTCACCCGTAAACTCATATCCCTCATTCCAGATACCGGCCAAAATCCCTCCCATCGCCTGCAGCACAGCCGCCAGCCCCAACCCCTTGAAAATTGCCGCTGGAAACTCCTCAAATGATTCTTCACTATATCGAATAAAATGTGCCGACATATCCATAATTAGAGGGGGTTGTTCACCAGCGGGCACAGCAACACTAATCGGCGACCCACCCGACGCACTCATAACCGTCGCATCTGGACGCGGGCGATAGCGGTGAGAAGACAGAGCCATCCCAATACAATCGCTGGCAAGCGCCATGCGGGAATAATTGCCCGCCGCGCCAAAGTGGAAGTGATTGCGCGTCGTCACCGTACTCACCCCCACATTTAACGCCTTTTCAATCGCCATCTCCGTTCCCCGATGCGAAGGGAAATACCCCAACCCGCCATCCCCATCCAGTATAGCCGTCGCCTCTGACTCGGACACCACCGTCACATTGGGCCGTGGATTGGTATGCCCATTTTTCATTTGGGATATATAGTCGCGCGCCTGCCGCGTACCGTGGCTAAACACACAGCGCAAATCATTTGCCGTCAACGTAACCGCCATGTGCTGCGCGTGTTCCTCAGACGTACCCACAGCGAGAAAAAGCTCACGCACATAAGCTTCCATCACCTCGCCTGGCACGCGAATCCCGTGGTCTGGATGTGAATTGAACAATCGCGATGGCATAAATCCTCCACTAATATTTTTCGGTTTTCAGCTTCTCACGCATACCATTGAATCTGAGGCATATCGGATTTTGGGGGTGGGGGCCAGTGCTGCCCGCGCTGGCTGGTCAGCCCCCGATTGGGACCGGGATGATACGGCTGATCTGGCAGGCCCACCAATTGTCCATTCTCCACCCATTTCTCATCCTCGCCGTAAAGTTCGCCAACCAAGAGCGCAGTCAACCGCGCCAGAATCTCGGCATATTGCGGATCGCACGACAAATCCACGAGTTCCTGAGGATCCGTGCTCAGATCAAAAAGCTGCCGAAAATTTCCCACAGAATAGTAAATCAACTTGTAGCGCCCATCGCAAATCATCCGCGTCGCGTGGGCATCTTCGCCAACCTCGCCGTAAAACCAATCCCGCTTCTGCTCGGCAACCATCGACATTCCCTCCACAGTCTCAGGAATATCTACACCCGCCAGATCCAACAACGTAGGCATCACATCTTGCCACCCCACCAGGCGATCATCCACGCGATTGAACCCGACGCGCTCATCGCCAGCCGTACCCAGCAAAATCATCGGAATATTGGCCGAACCCTCGTAGAAAAGACGCTTCGCCAACATATTGTGATTGCCCAACATATCGCCGTGATCCGACGTAAAACAAATAATCGTATTATCGAGCAAGCCTTCCTCCCTCAGCGTGCCAATCAGCACGCGCAGGTTATGATCAATATGGGTACAAAGGGCATAAAACGCACGCCGCGCCATCTCAATTTGCACCGCACTGTGCTTGTCTCCTCGTGCGGTCATCGATTGGAGACTATAGGGAAGATCCTCAGACCGAACCCAATCGCCCATAAACGGCGTATCGATCTCCATATCCCGATAAAAATCCAGATACTTTTGCAATGGCACAATCGGCGGATGTGGATGCCGATAAGAAATAAACCAGAACGATGGGCGCGTGGGATCTCGCCGTTTAATAAATCGCGCCATATTCTGAGTCGCCCAATTCGTCGCATGGGTTTCATCGGGCAAATGCCAGGGCACCGCGCCATACTCGTTATTGCTCATACCGTGATTGAAATGCTCGCCCGCATAGCCCCGATCGCCCAAAAAAAGCTCATAATCATCGAGAACCCCATATTGCGTGCGCCCCTCCTCATCTAAAACCACATCGTCAAACCCAATGCGATCCCGCTGTGGAAACACATGCAACTTGCCCACGGCATACGCCTGATATCCCGCATTGCGAAACGTCTGCGCCATCGTTGGCATATCGGGCATTTCGAGTGTCTCCTTAAACACGCGATCCCCGTGCGTTCGAGGCGTGGTACCCGTCATCAACGTGCGCCGTGCCGGAATACACACCGGACATTCGGCATAACAATTGGAAAAACGCCCGCCACTTCGCGCCAATTCATCCAGTGTTGGCGTCTGAATAACAGGATGACCAGCACATCCCAAAAGGTGGGCAGGCCAGTGATCTGTTGAAATTAACAAGACGTTCGGTTGTACAGACATAAAATCCCTCGCATTTCGGTTGATAGTTATCAGTCTCTCCGACGAGCCGTGATACGGAGACTTGACACCGTGCAAAAGGTTCACTAAGTTCGATTATGAGCAATCATTTTTGAAAAAGCTACGTCTTGTGGGAGATTGCCATGGCGACAATTGTTGATGGCAAAAAAAGGATTCCATTTTTGCGGGGCATGCTGGCACACTATTTAATTGAGCATGGATTCGCATTTCAAGAAGCATACAACTTCGCAGATGGCATCCGTCGGTCACTTCAAAAAGCGAAAGACATCGAAGCCGAAGACATGGCCGATCTCGTGCGAAAACAGGTGCAGCGCGAATTTGGTGACCG
>JAJEAX010000429.1 GCA_022822565.1 Candidatus Latescibacterota bacterium
TGTCCCAAAAATTGACGCGCATACGCCGATAGGGATTCTACATAACGCCGCTGACCTTCGGCATAGATGGTGTCAAAAGCCATTGACGACTTGCCCGAACCGGAAACGCCGGTAAAACATATTAGCGCGTGTCGGGGCAACGTCAAATCTACATTTTGCAGGTTGTGTACCCGCGCACCTTTTACGACGATGCTTTTTGTTTCCATAAAGCTCCCGATTTTTAATTTTTAATTTGTTTGTATTGCAATATACTATACACACGTTCACCCATCAAGAGAGAACTCACCGGGTGATTGCAGTGAGGGAAAATCCTTGTCATTGGACTTCTTTCGCTTTATACTTTCAAGCGTTAATATTTGCCCTACTACGCACGGGGGGACAGTATGACAAAAATTTTGACTATTGATAGTGAAGAAGCCGCTGTAAAACGGATTGTCAAGATTCTCGAATCCAATGATTATCGGGCACAGAGCGCGACAACGTGGACCGAAGCGGTTGATGCGATCGCACATGGACAACCCGATCTGGTGTTGCTCAATCTCGAGATGCCGGTTGTTTGCGGCGATGTGTTGATTGAATTTATTCGCGAAGAAGGCTTTGAAATGCCAGTAATTGTGGTATCGTTTCCCGTTGAGGAAGCAGAGGCCAAAGCGCTCCTGGAACAGGGTGTTTACGGTATTGTTGAAAAACCATTTGAAGACAAAATGCTTATCGAAAAAATAGAGCATGTGTTCGACATAGCCGAATTAGAGAAAGATATAGAAGCGGATACACCAGCAGACGCAGAGGAAACCGAGCAAAAAGTATCTGAGGAAAGTACTGAAGAAGGAGAAGAGGCAGAAGCACCATCGGAAACGTCCACTCCTGAATCTACATCCGATGATGAGGACGAATCAGAACCTTTCCTCAAACAATCGCGCGATCTCAGATCTGCGCCGCGCACCGGGTTGAGCCAGCGCAAAAAGACGATTATGTTCACCGTGATCGGAATCTATATTCTCTTCGCGGTCTTTGCCGCCATGTATTTTTTCACAGACGAAGTTCCGGCATTTGTAGGTCGGATACTCAGCAACTGGTAGAAGGGAGTTTTCAATGGGATTAAATGTCGCCGTGGTCGGTTTGGGGGGTATTGGCAACCGACACGCCACTATCTATAATGGTCACAACCAGTGCAATCTCGTTGCGGTTTGCGATATAGACCAAAAACGCGCAGATGCTGCGGCGTCGCAATACGGTGCCAGAGCATTTTACACTGTGCAGGATATGCTCAATGCCGGGCTGGATATCGCGGTGGCAAGTGTCGCGACTGCCGGTCATGAAAATGGTGGCGATCACTATAAACCTACGATGGAACTCCTCGAAGCGGGTGTTCATGTGCTCGGAGAAAAACCGATTTCGAATAATATTGACGAGGCAAAAGAGATGGTTGCCAGGGCAAAAGATAAAAATCTGCGCTATGGTATTGACCTCAATCACCGCTTTACGCCTGCTGCTGCGCGTGCCAAAGAATGGGTTGATCAGGGTAGGCTGGGCGAGATCAATATTGTCAATATGACGATGTGGATCAATAATCCCCGAGAAACGTCGCCGTGGTTCCACATTCGCGCTCTGCACCCGCACTCTATTGACGTTATGCGCTACTTTTGCGGCGATATTGAAAAGGTGAGTGCCTTTTTTAAGCGCGGCCTAGACAAAGATGGCAATCGCCGCGTGTGCTGGTCAAATATGCAACTCAACATGCGCTTTGCAGACGGTACAGTGGGCAATCTCACCGGAAGTTACGATGCCACGGGACCGGGAGGGTCTTATGGTCTCGAACGTCTTGAAGTTGCCGGATCAGATGCTCGCTTTGTGCTGGAAGAAGCCTGTGAACGCCTGCATTTTCACCCCCGTCGCTCAATGGAACTCGAACGCTATGACTATATCGGCGGTATGATGGGATTCAACGAAACATTTCAAAGCCGCATTGGGCGGTGGATAGAGCAAAATCTCGAAGACGCATCTCCCGAAGATATCGAAGGTTCGGGTGAAGAAGCACTCAAAGCACAGATGGTTATTGAAGCGGCGATAAAATCGTGGGAAACAGATGCGGTCGTCTCTGTTGAAGACGTGTGACATTCAGGAGATAAAACTCTGTGAAACCAATTTCTACATTTGTCGTCAAACCCTCATTGCCCAAATCCCTTCAGGGCCTGGAAGCACTGGCTTATAATCTGCGCTGGGCGTGGGATCCGGATACGATGGATCTGTTTCGACGCATCGATCCCATTCTCTGGGAAACAGTTTATCACAATCCGGTGCGTCTGCTCAATGATATCAGCCAGGAACGCCTGAATCAACTTTCTGAAAATCCGGGATTCATGGCGCATTTTAAGCGCGTGTCTGAGTCTTTGCGCGCGTTTATGGATGGCGAGACTTATTTTTACTCTGCCCACGGCAAAACAGCGTCCGATATTCAAATTGCCTATTTTTCTGCGGAGTTTGGTCTCACCGAAAGTCTGCCGATTTATTCAGGTGGTCTGGGGGTGTTGGCCGGGGATCATCTCAAATCTGCGAGTACTCTGGGATTGCCATTTTCTGCCGTGGGTCTGCTGTATCAACACGGATATTTCAATCAGTATCTCACAAATGACGGTTGGCAACAAGAAGAATATATCGAAAATGACTATTACGCGCTGCCCGTCCAGATTGTTCGCGATGAGCGCGGTCGGGATATCACGATTACGCTCTCATATCCCGAAGCAGAAGCGCGGGTGCGGATATGGAAAGTGCAGGTTGGGCGCATCCCTCTATACTTGCTCGATACCAATTTGATGGAAAATCCGCCATCTATCCGCGAGATTACAGCACAGCTCTACGGTGGCGATAGTGAGACGCGCATCCGGCAGGAAATTCTGCTGGGTATTGGCGGTGTGCGCGCGCTCAATGCATTGGGCATACAGCCCACCGTATGCCACATGAATGAAGGACACTCGGCTTTTCTGGGGCTGGAGCGCATACTGCAGGCGATGCACAACAATGGTGCCACTTATGATCAGGCGGCAGAGTACACGTCAGCAGGCCACGTTTTTACGACCCATACCCCCGTTCCGGCAGGTCACGATGTCTTTCCCGTTTCTCTGATTGAAAAATACTTCAGATCCTACGCGCATGACCTCGGTCTTTCTATGTCTGCATTCCTCGCTTTGGGGCGCGAGAACCCCCATAATGCCAGCGATGGTTTTAATATGACAGTGCTCGCGTTCAGGCTGTCGTCCTATCGCAATGGCGTTAGCAAACTTCACGGCGAGGTCTCGCGCAATATGTGGCAGTCGCTGTGGCCCGGGCTGCCGAAAAATGAAATACCCGTCGAATCCATTACCAACGGCGTTCATATCGCTTCCCATATCTCGCAACAAATGCGCGCCCTTGAGGATAATTACATGGGGCCTCGACGCCTGGAGGAACCACACGATCAGAGTGTGTGGGAGACGATAGACCACATTCCGCCCGAGGAACTCTGGCGCGTCCACGAGCGCAGAAGAGAACGCCTCGTCGCATTTGCTCGGCAGCGTCTTAGAAAGCAGTTGCAGCGAGAAATAGCGTCGTCAATCGATATGGCACGCGCCGACGAGGTTCTGACTTCCGATGCGCTTACGATTGGATTTGCCAGGCGTTTTGCAACTTATAAACGCGCAACGCTCTTGTTTCACGATCTCGAAAGGCTCACGCGCATCCTGTGCAATGAAGAACGTCCCGTTCAGGTTATTTTTGCGGGCAAGGCGCATCCGCAAGACCATGCGGGAAAAGAATTTATTCAGGAAATTTTCAGTCTTACGCAGCGCGAGTATCTCCATCGGCGTCTGGTTTTTATCGAGAATTACGATATGTGTGTGGCGCGTTATCTCGTGCAAGGCGTCGATATCTGGCTGAATACGCCGATGAGACCGCAGGAAGCCAGCGGCACCAGTGGCATGAAAGCCGTTGCCAATGGCGCGTTAAATCTCAGTGTGCTCGATGGCTGGTGGGCCGAAGCGTATCAACCGGAATTGGGTTGGGAGATCGGTCACGGCAAAGAATATGACGATCCGGCGTATCAAAACCAGATTGAAGCGCGGGCGATTTACAATATTCTCGAGAAAGAAGCGGTGCCGCTTTTTTACAATCGCGGTGTGGATGGATTGCCCAGAGGATGGATCGCCCGCATGAAAAACGCGATGCGTGTGTTGTGTCCACAGTTTAATACCCACCGCATGGTGCAGGAATATACCGAGCGGTTCTATTTGAAGGCGCATACGCGATCGAGAGATCTTTCGGATAACAATGGCGCGAGAGCCAGTGCTCTGGCCGAGTGGAAAGATAGAGTTCGCCATGGGTGGAAGGATGTCGCGGTCCGTTCTGTAACGTCGAGCCAGGCGCAAACATCACATGTGGGCGACAAGGTCGAAATTTGCGCGGATGTCGCGTTGGGCGACTTGACCATAGAAGATGTGGCTGTCGAAATTTTTCACGGGCAGGTCGGCGCAGAGGGGCAGATTGTCCAGGGTGAGTCGCTGCAGATGATACTCAAAGATCCCCATACTTTTGTGGGGTACCTGCCTTTGCAAAAAAGCGGCCGATGGGGCTATACAGTTCGCATTCGTCCGCACCATCAGGACCTCAATTCGATATGTGAGACTGGATTAATTACCTGGGCGTGATGAATAGACGAACCCCGCCCTCCCCCAACTGCTATCGCTGATTCGCTGATTCGCACAGCGGAGGTCGCTATGACCAAATTCCCCCAAAAATCCCTCGCAGATGATCCCATCTTTGACGCATTTCTCCAACATGCGCTTCAAAGCCGTTCCGATTACAATGTAAAACTCTTGACCAGTGCCTTTCATTTTGCGAGGAAGGCACATCGGGATTATTTTCGCAAGTCGGGCCAGCCGTATATTGTACACGCGCTTGAGGTTGGGCGCATCCTGATAGATCTCAGGCAGGATACTGCAACTCTGGTGGCTGGTATTTTGCACGATACCATAGCGCACGGCACAGCAACCCACGCACAAATCGCGCGTCATTTTGGTGCTCATATTGCCGATCTGGTTGACGGTGTGACCAGGATTAAAGATCTGTCCTTCCAATCGCAAGAGGCCGAGCAAGCCGAGAATTTCCGCAAGATGTTTCTGTCTTTGATCAATGACTTGCGCGTTGTTCTTATTAAGTTTTGCGAACGCCTGCACAATATGCGCACGCTGGATCCCCTGCCTCCCGAAACGCGCGAGCGTATGGCGCGCGAGAGTCTCGATATTTACGCGCCTTTGGCGCACCGTTTGGGGGTTGCGCGTATTCGGTGGGAGCTTGAAGACCTGGCTCTCAAATGGCTCGAGCCGGAAGCCTATCGCGCGATTAGCAAAAAGATCCGCCTCAAGAGACGAGAACGCGAGGCATATATCGAAGAGATGCGCGTGCCACTGCAAAAAATGCTCGTGGAAGCTAATATTCGAGGGGAGATTACGGGACGGCCCAAAAATTTCTTCAGCATTCACCGCAAGATGCAGACGCGGAGCAAAGCTTTTGAAGATATTTACGATTTGTTAGCGATTCGCATACTGGTCGATTCTGTCCAGGAATGTTATCACGTTCTGGGTATGATTCACTCGCTCTATACACCGGTTATGCCCCGTTTTAAGGATTTTATTGCGACGCCCAAGAGCAATATGTATCAGTCTTTGCACACGACGGTGATAGGCCCGCGCGGGTTGATGATCGAGGTGCAGATACGCACCCACGAGATGCACCAAACAGCAGAAGTGGGTATTGCTGCACACTGGCTTTACAAAGAGGGTTCTCCAGAAAGGTCGGAACTCGATCAACAAATAGATGGGCTTCGCAATATGCTCGAATGGCAGGGGGAGACATCGGATCCTCAAGAAATTATCGAGGAACTCAAGGTCGATCTTTTTTCAAATGAGATTTATGTTTTTACGCCTCAGGGCGATCTGATTCAGCTTCCCGATGATGCCACACCCGTCGATTTTGCCTTTGCAGTGCATACCGAGATTGGCAATCGCTGCGTGGGTGCCCGCATTGACGACCAGATGGTGCCACTTTCTACGCCGCTTGAAACTGGGCAGACGGTTGAGATTATCACGTCGCCGCACCAGCATCCGCACCGCGATTGGCTCGGTTTTGTCAAGAGTGCCAAGGCGCGAAGTTGTATTCGACGGGTTCTGCGCGAAGAGGCTTTTAATCAGAGCGTTCGATTGGGGCGCGATATGGCGGATCGCGATCAGACAGAGACTTTTACTGCTACAATCCAGGTCACGGGCAAGGATCGCACCAATTTGTTGTCCGATATGACACAGGTTATGTCCAATCTCGGTGTTCCCATTGCAGGTGCGCGTATCGAGACCAGGCGCGAGGAAATCGACAACCAATTCCAGGTG
>JAJEAX010000305.1 GCA_022822565.1 Candidatus Latescibacterota bacterium
GGTCTCGCATCCTCTGTGCGAATACTCCAATCCGCCAATTTTAATTGCAAATCTGCGATGACATCGCGGTGATCGGCATTATCCACCACATTGTACAATTCCCACGGATCGTTCACCAGATCGTACAACTCATCCCGATCCCCCATAGGATCGTGCACGTACTTCCATTCGGCAGTACGCACCATCTTGCGGCGGCCCTCAGCCTCGCGCCATTGTAAAGACTGTCCAATAGCCCGCCGCCCCCAGGGCTTCTCAAACTGTTCCAAATCCGCCATAGTAAAAGCCGGGCCACCCGCGCCGTATTCTGAAAACGCCGCATCTCTCGGTACAGTATCCGTAACTGTAGGCAACCCCTCCCCGTGCATAGAACGCGGCACATCGTGCCCCTGCAATTGCAAAACCGTCGGCACAATATCGATCAAATTAACACAACTCTCATCCACCACGCCCTGCGGAACCTGCCCCGGCCACGACACAATAAGCGGCACGCGCGTCAGACAATCGTAAAACGCGCCCCCCTTGGCGATCTGCGCGTGTTCGCCCGAAAAATCACCGTGATCTGCGCAGAAAACCACAATCGTATTCTCTCGCAAATTGAGCCGATCCAACGCGTCTAAAATCTGCCCCACGCCATCGTCCAAAAAACGCACCATCCCGTGATACACCCCCACGCAACCCTTTACGTCTTCAATCGAATCACCTTCCACCCCAATCATAGCATGCAATACCCGGTTGCGTTCGGGCGCTGTACCATCGCTATACTCATCCGCACGCCAAGGCGGCATCACCACATCATTGGGTGCAATCGCATACTGTTCGGGACATTCATACGGCGTATGGGGATCGGGAATAGAAACCCATAGCGCGAACGGCTCATTGCCAAATTGCTCCAAAAATCGCACAGTCTGCCCCGCCACCAACCCGGTCGAATAATCCTCCAGCGGAAAATCACTGGTCCCGTAAGAAAACTGCGGGCTAATATCGGGCAGGTTTCTGCGAACCACATGCGCGGCATTAATCGACTCAATTGGACGAAACCAATCCATCCCCTTTGTGGCGGCATCTCTGGGCAATCCCCCATGTCCAATCTCGCACCACACATCGAACAAATCGAGATCGCTTTGTTCCTCAAAACAATGATTTTTCCCAATCAGACCACACCGATATCCCGCCGCTTTCCACAGCTTAAATGCATGCGTGGCATCTCCAGGCATCAGCGTCTGGTTTCGCCGCCCACCATGCGAATGCGGAAACTGAGAGGTCCAAAACGAAATCCGACACGGCACACACAGTGGATGCGGCGTAACAGCGTGTTTGAACAACACGCCCTCATTCGCCATCCGCTCTAAAGAAGGCGTCTGACAAAACGCACTGCCGTACAAATGGCTCGCCGTCGCCTTCATCTGATCGCTCATAATAATGATTACATTGGGTTGATTCATGCGTCTTCTCCATTTATCACTACCGATTCACCACTCTCAGCACTGTGCTTCGCCGCCTCAATCACAGCCATCGTATGCCGCACAGACCTGCCATTGGCATCGGGCACTTTTCCATTGAGGCAACAATCGACAAATTCGGCTATCTGATTGGTCATCCCCACCCGAGAAGTCTCATCTATGGGCACTTCTTTGCCATTGACCATCAATTTCTGATTGGTCATCCAAATAGATCCTTCGCTACCCATAATATACGTATCGTGTGCACCAGTATGCGTCACCACAGTTTGCGTCAGCACACTCACCGTGCCATCTTTGTGATTCATAATCGTCGAATACGAATCTTTTTGCCCCGCGTACCGCTCTGCACTTTCACTACCCTGCGAATATACCTTTACCACAGGAGAATCGATATACCAGGGCAAAATATCGTACTCGTGAGGACCAAAACAATACAAAACACAAACACCGCCCAATTCCAAATCGAGATACCACGACCGATCGGGGGGATCAAAATTGCCGTATCGCCTGCGGATCATGTGCCCCACCTCGCCAATCGCACCTTCCCGAATCAGCGCCTTCACCTTCAAATTCACGGGAAAGTGCCGCATCACCTGTCCCACCATCAGCACCACACCGGCATCTTCACACGCCGCAATCATGCGATCGCATTCGGCCACAGACAGCGCCATCGGTTTTTCAACCAGCACATGTTTCCCAGCACGCGCCGCGGCAACCACCTGCTCGGCGTGTACTTTGTGAATCGAACACACATGCACGGCCTCAACTTCGGAATCACTCAATAAATCATCTAACACCCCATAGGCGCGGGCATTGTGCTCGCCAGCAAGAGCCTCTGCCCGACTGCGGTCAATATCCATAACCGCTGCCAAACGGATATTCTCATTCGCTGCAATACCGCGCGCATGCCCTCCCGCATTGGAGCCTGCGCCAATCAGCCCAACAGATAAAATGTTTTTCATCATGTCCCCCTGAGTTTATCCCACTAATTTCATTTGCCCCTACAATAGCTTTTGTGTTTTTTGTTTCATCTGCGTCCATCTGCGTCCATCCCTGCTTACATCCGCAGGGACATGCCTGCGGATACTTTTTAACTTAGGAGCAATTTATGAACCCCGTAAAATTTGGCATTGTTGGCATTGGCGGTTTTGGACAAACACACGTACGCTCTGTCGAAGCACTTGAACGAGAGGGCCGCGCGCGCCTCGATGCCGCCGTTGTCATTGACCCGGAAAACCACCCCGAAAAACTCGCCGAATTTAAAACCCGCAATGTTCGCGTTTACGACACTTATGACGATCTGCTCAGTGCAGGTGGCATAGATTACGTCACCCTGCCCATTGGCATTCACTATCACGTTCCCTATGCCGTCGCAGCGCTCGAAGCGGGATTCAATGTCATCTGTGAAAAACCACTATCAGCTACAATACAGGATGCCAATCATTTAATAAAGATAAAAAATAAAACAAACAAAGTTGCGCTCATCGGGTATCAATCGATCTACGCCCCCAGCATCCAGACCATCAAAACCCGCTTATTGGATGGGCGGCTGGGAAAGTTGCACGCGATTCGCATCAAAGGCGGATGGCCGCGCAACAACCTGTATTACAGCCGCAACACCTGGGCTGGGCAACTCACACTCGGCGACGGCACCCCTGTCCTCGACAGCCCAATTAACAACGCCATGGCGCACGACCTCAACAATGCCATGTACCTGTGCGGCGCGACCCATCACGAATCGGCCATGCCCGAAACCGTACAGGCCGAACTCTATCGCGCACGCGATATCCAGACACTCGACACAGCCGTACTCCGCATTCTGGCAAATGGCGTCAATGTCCTCATCGGCCTCTCCCATTCCACCCGTGAAAACTTCAATCCCCTCATGCAACTCCAATGCGAGCACGGAACAGTCGAATGGAGCCGTCCACGTTCAATCATCCGCTACAACGACGGCAGCACAGAATCCTTTGAAGAGCACGACTTGCGCGACCATCACGGCCCGTTTCACAACGCCATCGACGTACTGCAAAACAACGCCACGCCCCTGTGCCCGCCAGAAGTCGCACGCGCACAAACCCTGTGCGTCAATGGTGCCCACGAAAGCTGCCCCACTATCGTCACAGTTGATCGCCATGAAATCGAAGTTGTCAAACGCGACGGCGCAACCTTCCACATCATCAAGGGGCTGGACGACCTGTTAGATCTCAGCTTTCGCACGGGCAAACTCTTCTCTGAACTCGGCGTCAGTTGGGCAGTCTCAACGCAGCCTTATGACATGACAAACTACGATCATTACCCTCACGGCGGCAAATAACTCAAAAACCATGCCAATGTTCGCCGCGCACTATCGCGGCGATTTTTCTCTTTCCGAAACCCATGTCCCTCGCCCGGATACACCACCAGCCCCACCGGAACCCCCAGTGCTTCCAGCGCGCGACAAGTGACTTTGGATTCCGACAGTGGACAAATCGGGTCCTGGTCGCCGTGTAACAACAGCAGCGGTGTGCGAATCGCACCCAAATTGGGAAACACATCGCCCCCGCGCGTACGCTCTGTAATCGGCCACGATAGCGGTTCCAAATACTCAGTCTCATACGTAAAATCACCCGTCTCCAGGGTCATCCGCCTATTGTCGATAAAACCGAAAAGCGCGACACCGGCATGGAATCGATCCGTCACAGACAGTGCCCGCAGAGTCATATATCCCCCGTAAGACGCACCGAAAATACCCACCCTGTTTTTTAATGCAAGCCCTTCTTCAATCAAAAAATCAACACCCGAAATAATATCTTCGAGATCAGCCCGCCCCTGGCATCCGATATTGCTCCGCGCGAAATCATCTCCAAAACCCAGAGAACCCCGAAATGCCGGACGAAAAACCCGGTAGCCCGCCCGCAGCAAATGGCGATATCGAACCGCCTCACTCCGCACATTTTCCACTGGCGCAGCAGGCCCGCCATGTGCCGACACCAGCAACGGCGCAGAGCCTCTAAGGCCGTCTGCTTCGTAGAGCACCCCTTCGATCTCCATGCCATCGGGGGCTTCCCATTCCATTTCTAAAACGCGCAAATCCTCGTAATTCTCTGGCTGGGGCACGGGCACCCGGCGCGTTCCCGTCCAAATTGCGGGAAATCGCTCTGCGTCTTCGGTTTCAAAAATAGCCAGACCATCGGGCATCCACACAATATCTGATACCGCGTCCAAATCGCCAAATGTCCCTTCTGGCGTCCCATCCAGAGCCAGCACTTCCGTCTGCGTTTCCAACCCCTCCACAAACGACACCCAGGCAGTTTTTTCACGCGGTCCCCAGCCAAAGCGTGCAATACAGCGCCCGCCCTCTGTGAGATTCACCCGTTCACTGCCATCCCAGGACAACCACCACAAATCCGTATGTGTTGTAATGGGATACTCCGCCTCGTGATTGGCTTCGTAAAGCAGCGCAGAGCCATCCGAAGCCATCTCCACGCGACCGGCTTTGCCCGCGCCCTCGGTCAATTTTCGTACCTCATTTGTATTCAAATCAAAACCGTAAAACTCTCCTCGCTGCGCTTCTTCGGGAATCACATTAAGAGATTCTCGCCACGCGATTCGGCGGCCATATCGACACATGCTCAGGTTCCCACATCCTTCTGGCACATCGGCAAGATCGTGCCAACCCTCAATTGAAGCATATCGACACAACGTGACCTTTTCTCTCGACGCGGGATACAAATAAGGTGCTTTGGGATCCACAGGCTCGCGGCGATCTACAAGCGCACCCACAACCAGACCCCGTATGCCCCATTTGACATCATAGGAAATCGTCCCTCTGGGAATAGTGAGCAAACGCCCCTTTGTACCATCCAGATCAACCCGCCATAACGCGCCTTCTGATTCAACCAGCGCACAATTTTCATCGGCTGGCCATAAGCGTGTCACAGAATCAAACACTGGCTCGAGCACAGCCCTCTCTGTCGTCAACTTGAACAAGGAGTCGCTCAATATCACAAATAACACCTCAGAACCAACGCGCACCATCCCTTGCACGCGCCTGAGATCCAGAGCCGTATCTGTCAGACGATCTAAATGCGACGGCAATCTGACTTCATCCAGCAACATATCCATAACACATCCTTCCGATGCAGCAGCAATTCAAAAGAGTAAATAAATCGCCCCACAAGATAGTGTTAGACCTCGATATACGCAACAGCACAATGCATAAAAAACAAGAGCCTGATCTGAATGATACAGAACAGGCTCTATCTTTGTCTAATATAACCGTATTCAATCTCCGCGTTCCCTTTCATTGGGAATCGAACACTCATTTTGAGTCGCCAAATCACGCGCATTTTCATAAAAATCTGCAAAGGAATCTGAATTCCTAATCCACGTCCTCAATGGTGCCTCCGCAACATAAT
>JAJEAX010000306.1 GCA_022822565.1 Candidatus Latescibacterota bacterium
ATATCGATCGTCTCGCGTCTCAAAGTATTAATGCGACACGCGCGGTTTCGGGGTGTTCGGTTTGTTGCCCGGCGCGGGCGTCTCTGCTGACGGGGCAATATCCGCTGACGCATGGCGTTTTTGTCAATGATGTCCATTTGAGCGATAGGGCTGTTAGTCTGGCTCAGGCTTTTAAGCGTGTGGGATACGATACCGCTTATGTGGGCAAATGGCATGTGAATGCAAATGGGCGATCCAATTATATTCCGCCCGAGAATCGGCAGGGGTTTGATTATTGGAAGGTGCTGGAGTGTACGCACAATTACAATAATTCTTTTTATTATGCGAATGATTCTGACGAGAAGCTCACATGGGAGGGGTACGACGCGATTGCACAGACGCGCGATGTGCAAGAGTACATTGAAGATCACGACTCGGAGAATCCCTTTTTGCTGGTGCTTTCATGGGGGCCGCCACACGCGCCTTACGAGACTGCGCCCGAGAAATACCGCGCGATGTATCGCCCCGAGGACGTGCCTTTGCGCGAGAATGTGCCACCGGAATCCGAAGAGAATGCCCGAGAATGGATTGCGGGCTATTACGCGCATTGCACGGCGCTGGACGATTGTATGGGCGATTTGCTCCAGACGCTGGACGATAAGGATATAGCCGACGATACGCTTTTGCTCTTTTTTTCAGATCACGGCGATATGCTCGGCTCACAGGGGAGTGCAAAGAAGCAGCAGCCCTGGGAGGAGTCTATTCGCATTCCGTTTTTGTTGCGATGGCCAGCGAAATTTGGGTTGGA
This sequence comes from Candidatus Latescibacterota bacterium, assembly GCA_022822565.1. GTDB lineage: Bacteria > Latescibacterota > UBA2968 > UBA2968 > UBA2968 > VXRD01. The sequence continues at coordinate 788 of JAJEAX010000306.1, forward strand.
GGGGCGGGAGATTTCTGATCCTATTGATATACCGGATATTATGCCTACGCTTTTGGGGCTTTGCGGGATTGATGTTCCCGATACGGTTGAGGGGTTGGATTTTTCGGCTTATCTTATGGGAGGTGAGAATCCCTCTGATGGTGCCGCGCTTTTACAATGTCCGCAGCCTTTTGGGCAGTGGACGCGCGATAGGGGTGCGCGCGAATATCGCGGTTTGCGGACGGGGCAATATACGTATGTTCGCTCGCTCGATGGGCCGTGGTTGCTCTATGATAACGAGGCCGACCCCTTTCAGTTGAATAATCTCGTTGATGATCCCGAATATGCGGATTTGCGCCGCGAGTTGGATGTCTGGCTCCAGCGTCGCCTCGATGCGCGAGGCGATGAATTTCTTCCCGGTGCAGATTATATTCGGCAGTGGGGATATACGGTGAATGAGAGCGGTACTGTGCCTTATACAAATTAAATTTTGGAGTAAAACATGAATCGCGGTAAAAATGTTTTGGGTGAGGATCTTGAGGATTGTTGTACCGATCCTATGACGGGTTTTTTTCGAGATGGATGTTGTCGCACGGGTCCGGGCGATCTGGGGTTGCATATTCTCTGTGCGGAGATGACCGAAGAATTTTTGGCTTTTTCCCAGTCCGCGGGCAATGACCTGAGTACGCCTGTGCCCGAATTGCGCTTTCCCGGCCTCGTGCCAGGCGATCGCTGGTGTTTGTGTGTCCAGCGCTGGGTTGAAGCTCTTAACGCGGGTTTTGCACCGCCCGTTTATCTTTCGGGTACGCATATTTCCACGCTTGAGTTTGTCGATTTGGATACGCTGAAGGAATATGCACTGGATAATGGAGACTCTTTGACATGATTGAAAAAGCTACGGTTGAGGACCTCGGTCAGATCATAAAATTGAAGATCAGAATGTTTGAAGATATGGGGGCTAAGTGGTTGCTGGCAGAAAATGCAGAGGATCTGATTTTGTCGCGGTACCGCGAATTTTACGATCAGGGCACCGCGCAACACTTTGTGATCCGCGATGAAGAATCTATTGTGTCATGCGCTGGTGGTTTTATAAAAGACGATCCTCCTTATTGCTTTTTTACCAGGCCGCATTACGGGTTTATCTCCGATTCGTACACCCTGCCAGCCCATCGCGGAAAAGGTTATGCTACTGTGCTTACCCAAACGGTTATTGAATGGCTCAAGAGCAAAGATATAAATATGATCCGCTTGATTTCTTCTTCTGAAGCACGGGGCATTTACGAAAGAATCGGCTTCCGTCAAACTGATGAAATGATGTTGTTGACGTATTGAGATTTTTTTATTGAGGAGTTTTTATGTCCGATCTTCAAGTCCCACGTCGTCGCTGGGGCAAAACCGAACTTTCTATTCCCGTTATCCCTTTTGGCACGCAGGGGTTTGGCAACAATTTTGGTCCTGTTACCGATGACGAGGCCGCAGATCTCATTCGGTTTGCGGTGGATATTGGGGTCAATCACTTCGATTGTGCGCGGTGTTATGGGGATTCGCTTCGAAAACTCGGTCTTGCGATTAAGCAGGGCGTTGTCGCGCGGGATGAAATTATTATTAGCGGGCGCGTTTGTTGTCACAGTGCCGCGAAGTGGGGGGGATATGGAGATGGAGATCCCGATTATTCAACCGGGCACGCGCTTGCCGATATAGAGGATCAGCTCGAGATTCTGGGGATTGATCACTTTGATGTGCTTTTTATTCACGATCCGTGGAATATCGAGGCTACGCTGGCTTCGGGGGGTACGCTCGAGGGATTGGAAAAAGCGCGAGAGCGGGGGTGGGTTAATTTTATTGGATACGGGATGCGGCCCCACGATTTTCATCTGGCGCAGATCGAATCGGGGCGCACGGATTGTTTTCTGTGTTTTGGGGATCACAATCTTTTGCGGCAAACTATTAGCGAAGATATTTTGCCCGCTGCGGCGGAGCGCGATCTGGGCGTGATGAATGGCTGGTCAATTATGCGCGGTTATCTCACGGGGGTGCCCGTGGAAAATTTTGTGCCCCGCGATCGCTGGCGGGAAGATCACGAGCGCGCCGAGAATATGCGTCTGTGGTGCGAAGAACGCGGGCATAATTTGCTCGAGCTGACTTTGCAATTTTCCATCCGTGAGTCTCGCATTCACGGCAATCCACTCGGTAGCCTGAACAAGGAGCAGCTCGAGGCCAATGTGCGCGCGGCATCTGCAACGGTTTCCGATGAGGTGTTCGAAGCGTTTTTCGCCGCGGGGCTTTAGGAGATTTTTATGAAAGTACACATTTATCAACCCGCACATCTTCACGCGCTCGCGAGATGTTTGTTCGAAGCTTCTGGTGCGACCTCCGATATTGCATGTATTGTGGCGAGGATTCTGGTGAATGCCAATCTCGCGGGTCACGATTCTCACGGCGTTCTCCGCATTCCTTTGTATCTCACTAATATCTCCGAGGGGGGGATGAATCCGGCGGCTGAACCTGCGACTGTGCGGGAATCGGCTACTACACTAATTCTGGATGGCAACGGGGGACTGGGGCATCTTACAGCGTATCGCGCGGTCCATCAGGCGATGGAAAAAGCGCGGACTTCTGAAATTTGTTCGGTTTCATTCACGCGGGTTGCACATATTGGGCGGCTGGGAGAATATGTCGAGATTGCCGCGCGCGGAGGGTTTATCGGTATTTGCATGGTTGGTGGGGGCTCGCCCAATACGATGAAAGTTCTGCCTTTTGGGGGGAAGAAAGGGAGTCTGGGCACCAATCCTATTGCAGTGGGGGTTCCCACGGGCGATGAGGTGCCTTTTGTGATCGATTTTGCCACTTCGATGGTCGCCGAGGGCAAGCTCCAGGTCGCGCGGAGCAAGAATGCGCCGATTCCCGATAATTTTATTGTGGATAAGAATAACAAGCCGTCAACCAATCCTCTCGATTTTTACGATGGCGGATTTTTGCGTACTTTTGGAGATCACAAGGGCTATGCGCTTTCGCTGCTGGTCTGTTTGATGGGGTTGCTTTCGGGAGCCCAAAGGGAGGGCAGGCGTTCTGGGGGTGCGTTTATGCAGGTTATGGATATCAGCGCGTTTACAGATTTGGACAGTTATCAGCAGGATATTCGCGCATTTTTAGACGCGATGAAGACGACCGAACCCGCCGATGGGATAGATGAAGTTCTGGTTCCGGGGGATTTTGAGTATCGCAATCGCAAGCATCGCCTCGTACACGGCATTGAGATACCCGATACGATTGACGAGCAAATCGGCGAATGGGCAGATCGCCTTGAGGTGCCTGTGGATGATCGTATTGTGGAGGATGAGGATAGGGCGCATTATTATCCGCAGATGGACGCAGGCATGTCCCTGTGAAAACAGGGATGGACGCAGATAAAAGGCGCGGAACTGGGGGCTGAGGGTTGGTCTTTGGAATAAAAAAGGGGTGAAACCGTTTGGTGGTTTCACCCCTTTGTGTTTTTGCGCTGCGACGATTAGTCCGCCGCGTCGCTGTGATCCATGGCGCAGAATGCCTGATAGTCCATGAGTTCGGTGATGGTCGGGTTGTCGCCGCATACAGGGCAGTTTTTGTCGCGGCGAATTTTGAATGTGTTGAAGTTCATTTGCAGGGCGTCGTACATCAGCAAGCGACCGATGAGTGGATCCCCCTGACCGAGTATGAGTTTGACAACTTCTGTGGCCTGCACGAGGCCAATTGTGCCGGGTAATACACCCAGCACGCCCGCTTCGTCTCACGACGGTGCCAGGTCTGCCGGTGGTGGCGCGGGGTAGAGGCAGCGGTAGCAAGGCCCCTCGCCGTCGCACGTGTACACCGTGACCTGACCTTCAAAGCGGAAGATGCTGCCATCCACGATGGGTTTTTTTAAAAAGACACACGCATCGTTGACCAGATAGCGCGTTGGAAAGTTGTCGCATCCGTTGACGATGATATCGTATTCGGGGAGGATGTCCATGATGTTGTCGGATGTGAGATAGTCGGTGTGTGGTACCACATTGCAGCCGGGGTTGATTTCTTTGAGGGTCTCGTAGGCCGAGATGGCTTTGAGACGACCCAGGTCAGATGTGCCGTGCAGTATCTGGCGTTGCAAGTTGGTGACATCGACGATGTCGGCATCGACGATTCCCAGGGTTCCAATGCCAGTTGCGGCGAGATAAAGTCCGGTTGGGCTGCCCAATCCGCCCGCGCCGATGAGGAGTACTTTGGCGTCGAGGAGTTTGCCCTGTCCGCGTTCTCCCACTTCGGGGATGAGGAGGTGACGGGAGTAGCGCTGTACTTCGGCTTTGTCGAGCGCGCGGTCCTGGTCAATGTCGAGGCCGGCGTTTTTCCAGGAATTGATGTCGCCCTGGATATACGCGACATCGGAATAGCCCATGTCTTGAAGTGCCTGCGCAGCTAATGCGCCCTGGCCCTGAGCACCATAGACTATGATTGCGCGGTCCCGGTCGTTGTCCATGCTTTCTATGCGGAGTTCGAGAAAGCCGCGCGGCACGTTTTCTGCGCCGGGGATATATCCTTCGATGTAATTTTCGCGCTCGCGCACGTCTATGAGCAGCGTGCCATTTGCGTGGATTTTCTCCTGTGCGCGTTCTGGAGAGAGTCCCGTGGTGCTGGCCTCTGCCCGTGCGACGAGCGTTTCATAAGTTGCACTCATGGCATCCCTTTCGGGTTGGTGTTTTGGGTCATTTTTAACGAGGGTTAATGTAAGGTATTTTTTTTTCTCCGCAAGCCCGAAAAGTCAAACAATTGTAATTTCGGGCAGGTCGCTTTCCCGTTTTGCCAGTGCATCGGCAATGCGACGGGCAATGTCGTCGAAAGCGAGGTTTTCGCCTGTTGCGATGGGGGCACCGGTGTCGCCGCCCTCGCGAATAGTGGGCTGGATGGGGATTTGTCCGAGCAGGGGCAGGCCATAAGCATCGGCGATGTGTTGCCCCCCGCCTTCGCCGAAGAGGGGCGTGCGATCTCCGCAACACGGGCAGAGAAAATAGCTCATGTTTTCGACTACGCCGAGGATGGGTACTTCGACTTTGCGAAACATTTCAATGCCGCGATGTACGTCTTCGAGCGCGACATTTTGCGGGGTGGTGACTATGACCGCACCGCTGAGTGGTACGGTTTGGGCAAGGGTGAGTTGTGCATCGCCCGTGCCGGGGGGTAGATCGACGACGAGGTAGTCGAGCGCGCCCCATATTACGTCAACCATGAATTGCTGAATCATTCTGCCTACGATGGGACCTCGCCATATAATGGGGGCATTTTCTCCGGCGATGAGGCCGAGGGACATGAATTTGACATTGTGATTTTCAAGGGGTAGTATTTTTTGGCCTATTGACCTGGGTTGCGCTGTGCTGCCCATCATGATTGGCACGTTGGGTCCGTAAATATCTGCATCGAGCAAGCCAACTGTCGCGCCCTGTTTGGCGAGTGAGACCGCGAGGTTTACGCTAACTGTTGTTTTGCCCACGCCGCCTTTGCCGCTGGATACTGCGACGATGTTTTTAACTTCGGGTAAGATTTCGGGGCGTTGGGGGCGGTCTGGTGTTGGCATGGTGGCTCCGGGGATAAATTTAATAGTTTGGCGAGATTTCGCGAAGGCGATTGACTTCTTGAATTACGCGCTCTGCAACATAGTCAATTTCTTCTTCGGTGTTGAATCGGCCAATGCCAAAGCGTATGCTGCACTGCGCCATGTCATTGCTGACGCCAATGGCTTTGAGTACATAAGACGGTTCGAGAGATGCGGATGTACAGGCCGAGCCAGATGAGAGGGCTACGTCTCGCAAGCTCATGAGCAGGCTTTCGCCATCCACGCCGGCAAAGCTGATGTTGAGGTTGCCCGGCAGGCGTTGTTCGGGGTGGCCGTTGAGTTGTATTTGGGGCAGCGCGTCGAAGAGGTGTTTTTGCAGGCGATGGCGCAGGTGCTGGCTGTGTTTTGCCTCGGTTTTGATGTGTTTTTGTGCGAGCACACAGGCTTCTCCCGTACCCACAATGCCCGGTACATTGAGGGTGCCAGAGCGCATGCCTTTTTCATGGCCCCCGCCGTCTATTTGTCCGACGAGGCGAACGCGCGGGCGACTGCGCACATAGAGCGCGCCTGCGCCTTTGGGACCGTAGAGTTTGTGGGCAGAGATGGAGAGCAGGTCGATGTGCATGGCTTCGACGTCGAGCGGGTATTTGCCAATGGCCTGTGCTGCATCTGTGTGAAAGTAGATGTTTTTTTCACGGCAAATCGCTCCGATTTCTTCAATTGCCTGGCAGGTGCCGATTTCGTTGTTGGCCGCCATGATGGAGACGAGTGCGGTGTTGTCTGTGATGGCGTTTGCAATGTCTGATGGGTCGGTAATACCGTGTGAATCTACGGGTAAGACTGTGACCGAGGCGCCGTCGCGTTCCAGGGCGCGGCAAGAGTCGAGTACGGCGTGGTGTTCGGTGGCTTGCGTGATGATGTGCGGATTTTTGGCTGCGGCTGCCACGCCTTTGATGGCGAGGTTGTCGGATTCTGTAGCGCCACTGGTGAAAACGATGTCTTTGGGCTGTGCGTTGATGAGGCTGGCTATTTGTTCCCGCGCGAGATCGACAGCATCTTCGGCATGCCACCCAAAGGTGTGTGTGCGGCTGGCGGCATTGCCAAAGCGGTCTTTCAGATAGGGCAACATCGCGTTGAGTACCCGTTCATCTATGGGTGTGGTGGCGTTGTTGTCGAGATATATGGGCAGTTGGATGGGCATAAAAAAAATATACTCGATTTCGCATTGGCGTCAATTACTCAAATAGAGCCTGGACAAAGGTTTCGGGGTCGAAGTCGTCCAGGTCCTCAACGCCTTCTCCCAGGCCAACATAGCGCACGGGCAGGTCGAGTTCGTCGGCAATGGCGATGACCACACCCCCTTTTGCTGTGCCGTCGAGTTTTGCGAGGACAAGGCCCGTGAGTTCGACTGTGCTGTGAAATTGTTTTGCCTGTATGACGGCGTTTTGTCCTGTGGTTGCATCGAGTACGAGCAGGGTTTCGTGGGGGGCACCGGGCAGTGCTTTGGCGACGACGCGGCGGATTTTTTTGACTTCTTCCATGAGGTTGATTTTGGTGTGCAGGCGGCCCGCTGTGTCGATGAGTACGACGTCGATGTCGCGCGCTCTGGCTGCCTGAATGGCGTCGAATGCCACGGAGGCTGCGTCTGCGCCCGGTTGATGTTGCACGATGTCAGATCCCGTGCGGTTGGCCCAGATGCCGAGTTGGTCAATGGCTGCTGCCCGAAATGTGTCTCCTGCGGCAAAGAGTACTTTTTTGCCTTCGCGGCTGAGTTTGTGAGCTATTTTGCCAATGGTGGTGGTTTTGCCCACGCCGTTGACGCCTACGACGAGGATGACGTGGGGTTTGGTTGTGATTGCGATAGATGGCGCAGTATCTGAAGGCAGGAGGATTTTGCGGATTTCTTCTTCGAGAAATTCTTGGATTGCGGTTTCCGGGTTTTCAACGGGTTCGCCGGTTTCAAAGCGTTCGCGCAATTGGTCAATTATGCGGAGGGTGGGTTCTACGCCAACGTCGGCTTCTATGAGGATTTCTTCAATTTCTTCAAGGGTTTCTTCGTCTATTTCAGGGCGCCGCCGAATGACTTCGCGGATTTTTTGTACCATGCCTTCGCGGGTTTTGGTCAGTCCCTTTTTTAGTTTGTCGATTAATTTACCGAGCATGAAAATTCCTTAATGTTTGCAAAGAGATGTAGAGGACATTACAATAGAGGCAGAAGATACACAAAACGGATTTATTTGCCAAAAAAAGACCGTTTGTCAGGAAGATTTTGATTTGACACTAAAGAGGAATTTTCTTATATGTGAAATACAAGAGAAAGGAATAATGCGATGCAGTCTGTACGATTGCTTAAATAGGAGGGTCAAAAGATGAAGATTCAATTGGCAATATTGGCAACGCTGGTGGTTGTGGCGACGGGATATGCAGAGGATATTATGAAAGATAATGGTATTGTTGAGAAAGAGGTTATGGAGGCTCAAAAGATTTGGGGCGAAGCAATTGTCGCTATCGGGGAAGCATATACGCAAAAAAAGGACTATAAGGCACTGGCCGAAGAAATCGTCGATACATTATATGGTTATGATGAAGGCGTGGTTCTGTTTAAGCCTACGAAGGCGTCAGAAAAACAATTTCGATTAACAAAAGAAGAGGCCGTATCTTATTTTGTGACTGGTATTGTACCTGAAGATCGCGGTTTTGCTATCCAGCCGTGGCGCCAGGTCCGATTTGAGAATGCTGAAATTATCATTAACGGCGATTCGGCCATTGCAATGGGTAATTACTATTTTACAGACGCGAATACCGAAAAAGAAGCCAAGGTGGAGTTCACGTTTGGCTATTTTAAGGATGAGAATGGCAAGTTGCGTATCAATGTGCATCATTCGTCATTTCCGTATAGACCGATGCCCTGATTTTGACTAATGACAAAAACATCGGATGTACGAACAAAAAAGCCCCCGCAATCATCGAACGATTGCGGGGGCTTTTGTTAAAAGATGAATCCATTTTACAAAAACTTCATGATAGCAGCAAAAGCCAATAGGGCAACTATCGTTGTGGGGACATACCACTTTATCAAATCATCAATCCGGACATTGAGCCGCGCTTCGAGATTTTCTTGCCCTTGCTTCAGGTCTTTTAAGTCCTGTTTTATATCTGAAAGCTGTTCTTTGATAAATTCCAGGTTCGTCTCAAGGGTTGTTATCCGTTGGCCCTGTTCAGCAGTGGCGTTTTTATTTTTGTTGTCAGCGTCCATTGCTATATCTCCTTTTGGTTGATCCTGTTCAGCAGTGGCGTTTTATCATATAGCCCGTAAAATCCACGTCCTTTAGGCGTGGGTCGCATGGCGAAGGGCTTCCTTTTCTGAGCTTTAGCGTTGGGAGTAGTCACTTTTAGGGATCGTTTCCATTGCCATATCTCTTTTTAGTTGAATGATTGCGTAACAGAATATAAGACAAATTTAATTTTGGTGAATATTTTTTCTTTTTTTCACATTAACTGATCAGTGCGCGCGCGGCGCGTGCGGCCATGTCCCAGAAGGGACCGGGGAGCGTGCCCATTGCGATTACGAGGATGATGGTCGCCATTGCGGTGACGGCGATGAGGGGCGTGGGTTTGATGGTGTTCTGTGTGGCGGGTTCTACCCAGTAGAGTTGGCGGATGATGAGGAGATAATAATACAGGGCGACCGCGGCGTTGATGGCTGCGATTAGGACGAGATAGAATTGACCGCGCTGGAGGGCGGCGGAGAAGAGGAACCATTTGCCGACAAAGCCCACAGTGGGGGGGAGGCCAATGAGGCCAAACAGGCCGATGAGCAAGGTGAAGGAGAGGAATGGCGCGCGTTTGTAAAGGCCAGATACAGAGTCGATGGTGATGCGGTCTTCGCTGCGACCAATTTCGCAGATGACGAGGAAGCATGCAAAGGACATGGCAAAGTAGCCAATGGCGTAAAAGAGGGCGGCAGTAAGACCCCATTCGGCGAAGGTTTGCAGGGCGAGGAGCACGTAACCGGCGTGGGCGACTGTGGAGTATCCGAGCAGGCGTTTGAGGTCTTTTTGCGCGAGTGCCGATAGGTTGCCCAGGCTCATTGCGATGACGCTTGCCCACATGAGCGCGGTTTGGGCGTGGCCCGATTCCCAGCCACCGGGCATGGCGAGGGATAACAGGCGGCAGAGGATGCCGATGGCGGCGATTTTGGAAACGGTGGCGATGAATGTGATCACTGGATGGGGCGCGGTTTCATAGGTGTCGGGTGCCCAAAAGTGGAAGGGGAATGCGCCGAGTTTGAAGAAGAAGCCGGCGAGTGTGAGTAATAGACCCAGGTAGAAGATGGGGTGCGCGGCGGCGTGTGGGATGCTGATGGCAGAGAAGTAGGTGGAGCCATAAGTGCCAAAGAGGAAGCTCATGCCGTAGAGCGAGATGGCCGAAGCTGCCATGCCCTGTACCATGTATTTGGCGGCGCTTTCCCCGCCGATGTCCGCATTGCGGTGAAGGGCAACGACGATATAGACGGGGTAGGCTGCCAGTTCCATGGCGACATAGAGGGTGAGGAGTTCGGTCGCGCTGACCATCATCATCATGCCGAGTGTGGAAAAGATGAAGAAGAGGGGGACCTCGAGCCAACCATTGCGGTCAACTGTGAGGGGGTTGGCGCTGGCGATGACGACAAATAAGAATCCGACTGCGAGTACTGTTTTGATCAGTTGGGAAAAGAAGTCAACCGCGTATATGCCCGGGAAGAAGGGTTCGCCTTCAAGGGATAGGGTCCAGAGACAGGCGGCGATCATGGCTATACCGGATGCTATAGCAATGCCCCGGGTGGTGCGATAGGACCGGTTGAGGACTGTGCAGAAGAAGAGCACGAGGCCCATGAGCAGGCAAATAAGTTCTGGTGCGAAGAGTATAGCGTTTTCCATGTTAGAAATTACCCAAGAAAGCTACTGTCGTGCTGTTGATCAGGTCGAGCATGAGGCGGGGTACAAAGCCGAAGATCACGAGTACGGCGATTAGTATGGCGCGCGGTATCAGGTGCAGGCCAGACATGTCCTGTGCTTTCAGATTTTCCCATTTCGGATTTGGTGCGCCAAAAAAGGCCTGGTTGAAGACGCGCAAGATGTAAACTGCGGTGAGTACGAGGCCCAGGATGACGATGACGCCGGCGATGGGGTACGTTTTTAAGGCTGCGAGGAAGACGAGTAATTCAGCCCAGAAGCTCGCCAGGCCGGGTAGCCCGGCACCACACAGGCCCGCGACGATGAAGATGGAGACTGCGCGGGGCATCTGCGCGCCAAGGCCGCCAAAGTCGGCGATGGTTTTTGAGTGGGATTTGTCGTAGATATATCCCGCGGTGCTGAAAAACAGGGCGGTCATGATGCCGTGGGCAAACATCTGGAAAACAGCGCCGTTGAGGGCGTCGGTAGCTGCGACTGAGCCGAGCACCGCGAGGTTGAGGCCGAGGAGGACAATACCCATATGTGATACAGATGAAAAGCCGATGACAAATTTGAAGTCGGTCTGCCGCATGGCGACATAAGCTCCGTAGATGATTCCTATGACGGCCAATACCACAAAAGTCGGTGCCCAGTATGCAGCGCCTTCGGGTAGCAGGCGAATGCCGACTGTGAGTATGCCAAATGCGCCGAGTTTCATCAGGACGCCTGCGTGTAGCATGGATACCGCAGATGGTGCGGCAACGTGGCCCGTGGGCGACCAGCCGTGGAAGGGGAAGAGGCCAGCCAGGACGCCAAAGCCAATGTAGATGAAGGGATAGACAAATATTTGGAATTGGGGATCGAATGTGTGTGCGGACAGGGCAATGATATCAAAGGTGTTGAGGCCCGCGTGGTGATATATGGCGAGTAGGCCGGGAAAGAGGAGCGCGCTGCCGGCGAGGAGGAAGAGCATGAGTTTCATCCCGGCATAAGCTCTGTTGCCGCTGCCCCATATTAAGATGAGGGGGTACATGGGCACGACGGCGATTTCGTAAAAGAAGAAGAAGAAGAAGAGGTCCAGCGACATGAAGACGCCGAAGACGCCGATGACGAGGAGTACCATGAAGGCGAAATATTCTTTTACGCGGTCTTCGAGGTCCCACATGGTGAGCACCCCGGTGAAATAGACGATGGAATTGAGCATGACGAGGATGACGCCAAATCCGTCAACGCCGAGGTGATAGGAGATGCCAATGGCTGAGACCCAGGGGATTATTTCTTCAAATTGAATACCGCCGCTTGTGGGGTCGTAACCCATCCAGAGTTGCAGACTCAACACACAGGTCAATAAGCCGCTGAAGGCGCAAATCAGCCGGATGCCCCGTACGGCCTTTTGGGGCATGAGCAAAAGGATGATGAGGGTGATGACGGGGGTAAGGAGTATGGATGAGAGAAGTGGCATAAATAAAGTTTGAAGTAAGAAGTGTGAACAATCGTAGGGGCGAGGCATGCCTCGCCCGATGTGGTAGGGGCGAAAAATTTTTCGCCCAGCCGCCCTCTATTGCAATCCGAGGTAAAGCGCGACAACGGCCAATAAGATAATGGCCCAGCCCAGGTAAAGTTGCATCCAGCCGCCCTGTACGCGGGTTGATTTCGCGCCTGTTCGCAAGATGCCGAGGCCAAAGCGGTCGTAGTTTCCGTCGAGGACGTGGTTTTCAATCCAGTGCAAGATGCGAGATAGTGCGTGGGTGATGGCGACGATGGTGACGCGATAGATATCGTCGATGTACCATTTGTTTGTGAACAGGGTGTCGAGTGGCGCGATTTTGCTGATGAATCCCGTGCGCGGTGCGTTGTCGCGTCCATAGTCGAAATAGGCGATCAGGATGCCGAGGATGACGACGCCTACGGCGGATATCATCAATATGACACTGTGGTGCTGCGGTATGAGACCAAGGCCCTGAGCGATGTTGGAGCCAAAGAAGCCGAGTACGATTGCGCCCAGGGTGAGGATTAAGACGGGTGCTTTCATGTTCAGGGGTTCGGGATGGCTGTGATCGGATGCAGGTGCCTGGTCGGGTTTTGTGATGAGGAAAATCATGCGGAATGTGTAATAGGCCGTGAGAAAGGCCGCGAGAAATGCACCGGCCATGTAGATGTTGAAGCCATTGTGTCCGAGTTGGGCAAAAATTTCCTCTTTGCTCCAGAATCCCGCCAGTGGGGGAACGCCCGATAGGGCAGCGCCACCGATGATGAGGCCAAGAGTTGTGGCTTTGAGGCGGCGGCCGCCACTGCGACCAATTTCTGCCATGCTGTTGGTGTGATAGGCGTGGATGTAAATGCCCGAGCAGAGGAAGAGCAGGGCTTTGAAAACGGCGTGGGTGATCAGGTGAAATACACCGGCGAAGAGGCTGCCGGCAGCGAGTGCCATGAGCATGAAGCCGAGTTGGCTGATGGACGAATAGGCGAGTACTTTTTTGATGTCGGTATCGACCATTGCTATGGTCGATGCGAGGATTGCAGTGAAGGTGGCGATGCTCAGGACGATGAGTGCTGTGTCTTGCGCCGCCATAAAGAGCGGGTGCAGGCGAATCATGAGAAAGACGCCTGCGGCGACCATGGTGGCAGAGTGCAACAGGGCGCTGACCGGAGTGGGACCTTCCATCGCGTCGGGTAGCCAGGTGTGCAATGGGAATTGCGCGCTTTTGCCCATGATGCCAATAAAGATGAGCAGTGTGATTGCGTTGAGTATGCCGGGCGATACCTGTGTAGAGAGGCCCGTTTGAGGGTCTAAGAGGCTGGGGATGTCGAAGTTTGAAACGAGTTGGAGGATGAGCAATATGCCGATGAAGAGGCCGACGTCGCCCACGCGGGTCATGAGAAAGGCTTTGCGCGCTGCGCCAGCCGCTTCGGGTTTTTCAAACCAGAAACCGATAAGGAAGAACGAAGACAGGCCGACGAGTTCCCAAAAGATGAAAGATTGCAGGAGATCGACGGCATAGACAAAGCTGAGCATGGACCAGGCAAAGAAGCTGAGCAGTGCGAAATAGCGCGTTTTGCCCGGGTCGTGCGCCATGTAGCCTACTGAATAGAGCATGATGCAGGCGGTGATGAAGGCGACGACAACGCCAAACATGAGGCTTGCACCGTCGAGGATGAAGCCAAATTGGAGTTGTATTGCACCGCTTTGAAACCACAAAAACCGCAGGGGTTCAACGGGTCCTTGTACGAGAAGGCCGATGGCGCTCAAAAGGGATATCGCGCTGCCGAACAGGACCAATCCCTGAGCGGCTCTGGGTTGTTGTACGAGAAAGATGATGGCGATGATAAAACACGCCAGAGGGGAAATGGTCGTTAAAAGTATGAGTGAGAGAGTGTCCATCAACCGCTCAGTTTGGTGAGTTTTTCCGCATCAATATCGTGGTATGCCCGATAGATGCGCAGGATGATCGATAAAAAAATAGCGACTTCGGCGGCTGCGAGCCCAATGATGATGAGGACGAAGATCTGGCCGGTTGTCGGATCGGTGACGACAAACCGGTTAAAGGCCATCAGGTTTAAGCTGGCGGCATTCATCATGAGTTCGATGCCGATGAGCAGGGCTATGAGGTTGCGATGGGATAGTGCGCCGATCAGACCGAGTGAAAACAGGGCAGCGCCTACCAGAAGATAAGCTTCGAGGGTCACGAAAGAGGTCCTTTTCAAAAATGCAGCGACGAATCAGCAGTCAGCAATCAGCCCCCAACTATCGTCATTGCGGCATGCCTTAAGCCGCAATCCAGTGGGGTTCGTCTATTCGTCTATCCGCCCTTCATCTGTGTACATCTGCGTCCATCTGCGGATTATGCCTTGCGAGCGATCAAGATGGCACCGATGATGGCCAGGAGCAAAACGAGGGAGAGGGCTTCAAAGACGACATTGTAATGCGTGAGCAATGCATGGCCCAACGCGCCCACAGACCAGGCTTTTTCAGATGCCGGGGACGCGATTTGTTGGAATTGCGCGCCGCGGATCAGATGGGCGACTGCGCCAAAAAAGATGACGGCACAGGCGATGGCAAAGCCGAGTTTTCGGGCGTCGGGATTGGGCGGGCGAATGGACATGGCTATCGAGAGCATCATGGCAAATACAATGGCAACGGTTATGCCGCCGATATAGATGAGTACCTGCATTGCCGCGACAAATGGACTGCCGAGGTTGAGAAATAGCCCCGCCAGCCCCAGGAGACTGATACCCAGGCCGATGATGGCGTAGAGTATCTGCCGAGAAAATGCCGCCAGGCCCCCACCGATGAGGACGAGGGCTACAAATGTGTAAATGACAGCCTGTTCGAGCATTGTTGTTCTCCGATTACTTCTCGCCCCGTATAAAGGCATTACGGGGCAGGCTTTCTTACCTTTTTCGCTTTTTTGGCTGCGGCTTTTCTGGCGCGTTCTGCGGCTTGTTCGGCTTCGATTTCTTTCAGGCGTTCGCGCGCGGCTTCTTCTTTGTCTGCCCACGGTTCGAGTAAGTCGTAGAGAAAGTCGCTGCGATTGTATCCGGCTTCGTCGTGGACTTTGCTGTATCCCAGGGTGTCTGTGGGGCATACGTCTAAGCACAGTCCGCAGTCGCTGCACAGGGCAAAATCGACTTCGAATTTGGTCGATCTTTTGCGCCTTAACCCTTCGGGGCGTTCCCCGTCGAGGTAAATGCAGAAGGAGGGGCATACGCGCTCACAGAGTTTGCAGTCGATGCAGTCGTGCGAGCCGATGTCTTCTTTTTCGAT
>JAJEAX010000092.1 GCA_022822565.1 Candidatus Latescibacterota bacterium
CTCGACACCCCCCAAAAAGTCGATTGGCTCATGCGACAAACCAATCACGACAACGTCAAAGTCAATTTCGACATGAGCCATTTTCACGTCGATGGCTTCGACCTCCAGCCGAGCGTTGACCTGTGCGCCCCTTACACCGTCTCCACCCACATCAAAGACGGTCATCGCGTCAACGGACAGGTGCGCTACCTCCTGCCCGGCGAAGGCGACTTCGACCTCGTTGCCTTCTTCAAAGCCGTCGCAACCGCAGGCATCACCGTCCCAATCACTGTCGAAGTTACCGCGCAAATCTGGAGACAACCCGATTACGACCCCTGGCCCGTTGCCGAACAATGCTTCAAAGCGCTCGATAACGCGCGCATAGAAGCAGGTGTTACATAGACTCATGCCCTACAATATCCTCCTCATCCTGACCGATCAACAGCGCTGGGACTCACTCGGTTGTTGCGGTGTAAGCGGCGTACACACCCCCAACCTCGACTGCCTCGCCAGTGAAGGCACGCGCTACGACCAGTGCTATGTCAACAACCCGATATGCACGCCCAGTCGCGCCAGCCTCTGGACCGGCAAACACCTGCCCGGCCACGGCGTCTATCGCCTGCACGACGTCTTACCCCAGGACGAAATCCTCTTTCCCCATCATCTGCGCGAAGCCGGATACGACACCGCGCTCTTTGGCAAACTCCACGTTGCCGGTCACATGTGGGAAATGCAATACCGCCACCGCTTCGATGGCTTCAACACCTATGAATGGGCGCCTGACCCCAATGGGTATCAGGGCTGTGACACCGCGTACTTCCGCTGGCTTGCGGTACACCACCCCGACATACTCCAACGTTGGAAACGCGATGGCAACCGCATTGGCCATGTGCGCGCCGAGGCCCACTTTACCACCTGGGCCGCCGACCGCACCATCGACTACCTCCACCGCATGCGGGGCACACATCAACCCTTCTTCTGTTGCATGAGCGTCTTTGATCCGCACAGTCCCTATACAAATTATCCCAAAGAATACGCCGACTATCTCGACATCGATGCCCTGCCCGAACCCTTTGCCGTAGATGAATCCTTTGATCACCGTCCAATTGCACACCGTCAGGAGCGCAACGGGCGATCTTTCCCCTCAACAGACACCCTGCGCGAAAGCCGCATCGGCTACCACGCGGCCATCTCCCTCATCGACGAACAAATCGGGCGCGTCTTGCAAACACTCGACGACACGAACTTTGCGGACAACACCATCGTCATCTTTGCCAGCGACCACGGCGACATGCTCGGCGACCACGGCCTCACCGTCAAAGGTGCGTACATGTACGACGCCTGCACCCGCGTGCCCATGATCATCCGCGCACCGGGCGCATCCGGCGGTCAAATCATCAACGCGCCCTGCCAACTCCACGATATCGCCGCAACCGCTCTCGCCATCGCCGGATGCGAACAACCCGACCACATGCCCGACGCCTGCGACCTCCTGGACATCAACGCCTTGCAACAACGCGGCCATGCCGTCTGCATGCACCGCAACTCAAGCACCACGCGCGGGGGCTATCACAACCCGGAATTGCACATCACCATGTGGCGAGAACACCGCTACAAACTCAGCATCTACCACGCGCCACAACCCGGACCCGATAATTGTCCCGGCGAACTCTTTGACATGGAAACAGACCCCGGCGAAATGAACAACCTCTGGTTCGACGCCAACCTGCAAGACACACGTGACCAACTCATCCACAAACTCACATCTTTTCTCGTGCAACAAGATGCACAGGGACGCGCGAGAGGTAGCGAAGCCCTGCCACCGTGATTTTGGAAAGACAGCTCATGACAAAAAACATCATCATGCCCAAATACGGACTTCAACAAGACAACGGAACCGTCGTTGAATGGCGCGTCAAAGAAGGCGACCACATCGACAAGGGCGACATCCTCCTCGACCTAGAAACAGACAAAGCCCTCTTTGAATACGAATCGCCCGAAAGCGGTTACGTCCGCAAACTCGTCGCTCAAAACGGCGAAGAAGTGCCAGTACTCTCCGTCATTGCCATCATCACAGACGAAGCCGACGAAGCTATTGAAGATACAGCACCTGCCAGCACCGGCACCCCCACAGAGGAAACGCGCCAGATAGCGGACACCGCAGAGCGCGAACCCGCACTGGAAGCACCTGCCCAGCGCATCAAACGCTCTCCTGCCGCCCGGCACCGCGCCCGCGAACTCAATATTGACCTCGCAGCTATCGCAGGCACGGGTCCCGGTGGCCGCATCGTACTCGCCGATGTCGAACTCGCGGCTTCTGCGGCACCATCTTCCACCACACTATCGCGCATGCGCCAGGCCATTGGCAGAACCATGGCCTATAGCAAAAGCACCATTCCGCACTTCTATGTCGCCACTGAAATCGACATGACAGACGCGGAAATCTGGCGCAAAAACCTCGCTGAAACCGACGCTATTAAACTCTCTGTCACCGACCTCTTTATCAAAGCCGCCGCCGATGCCCTCACCCAATACCCGGCACTCAACGCCAGCCTCGACGGAGATACCGCCGTTATCGTACACGACACAGTCGATATCGGCCTTGCCGTTGGCACCGACGACGGCCTTGTCGTCCCGGTCATCCCAAATGCCGACCAGGCATTCCTGACCGACCTCGCCGACGAACGCGGCCAGCGCGTCGAAGAAGCCAGGCAGGGCAAAATGCGCGGCGATGCCAGCGCCACCTTTACCATCTCGAACCTGGGGATGTACGGCGTCACATCCTTCACCGCCATTGTCAATCCCCCCGAAGCCGCCATCTTAGCCATCGGTGCAGCCATCGCGCGCGTTGTTCCCATCGGCGATACCATGACCATCGCCGTTCGCCAAATCGCTGAAGTCACACTCTCCGCTGACCACCGCCTCGTCGATGGCGTGGTTGCGGCTCAATTTTTACAGGCACTAAAACAAAACATAGAAGACACAGACAAATTGGAAAGCTGGTTGTGATCCGCAGAAAAAAACGCGAATAATTTGAGCGTTTTTCGCAGATGAAAGGCAAGAGGTAAAAAGGAGATTGGAACTTCTCACCTCTTGCGTCTCACGTCTCACCTAAGGAGCCTTTATGTCCCTACCCTCTGAAATCCTGATCAAAATGTACCGCGCCATGCTCCGCATCCGCCGTTTTGAAGAACAAATCTGGGAAGTCTATACCGGCGGCCTTATGCACGGACTGGCGCACCTCTACATCGGCGAAGAAGCCGTTGCCGTGGGCGTTTGCGCTGCGCTGCGCGACGACGACTTCATCACCAGCACCCATCGCGGACACGGGCACTGCGTTGCCAAAGGCGGGAACCTCGAAGCCATGATGGCCGAAGTGATGGGCCGCGTCACCGGGCATTGCCGCGGCAAAGGCGGCTCCATGCACATCGCCGACATGTCCGTTGGCATCCTCGGCGCAAACGGTATTGTCGGCGGTGGATTTGGCATTGCCACAGGCGCGGCACTCTCAGCCCAAAAACGCGGCACCGACCAGGTTGCCGTCTGCTTCTTTGGCGACGGAGCCTCCAATCAGGGCATCTTCTTCGAAGTCATGAACTTCGCCGCAATATGGAAACTCCCCGTTATCTACGTCTGCGAAAACAACCACTACGGCGAATATACCCCCACAGGGAACGTCACCGCGGGCAAAAGCATCGCCGATCGCTCTCTGCCCTTCGGCATTCCCAGCACAACCGTAGATGGCAGCGACGCCATTGCCGTGTACGAAGCCACTGCTGAAGCAGTCGAACGCGCCAGAAAGGGCGACGGCGCGACACTCATCGAATGCGACACGTATCGCTATCGCGGGCACCACGTCGGCGATCCCGGAGAAGGCTATCGCACAAAAGAAGAAATCGAATCATGGATGGCCAAAGACCCCATCCAGCTGCTTCGCACAAAAATATTAGACGACAACATCGCCTCTGGAGCCGAACTCGATGCGGAAGAGCGCGAAGTCGAAAAAGAAATGGAAAACGCGCTCGAAGCTGCCAAAGCCGCGCCTTATCCCGATGTTGAGGAGGTCAATCAACATGTCTATGCGTGAAATGACTTATGGCGAAGCCGTCAAGGAAGCCATCGCCGAAGAAATGCGCCGCGACCCCACAGTTTTTCTCATGGGCGAAGACGTCGGCAAAGCGGGCACCGTATTCAAAGTCCTCCTCGGTTTGCACGACGAATTTGGCGACGACCGCGTCATCGACACACCCATTGCAGAAGCGGGCCTCGTCGGCCTTGGCGTTGGTGCTGCGCTTACCGGCTCGCGCCCCATTGTCGATATCATGTTTGGCGACTTCGTCACCCTGGCAATGGACCAGATAGTAAACCAGGCCGCCAAACTGCGTTACATGTCCGGCGGTCAGGCCACCGTGCCCATCACCATCCGCTCCACAATGGGCGCGGGACGCTCCTCTGCCGCGCAGCATTCGCAGAGCTTGCACGCCTGGCTCGCGCACATCCCCGGCCTCAAAGTCGCCATTCCCTCCACACCCGCCGACGCCAAGGGCCTCTTCAAAACCGCTGTTAGAGATGACAATCCCGTCGTCATTTACGAAGACAAAATGATGTATGCCCTCAAAGGCATGGTACCCACCGAAGAAGACTACACCATACCCTTTGGACAGGCGCACATCAAACGCGAAGGCGACGATGTCACCCTCATCGCCACATCGAGCATGATCCACGTCGCCCTCGACGCTGCCGACGCACTTGCCGAACAGGGCATCAGCGCCGAAGTCGTTGACCCGCGCACCCTCGTTCCACTCGACAGCAAAACCCTCATCGAATCCGTGGTCAAAACCACCCGTGCCGTCATCATCGACGAAGGCTATAAAAGTTTTGGTATCACAGGGGAAATCGCATCCACCGTCTATAACGGTGCCTTTGACTACATCGACGCGCCCATCGTCCGCCTCGGCGCAATGGACGTACCCGTTCCGTTTAGCAAACCCCTCGAAGACGCCACAATCCCCACAGCCGAAGATGTGATCAAAGCCGTGCAGGACATGAAAATCATCCACAGATGAACGCAGATGAACGCAGATAAAATACAGGGGCGGTGCGTGAACGGGGCTGGAGTGCGCCCCGTTGTAAACCGCTCTGCCTGTCAATAAAAAAAAAGCCCGGCGATCTGCCGGGCTTTGCATTGTACAATAAAAAAGTGCCGAGAACGGGACTCGAACCCGTACGGGCGATTAGCCCAAGGGATTTTAAGTCCCTCGTGTCTACCAGTTCCACCATCTCGGCACAGTATGGCAAAAAATAGACAAAGACGCCATGCTTGTCAAACACGCAATTTCCCATACAAGTAACCGGTCAATCCCATCGTCGAGATTGACCGGTTGATTTTTGGAGGTGCCGGGCGGATTCGAACCGCCGATAAAGGCTTTGCAGGCCTCTGCCTTACCGCTTGGCCACGGCACCCGATATGCTGTTTTTAATCCGCGAAGCGTTAAAATACCGTACTTTATATCGAATGTCAAGGGGGGGAATTAACGCGCAGCCCAGTTAATACCGCGTCGCTGGATTTCTTTTGCCTCTGGTACATCGAAATCCACGGCTTTGTGCCCCAGGGAAGAGTAAAACACGCGCCCCTCTCCCCACATACGCTTCCAAACCACTGGCATCACACAGCCATTGACCCAGGGAGCCACATCGGTCTCAAACGTCGTTGTCACCAGCACTTCATTCCCCGGATCGGTATGCATATAATACTGCTCGGAATGCATCGCAAAATCGCTCAGCCCCGCCACAATCGGATCATCCACTTTTTCCGGCACAATATTGACTTCATAATCCTTCACCCCACCCGGATGCGACACAAACTGCCCGCCCGTCATCCACTGATAGCTCGTATTATTGCGAAACGCATCGCACATCCCCCCGTGCCACCCGGCCAGTCCGACCCCACTCTTAACCGCCCCTTGAAGCCCCTGTTCCTGTTCTCTTTCTATACTGCCCATCGTCCAACAAGGCACAATCACGCTCAGTTCCGACATGTAATCCGCATCCGTATAAACATCCATTGAATCGCGAACATCCACGTCAAACCCATCTGCTTCCAGCAATGGTGCGAAAACATCCACACATTCTTTTGGCTCGTGCCCGGCCCAACCACCCCATACCATCAAAGCTTTCTTGCTCATCTTTATCTCCTTTTTTAAAATCTATCAACTGCCCAACGCAAAAGCCAGACCTCGTTCTTCTGCTGTTTTCTTCAGATCATTTAACGTAACGGCATTCAAAGGTATGCCATGCATGCGATACGCGTTCCTCCGCAGGGCTTCAGGCTCACCAGGAGCAAATAACCGATCCACACCCGGTGCCCTTTTACAGGCGTGAATCTGCTGAATCGCTTTGTCAACGCGCGCCTTGAATCGCCCCACATCTTCAAAAGCGTCCACCCGAATAGCCGCCACAAAATGCCCATCTTCTCCTGCCTGTGGTCCGTCTTCCATATTCCCCAATTCGGTACCATAACTCGCGCCGGATAACATAGAAGATAAAATCCCCATCACCATGGCCAGTGCCACACCCTTAAATTGCCCAATCGGCATCAGCAAGCCATCTATCGCCTTTACGGGATCGGTCGTTGGCACCCCGTCCGCATCCATAGCCCATCCTTCTGGCAAGGACAGCCCTTTTTGTTCATATACGCGGATTTTCCCATGTGCAGACCCGGAAAATGCCGCGTCAAAAACAATGGGAAATTCCCTACCGGCGGGAATCGCCACACTCAAAGGATTGATACCCAGAATACGCTCGGCACCTCCCCACGGAGCCATTGTGGGCAATGCATTGGTCGTCGCAACGCCTATCATATCGCAATCCAGAGCCATACGCGCAAAATACCCCACGGCACCGCAGTGATTACTACCCCGAATACCCGCGGCTGCGATACCAATATCCCGAGCGCGAGCAATTACCTGCTCCATCGCAAACGCCGTCCCAATCTGCCCCATAGAATTGCCACCATCCACCACGAGACACGCCCCATTATCCTTCACCACCTCGGGTTTTCCATCTGGATCCACGCCATCAACCGTCAACTTCCCCACGTATTCGGGAACGCGCAATACCCCGTGCGAATGCACCCCACTGAGGTCGGCATCCACCAGCGAATCCGCCAATAGATGGGCATCCCCATCATGCATCCCACACGTCTCAAAAATTGCCCGCACCAGATCCAACAGCGCCCCAGCAGCCACACGCCTTTCATTCTCCATTGCACTATCCATCAAAAATCTCTCTAAATTTTTGGGGTACTGGCTTAATTCTTCGATTGCCATAATCGAGAAACACAATGCCCGTCTTTGCCCGCGCCACCTCTCGCCCATCGGATTTTGCACGCAAAAGATAAAACAAATCACATCCCGTGCGCGAAAAATTGCACACCGCCACATCGCCCACAAGTGTCTCGCCGTAAAAAGCCTCGCTTCGAAAAACAATCACAGCATCGATCATCAAAATACCCACGCCATCCACATCCAACTCCGTAAAACCGTGCGCTGCAAACAAACGCGCACGCACCTCGTGGCACAGAGACAACACCGCATCGTTGCCCAGATGCCCACCGTAATTGATATCCGAAACTCTCAAAGAAACTTCAGTTGTAAAGATGAACTCATCTGGCAATGCCAGCTTCACCCTACCCATCAAAAGGTCCTCCTATCCGGTCTCTCAACACTTACACGCCACATGCCGATCTTCGTATTTCCCCTTCAAAAACTTTTCGGGATTGAGTTCTTCTGGCAAATAATGCCATGCTGTGCTATAGCGCGTGCGATTGCTGTGATTATCATAGGAACCGTGCAGGAGATTGGCGGAAAATAAAACAACAGTACCCGCGGGAATAACCAGATCCACAGCCTGCGCTTCATCAACCTCTGTCCAACTACCGTGCCTGCCTATATTTCTGCGGTGCTCGACAATCTCGCCCATCCGGTGACTGCCGGGCACCACCCGCAAACACCCATTTTCCAGATCGGAATCTTCCAGGTAAATCCCGCAACTGATAATGCGATCCGTATCGGTCCCAAAATAATAATTATCCTGATGCCATCCCGTTGACGTACCGCCATTGGGCAACTTCGGAAAAAACTTGGTCCCAAACACATCGATATTTTCACCAATCAATACTGCCACGCGGTCTAAAATCGCCGGTTCACGCGCCAGTTCCAACACGCGGACATCAACCACGCAAACACCCTGGATTTTGTGCAACAAACCCGCCCGGGGCACACCGCGATCGTCTAACTCGAGCGTCCAGTGCGGCACCTCCTCGGTCAATTTACTACCCTCTGCGACCAATTCATCAAACACCCGCTTGTAATAGGCCAATCGCTCGCCCTGGATCAGGGCTTTAAAAACGAGATACCCATCTTCTCGAAACTGCTGCACCTTCTCCTCGGTCAACATAAAAACCTCCATCGATCAGGATTTCCAAAATACCACAGGATACTCCCATCCCCGCCTATTCTCCACGTCATCTGTGTCATCTGTTTAATCCGCGTTTAATTTCCCGATTCAACTTCGCGGCCTTCACCAACTCGCGCTCCAACAATTTATAATAAGCCGCAGAATCCATTGTCGCTTTTTTCTTTACCAGAGCCTGTACCTCATCAATCGCCTTCCCATAAGCTGCAACCAATGCGGGCGAAGTGCCTTTGGGAACGCGAAAATTGAGCAAAAAACAACGGTCAGCCAATAACCCATCACCCGCGTCAATATCGGACAGACGCGTACCCAACCCATCGCCATTATCGTCCAAAATCGCGTTCTCTGTCGCGATCAGCCCCTCGCTCAAAAACCAGGCATCTGTCAGTGAAGATGCTTGTGTGCAAATCTCCAGAACCGAAATGCGGTCATCGCGATTTTGATCGGCGCTGCCATCCGCCAATGCCTGCACAAAAAAACCCATAAATTGCGTGGCATTGCGCTGATCTGTACTGCGCGTACTCGCGCAAATAATGCGACCATCCCGGCTCAGAGCATTGACAAAAGGCGCACTCATCGACGCACCATTAACAACAATAATGCGCCCCGCGGATAGCGTCTTCAAAAATCTATCCAAATCCTCCGCCGTCAAATCCGCACCGGGAATATTCAACTTGGCAACCTGACGCCGATAGCTCCCGTGTCCAATCAAAAAAACAAACACATCGTCACCCGGCGTTACCCGCCCCGACAAACTGCGAAATGCATTGCGAATACCTGCTATAGACGACATACCATCGGCATTCTCACCCGTCTCATTCACCAACTGCACATTTGCCTCGGGATGATCGCATCGCTCAATCAGCACCCGGCGCAAACGCTGCCCCCAATCGCCAAACCGCTCGGAATACGCATCCTCTCCACCACTGCCACTGATGATCACATCGAAAACAGCGGCATTTGTCTGCGCCAGCATCAATACCCAAATAGGGAAAACCCATAATTTCACGGCTCACCCCGCTTCCGTCTCAAATACCATTCAAGGCCGAGCAACAACACAAGTACTATATAAAAAGGCGGAAAATGCCACAACGGAAAACGATCCAATCGCGCATGAGCCTCGTCGGTATATGGAATCTGCTCGGCCAATTCGTCCAGCGCGTCCAACTCGATAAATTTGCCCCCCGTGTGTGCAGACAGGCGTTTCAAAAAGTCGGGATTATAACGCGCTGACAAAAACTCGAGATTATCCGGACGCGCCAGCACAGCAGCGTCCAGCTGCCCGACATCTACACCATCGGCATCGCGTGCAGTAAGTCTTACGCGATGCAATCCCGCTTCTGTGGCTTCAAAAATCGCAGAGTACGCACCCACCTCGGCAATAGATTCAGAAATCGGCAATCTGACTGTCCCACCATTCGGTATCTCGACCTGCACATCGACGGACAGCCCTTCGCGGGATTCAAAAAGAGAATCGCGCACCACAAACTTCAAATCGCGCAGGTCCCCCACCACAACATCCTCACCGCTATCGATCATCGTCACAGGCTCTGGCACCCGCATTGCCAGCAAACGCGCCAACTGCCGCCAAAAGCGTTCGTGGGCGGCATTGTCAACATTCTGCATCATCTGCCACTGCCACGTCTCGCCCGTTCCCAGTGCCGCACTCAAACCCTCTCCATACCGCTGCCAGGCAAACAGCGGCTGTCCACCCACAGCTTCAGACTCGGCATCCACCGTCGCCATCACCGTTGCACCAGCGCGCACAGAAGCAAACGCATTGACCCCGTAAAGCGCGGATAAATTCGCCCACTGCTCGGCATTGACTTCGGCATCCTCGCTCAAAGACCAGACCCCTGACAATAAGCCTTCAATCGTCGGCACAGCGCGAAAAGCCACATCGTCGTAATCCCCCGCAGGACCCAACACAACGGGTAACATCGGTTCAATAGTCGAATGCGCCCATCCGCCCTCTGAGTATGCACGCGGACCGCCCAGCATCAAAAAACTGCCCCCGCGTTTGGACACAAATTCCCGCGTCAAATTGAGTTGTGCAAGAGAAAAGAAATCGCGCTCAATATCCCCCCAGATCACCAGATGGTAGCGAAAAAGCTCTGAAACATCTGAGGGATACCCACTTGCCAACTCCGATTTTGACACGCCAATGCGGATAAAAACCGCTTCGTCATAACGCGGCGCATTCAACGCCTGATCGTCAAAGCCCTCAAAAAGGGGATTCGCCATCGTCGCATCGCGCCCCCGAAATACAAACTTGCGCTCGGCACCAGAAATGCGAACCAGACTCGATAGCACGAGTTGCGGTGCCCCATCTAAAGCACGTCTCAAAAACTTGCCCTCCCAATTGGGCCGCCCGCTAAAATACAAAATGCGAAAAACGCGCTCGCGATTATCCACCAGAATATCCCGCGCATTATTCGCAGCAATGCGATCTTTGATCGCAACACCCGTAGTATCTGCCAAACGCGTTCTCACGCGATGTGATAGCCAGCCATCTCTTTGCGGATCAAAATGGAGCCGGACATAATTCTCTTCTTCCGATCCCACAATAGAAAGCGGTGACGACGCCACCACCCGCTTGCCATCCAGCACATCGACCACCACATCTTCACCGCCCAACCCCTCAGCCACCACCCGAGCAGTAACCGCCACCTCATCGGACCGCACGCGCGACACCGATACATCGGCCAATGCCAGATCGCGCCAGAGATCATCGCGACCTACCCCCACCGTAAAAACGGGCACATCGCCAGGCAAATCCGTTATCGGAACAGGCGCAGCACTTTGCTGCACCCCATCGCTAAACACCACCACAGCCGACACCGCAGCACCCGACATTTGCTTGAGCACCCCGCGAACTGCACCGACAATATCTGATCGCCCCTGATCAAACACCAGGTCTTCAACCTCATTTACGCGCGCTGTTGTGCTGCCAAACCGAAACCGCGCCACCTGGTGAGACTGCGTCAACACGCGCTCAAAATCCAACGATTGATACGCCTGCACAAATCGTTCTGCCCGCGTCTCTCCACCATTTTCAGGCACCGTCATACTGCGAGAATCATCGAACAAAACAGGCACAAAATGTGTACCAGGCTCCAATCTCTGCGCCACCAGCGCAGGCCCCAATAACAAAAACAGCACCAGCGTCAATGCCAGCGCGCGCAACCCAATCAACACCTTTGAAAGCGCAGGGCACCGCCTGTGCCAAAGAACCAAACTCACACAAAAAACAACGCCGAGCAAGACCACTGCCACAGGCCAGGCGACATCCAGTGCAAACCGCACATCGCGATACGCGGCGGCGCGCTCCCCTGCCAATAAATGTAATAACCAGTCAGTCACTTCTCATTTTCCGTCAATGCCTTAAAATACTCGGCAACGCGGGTGCGGTATTGTTCGGGAATTTCATCTGTCTTACCAGCAGAAAATCCGTAATCGCTTTTTCGCTCGCGAATCAGATCCGACAATTCTTCGGCAGACAGCGTCAAAGGCTTGATCGCGCGATCAAAAATCAAATCGTATTGCGGCACCGCCCCCTCGCGATAATAATCGCGCCCAATACCCGCCAGGTCTTCGCGGATACCCGTCAAACGCTGTCGCACACCCAAATCAGCTGGCAAAAGCGACTCGGCCTCGCGCAATCGATTCATCCAATCGCGAAAACCGCCTTCCGCAAAACGCCGCAACTCGTCGGGGTTTCGCGGTCCCCACCCAAATCGCCCGTCATCCCGTTCTCCTCCCATCACACTCTCCAAACGCTCCTGCGCCCGCTCCAGCGCTTCCAGATCATCGCGCACCAGAAGTTGCGCGACGCCATCGAGTTTTTCAGCCGCCTGATCCAACTTCTCCGCCACGGCGCGCTCGTGTGTTTCCGACGCACGCCACACCCCCAATCGCACGAACCGCTCGCCCGCTTGCATATCTTCAAAAATACCCTCTCGGCTCGTCTCGCGCAGCCAGTCATTGAGCTTTTGCGACATCAAACCCTGGCTTTCAGCGGCCTTTTCTGCCAACGCACTCGCCTCCTCCATCATATCGCGGAACTCATCGGCCGCGTGTTGCTTCCCTTCGAGCATCTCTCTCAACCCGCGCTCCGCATCAGATAGCGTTCCGCGCTGCGCCTGCTGCGCCTGAGCCTGCGCGACCAAACCCCGCTGTTGGGCGCGCAAACTGTCCATCCTTTCTTGCAACATCTTCATGCGCTCAGCCGCTGCCCCACGCGATAAATTGCCCAATTGCTCCTGCACATCGCGCAATGCATCTAAAGCGCGATTGCCCGCAGCCCGTGCCCGTTGCAACTGATCGTTCTCCAGATTTTGCGCGCTGCGACTCATTTGCCGCCGCGCACCTTCCAATTGCTCCCGCGCCTGCCGCGCCTGTTGTGGATCCATATCCCCGGAAGCGATCTCGCCATTGACCGCATCGAGCGCATCCATTGTCTGACGCTGTGCCTCGCGCAACTGCTCCAGGCGACGTTTGGCCTCCTCGCGCGCTGCCCCCTCCAGCTTTTCCACCTCTGAAATCAACTGCGCCACATCTTCGTTAATCGCCGCCTGCCGCCTCGTCAATTCTTCAATTTTATTTTGTGCCTCTGCCGTCTCGGCGAGTTGCTGTTGCAGGGTAGATGCCTCTTCCCGAAAATCTCGTCGCTGCGCCAACTCCAGACCATCTAACTCGCGTTGTTGTGCCTGCCCCCCGCCACCTCCGCGCTGTCGCCTACCTTGCACAACCTCCGACTCTCTCGGTCTCCTCTGCAACAGGTATCGATACGCGCGCTGTGCATGCCCCCATGCCCTTGCCAATGCCGCATCCGGATCGTCAAAAGACGCCTCGCTCAAAGCCCCTACAACACCCGCAAACTCGGCGTCCAAATCCGCTGCCGGATTCCTCACAGAACCCCGAACATTCTCCTGTGCTTCAATAATAGCGTGCTTTTGCTCATCGTATTCTTCCCAATCCATCCCCGACGCGCCTTTGCGCAAATTCCAGATCGCAATAATCACCTGCTTCTGGCCCTCAGCACCACCCCGCTGCCCCCTGCCCTGCCCCTGCTGACCACCCTCGTTGCTCACAGCCTGGCGATAGAGCCGTTCAAAAGGCCGGATCTCCAAAAAATAGGGATCGCCCAAAGTCTCCACCTCAGACCGTCCGGGCTTGCCATCTTCTGCCCAAACCGTCCAGGTGATAAAATCGCCCGCCGCGAGACCCAAATCTTCCAATGCCATCGGATACTCACCCTCTGCACTCTCTATCCGTGCAGTCCCCGTCACAAGAGAAATCCGCACGGGATCGCGCCCTGCCACCTCGTATTGCAAACCGTAATCCACAAGCATGTAATCATCTTTTATCGAAAACCCAAAAGCCACTTCCTCTATTGCCGTAGCCTCGTCATCCCCGCGTGGAAAACGAACCTGTATGCGCGGCGGCTGATCCACTTTGGCCGTAATTTTATAGGCGCGCGCATACTCATTTTCCTCGCCATCGGCATCTCGCAATTCCACCTCATAAGTACTGTTCTCTACAATGGACAGCGTACCTTCCCACACGAAATCGTCCGATTTTTTCAACGCCATCTCTTCTCCACCATCCAACACCAGTGCTGCCTTCTCCAACTCTTTATTCACCGTCACCGACACCACCACCTCCGTGCCTTCGGGCGCCGTAATATCGCCCCCATAAGGCACATCCCGGTCTTCCATTTCCAAATAGTCGGGATAGCGATACAAAAGCCCAATTGACACGACTTCGGGTGGCGTCCACACCGAAAGCCGATACACTTCTGAACGATAAGCCCCAACCTGTACCTGGTATTCTGCATCGGCGTACAAATCGCGCAATTGATGGGCAAAAACATCGCCAGTCTCTCCAGGCTCTAAAGGCGCAGTTTGCCAGTCCCCGCCCGATGTTCGCCACTGAATCGCCTTACTCGCACTCATAAGATCCGTCGTTACCCACACCATCTGATGCGCCCCCCGCCGCACCCGTGCATCGCCCGGTTCAACGGTATAGGGCAATGGCAAAGCCGGTACAGAAAACAACCGCCCTGCAATATCGCCCAAATCAACCTGCCACAGTGCCAGGAACAACACAACAGCCCCCAACCCCCACACCCCAACAACCGCACGGCGCACGCGCTTCAAAACGCGCAAATCAATCACAGGAGGCGCCTGTATCGCCGACAATTCGCGCACCTGCTGAAACACCTGCTCGGTCATCCACTCGGAAACCGGCGTTGCCCCGTGCAGCGACACACTGCTCACAATCAGATCCTCAAGTTCGGGATGATGTGCATCGAGAAACAACGCGATCTGCTCTCGCGTCACTACCGCCCGATGCGGAACGTACAACCACTTATACCCCGCGCCAAAGACCAGAATGAAAAATATTATCACCGGCACAACCACGGGCAAGCGATCGACAAAAGCCACCACAGCGCACACCCCAATCAGCAAACCCAAAAACACCGCGCCAAATATCAACCGACCCTGCAAACGCCGCCGCCGTTCAAACTGCGCGGCCACTTCGCGGATCGCGTGTTCCAATTTAAGCGGTAGCAATGGCATCATGTCCGTACCTCCCGCGCACTCAAATACGCGGCATAAAAATGTTCGAGCAAAAGCAAAGCGAGCAAAAATCCAAGCACCCAGCGACCGTATTCATACACAATCGAAAGATCAGCCGATTGTTCGCCATCTCTCTGAAATAACACGGGCGTATCGCACAGCCGAATCTCAAATTCCGCGGGCGTTATCCGCGCCAAATCGCTCTCTCGATCCGCAACATTGACCGATGCGATTTGCGTTCCCCACTGATATACACCTGGCGCGTGGAATATGCGGGCATTGCCAACTACAGAATCCAATCCCTCTGGTCCCACAACCCGTTCCACCGCATCAGAAGTACTTATGGCATCCCCCACCAGATAATCCGTCTCAATCTCCCGATCACCAGACAAATAGCGCAACGTCTCGTGCAACAAAGGCACAAACCTCGGCGTCCGCGCCAGATTTGACCGATCAAACCCCATCCCACCGCCCCAGACCACGATGCGCCCCTCTCCTATTTTACCTTCGACAATAGCGGACATCAAATCGTCGTATTTTGCCAGCACCGCGGCTGAACTGTCGGCGTTAATAACGTGGTAATTTTCATAGCGCACAGATGAAAAATCGTTAAACCGCGCGCCCCTGAAAGGACGAAAAATCGGGTGTTCCAAATCGACCCACGCCAGCGCGGCATACCCCGCATCCTCCACCCCAGAAACCCGGATATTTGCACGAGCGAGCAAAGCATTCACAGACTGGATATCGGCATCCTTGCGAAGCGGTAAAAACAGCGCCCCGCCTTCTTCAACATAATCTGCAAACTCACTTACAGAAACCACATCTTCGGCTATCACCACCGACCCTATAAGTTCTCCAGACCCGATCAATCGCCAGTCCGCGCCTTCGGGCACAGCAGCTTTGAGCATAAACTGCGTGACCTCCGAAGTGTTCAACACCGCGACGGGATGTTGCGGTTTGGCAAGCCATGCAAAAAAACGCCGATCA
>JAJEAX010000264.1 GCA_022822565.1 Candidatus Latescibacterota bacterium
TATGAGAAACGACAGAGGCTTATTGCTCCATTTGCCTTTAAGAGATGAAAACAGCCCAACTGGCTATCGGCTATTGCGAAATGGCATCCGCGAAACCGTCGATTCTTATTCCAAAGTGGGCACCGCGCTCGTGATTTCGCGACAATCCGCGGCCAATCAATACAATGTGGCAGTTGCACTGACAAATGCACATCTGGTAACAGCACCGGATACCATTCGGTATTTCATGCGGGACGCCCGGGGCATGGAAACAACGGTACTCGAACGGATCTCCATTAAAACCAGTACCTCATTGCACGTGGTCAATCGCGATGGCGAAAGCATCTCTGCGAAAATCGTGCGCCTCGATCCCGAAGCAGACCTATCTTTGCTCAAACTCAACATTCCCCATTTGATGAAAAAACCCTGGCCTTTTTTGCTGCGACTGGGCAAAACATCAGATCTGCAATGGGGCAATTTTGTCTATATCGCAGGTCATCCAAAAAATAAAATGCATCTCACTGCGGGCACCGTGAGTTTAGACGAGAACAAAGATCGGTTTTTTGTCGATGCGCCCATCCGTGCGGGCTACAGTGGCGGGCCTGTGGTCGCCGTGCGAGATGGTTTGCCCAATTTTGAACTCGTGGGCCTTTGTCGGGGAGCGACAACAGAAACATTCCGCTTGTTGGTACCTCACCAGAGATTGAATGAAGGTGCGACATTATCGCCCGACTTGCTCGATCACATCTCGGTTGAAGAGCGCGAGATGGTGGAACCCGGTTTGGGTATTATCGTCAGCATTGAGGCTGTCAAACGGTTTTTATTGGACAGTCGCGAACAGCTCCGAGAGAACGGCGTAGATATCAAAACCGATGCGGCATTGCGAATGTGGGGATTTTGAATCTGCGGGGATATGTATTATATTGTCGGACACACAAAGCGTAAAACATTTTTCACAAGGAGACCAATATGAAACATTTTGCCATTTCTTTCCTGAGCGTATTCCTTCTTCCCGTTCTCGTCGGGGCGCACTGCGAAATACCGTGTGGGATCTATGGCGATGAGGGGCGGTTTGCTCTGCTATTGGAAAATGTGACCACCATCGAAAAATCGATGAATGAAATCAACAAATTGTCGGGAGAAAGCGAAAAAAACAACAACCAGATCGTGCGGTGGGTCGTCAACAAAGAGCACCATGCCGATCAGATTCGCGATATCGTCGCACAATACTTCCTGGCGCAACGGATCACAGAACCCGCTGAAGGGGATACCGCCGCGGCAAAAGCCTATACTGAAAAACTAATAGCCCTGCACAAAATCATCCGCACGGCAATGAAGTGCAAACAAACCACAGACCCAAAAAACGCGCAGACCTTGCGCGATCACATAAACGCTTTTCAGGCGCTTTACAACGCGAAATAGTTAATCTACATCACTGCTTTTTATGGGACAATCTCCAACGAGACTGTCCCATTTTTTTGTTTTTTCTTGCGCTACTGAAAGGTCTTTGATATATTCTCCGCCCCATTAGCACTCGACAGGTGAGAGTGCTAAAAATATCATCTGTTCATTTTCACTCCACCTCGCACAAGGAGGCTATAACAATGGCGAAGGTGAAACCCCTCGGGGATCGCGCGCTGGTTAAACCTGTTGAAGAAGACGAACAGGTCAAAGGTGGCATCATCATTCCCGATACGGCCAAAGAAAAACCCCAGCGGGGCGAAATTGTGGCCGTTGGCGATGGCAAGCTCGACGATTCGGGCAACCGGATCCCGTTGTCGGTTGCATCCGGCGACACAGTACTTTACGGCAAGTATTCAGGCACAGAAGTCCGTCTGGACGACGAAGACTATCTGATCATGCCCGAAGGCGATATTTTAGCGATCATTGACTAATACCGCATTAAAGCGGCACAAGTACCGTATTAAATCATTACGGCACAAGTTTTAATCAGGAGGATAATAATGGCCAAGCAACTCGAATTTGATGTTGCAGCTCGCGAAGCCCTCAAACAAGGCGTGGATCAGTTGTCCGACACCGTGAAAGTCACGCTGGGGCCCAAGGGCCGCAATGTTGTACTGGACAAAAAATTTGGTTCGCCCACTGTCACCAAAGACGGTGTTACAGTAGCCAAAGAAGTCGAATTAGAAGACCCCTATGAAAATATGGGTGCTCAGATGGTCAAAGAAGTTGCTTCCAAGACCTCTGACGTAGCCGGCGATGGCACAACCACAGCAACCGTGCTCGCGCAGTCGATCTTCCACCAGGGTCTGCGCAACGTAACAGCCGGTGCCAACCCCATGGACCTCAAGCGCGGCATTGACAAAGCCGTTGCGGCCTCTGTCAATCTGGTACATGACATGAGCAAACCAGTGGCGGGGCGTTCAGATATCGCACAGGTTGCGACCACCTCGGCCAACAACGACAAAGCCATTGGCGATTTGATTGCCGATGCAATGGAAAAAGTGGGCAAAGACGGCGTGATCACAGTCGAAGAAGCCCGCAGCATCGAGACCACGCTGGATGTGGTAGAAGGCATGCAGTTTGACCGCGGGTATGTGTCGCCTTATTTTGTCACCGATGCCGACAACATGGAAGCCATTCTGGAAGACGCGTACATTTTAATTTACGACAAAAAAATCTCGGCAATGCGCGACCTGCTTCCCGTACTGGAAAAAATCGCACAAACGGGCAAGCCCTTGATGATCATTGCCGAAGATATCGAAGGCGAAGCCCTCGCCACACTGGTCGTGAACAAAGTGCGCGGCACGCTGAAAGTCGCCGCCGTAAAAGCGCCTGGCTTTGGCGACCGTCGCACGGCAATGCTCGAAGACATCGCCATCTTGACAGGTGGTCGCGTCTTGTCCGAAGATGCGGGCTTTAAGCTGGAAAATGCCACCACAGCAGACCTCGGTGAAGCCAAACGCATCACCATTGACAAAGACAACACAACCATCGTCGAAGGTGCCGGTGATCGCGCTGATATCCAGGGGCGCGTTGGACAAATTCGTCGGCAGATCGACGAAACCACATCTGATTACGACCAGGAAAAATTGCAAGAACGCCTGGCCAAGCTGGCTGGCGGTGTGGCGGTAATCAATGTGGGTGCTGCCACAGAGACCGAAATGAAAGAAAAAAAGGCCCGCGTCGAAGATGCCTTGCATGCCACGCGCGCCGCGGTTGAAGAAGGCATTGTCCCCGGCGGTGGCGTCGCACTGATTCGCGCTGCAGCTGGCCTGGGCGAAACGCGTGAGAATGTCGAAGGCGACGAAAAAACCGGCGTGGATATCGTGTGCCGGGCACTGGAAGAGCCACTGCGTCAGATCGCCAATAACGCCGGTGTTGAAGGCGCTCTGGTCGTGCAAAAGGTCGCCGCTGGCGAAGGCAATCTGGGCTATAATGCCGATACAGACGTCTATGAAGACATGATTCAAGCCGGCGTGCCCGACCCGACCAAAGTCACGCGGTCTGCACTCGAAAACGCCGCTTCAATAGCCAGTCTGTTATTGACGACCGAAGCACTGGTGGCCGATATACCCGAACCCGAGCCACCGGCACCTCCGGCACCTCCGGGTGGTGGAATGTATTAAGCGGTCAGTCTTTCGCAAAAAAGGACACCCAATTGGGTGTCCTTTTTTTTATTTTTAACGACTAAAAAACACCCGATTATTGATCACCTCGCCCGTCTCTTTATCCGGATAACGCGACTCCCCATCAAAAAAAACAAAAGGCGGGAATTGCCCTGCGGGAATGGTATTGGCGCCAGTAGGCCGTTCCAGATTCGCCTCATTAAAAACCGTATCCTGCGGCAAAGCGAGTTGCGACTTCCAATCCCCATCCTGCAAAGTCAACCACACCAGACGCTTATCCTCGGTCTCCCAGTTCAATCCACGCGTGGGTTTCCCATCATTCCACCCCTTGCCGAGCGGTTGAAGCTCCAGCAAAGCATAAAGCGTACCCGCTTCATCCACACTAAACGCCCCTCGACACCCCGTCGGACGGTGACCTGGAAAACCCGCATCAATGGACGCTCGCTGCCACACA
>JAJEAX010000061.1 GCA_022822565.1 Candidatus Latescibacterota bacterium
AAACTCGGATTTAAAATGGACGAACGAGACTACGGCATTGGCGCGCAAATTCTGTCGGATTTGGGAATCGGAAAAGTCGTACTCATCACCAATAATCCATCAAAGCGCGTGGGCCTGGAAGCTTATGGAATAGAAATTATAGACCGTGTCCCGGTCGCCATTCAGGTCAACAAATGGAACTTGACATATATGCGGACTAAGCAAGAAAAGATGGGACATTTGTTTAAAGAGGACGAATTGCAATTAGGCGAAGAAGGAGATCGCGATGCCCAGAGTTTATGAAGGTCAGCTATCGGCAAAAGGCAAACAGTTTGGCATTGTGGTGGCGCGATTCAATGCGTTTATCAGCAAAGAACTCCTCGGTGGCGCGCTCGATTGTATTGCGCGGCACGGTGGCGATACAGATGCCATAGACGTGGCATGGGTGCCGGGAAGTTTTGAAATTCCCACGATGGCACAAAAAATGGCGCAAAGCGGTCGATATGACGCGCTCATCTGTCTGGGCGCAATAATCAGAGGCAGCACACCGCATTTTGACTACGTATGCAACGAAGCATCAAAAGGCGTGGCATCTATTGGTCGCGAAACAGGTGTACCCACCATATTTGGTATTTTGACAACCGATACCATTGAACAAGCGATTGAGAGGGCGGGGACCAAAGCCGGCAATAAGGGTTGGGAAGCTGCTCTGGGCGCGATTGAAATGATTGGCGTTATCGCTGCCTGGGAGTCAAAAAAATGATAAAATCGAGACGCAAAGCGCGTCAGGCTGCGTTGCAAGCACTTTATTGGACCGCGAGCGTTGGCGACCCAGTACAACAGACAGCGCAGACCATGTGCATCCGTGCACGCCTTTCGGCATTGAGCTCGGATTTTGCGATAACTCTGGCCCAAACAGCCTGGGAGCACCGCGAAGAACTGGACGCATCCATTGAACCCGTACTGGAAAATTGGTCATTAGATCGGGTTTCGCGCATTGACCGCATCGTGCTCTGGATGGCCCTTGCGGAAATGCGCTATTTCAAAGATATTCCCTACAAAGTCTCTATTGACGAAGCCATAGAACTGGCCAAGCAATTTAGCGAAGCCAATGCTTCTAACTTTATCAACGGCATTCTCGATACCCTGTCCAAAGATGCGGAACAACCCAATGGATAATATTGGACGCATTGCGATTTTCTCAGATGTACACGGAAATCTCGAAGCCTTGCAAACAGTGCTGGAAAAAATTGCAGAAGCACAGGTGGATCGGATTATTTGTTTGGGCGACATGGTCGGATACGGTGCAGATCCCAATATGTGTATAGAACGCGTGCGCGAAGTATCGGACCTCGTGCTGGCGGGCAATCACGATTGGGCGGCAGTGGGCCTGGAAGATCCGGGGTTTTTTAACCCCGTAGCACTGGCGGCAATACAATGGACTGTTCATAAGCTGAGTGATGAAAACGCCTCGCTATTGCGATCTTACCAACCCTTTCAAAACGAATCTGCTTATTGTTATGCCCATTCTTCGCCAATTGAGCCCGAGTTGTGGCACTATTTATTCGACCCCGAAGATGGCTGGTCAATGCTCGCTCAAACCAATTTCGAGATGTGTTTTGTCGGACATTCTCACCGCGCATTTGTGTGCTCGGCATCTGAAAAAACGGTACTTACGCGCGAAGGAGAAGTGCAGTTGTCCGACAATGACCGCTATCTCGTAAATGTCGGCAGTGTAGGACAACCTCGCGATGGTGATGCGCGAGCGGCTTTTGTCGTGTGGGATCGAGAAAAAGGGAACCTCCAATTGCGCCGCGTGTCTTACGATGTGGCAACAGCACAGGCCAAAATTCTATCCGCGGGACTTCCACCTTTTCTGGCCGAACGCATTGAACTTGGGATGTGAAAGGCGGTAAAATGAATTTCCTGACAAAAATTTTCGGCAGCAAACACGATCGGGATGTGAAGAAAATGCAACCGATTGTGGATGAAATTAATCAACTCTACGAAGAATATGCCTCTTTGTCCGACGAGGAATTAAAAGGCAAAACAATAGAATTTCGCACGCGCGTTGCCGAAGCGACTGATGATGCTCAAAAACATCTCATTCAACTCAAGGAAGAATTGGCCGCGTTGCAACGAGACGAAGACCGCACCGAACAATTGGAAACCATTGCAGAAATCGAAGCCGAAATCAAGGATATTGAGCGCGATGTGCTCGATGAAATTCACCCAGAGGCTTATGCCGTCTTTAAGGAAACGTGCAGGCGTTTCAAAGAACGGGAGAAGTCCTGGGACCGGGCTGGCGATCAAATCGTGTGGCATGAAATACCCTACGACGTGCAATTGATCGGCGCGACCGTATTGCATCAGGGCAAAATCGCCGAAATGGCCACGGGCGAAGGCAAAACACTGGCTGCGGGCCTGGCTCTGTACTTGAATGGCTTGCTCGGGCGCGGCGTGCATCTCGTCACCGTAAACTCCTACCTCGCCAAGCGCGACGCCATGTGGCTGGGACCCGTGTATCTGTTCCTGGGCCTCACCGTAGGCGTCATTCAGGATCGAGCGTTGGGCGTGGAAGGTTTTATTATGGAAGAAGAGGGTGAAGACGGGTATCGCATGCGCTCATGCGATCACAAAGACGCCTGTCTTATGGATATCGTGTACGGCACAAAAGATCAGTTTGGTTTTGATTACCTCTACGATAACATGGCGATTCGCCCCGAAGACCTGATACAGCGCGAGCACTATTTTGCAATTATTGACGAGGTAGATAGCATCCTGATCGACGAGGCGCGCACACCACTGATCATTTCGGGACCCGTGTCGGAATCCACATCGCATCGGTATGAAGAAATGCGCCCTCTGGTCGAAAAATTGGTGCGCGCCCAAACCCGAATCGTAAATAATATTTTAAAGCAAGCAGAAGAAGAACTCGAATCCGGCGATGAATACGAGGCCGGCATCTTGTTATTGCAGGTTCAGCGCGGAATGCCCAAAAACAGTCGCTTTATGAAGCGCCTTCAAGAAGAGGGCATCAAGCGCCTCGTGCAGCGGGTTGAATCCGATTATATCCGCGATAAGCGCACGGGAGAGCTGGACGAAGACCTCTATTTTAGCATCGATGAAAAAAGCCACATCATCGACCTGACAGAAAAAGGACGCGACGAAATCAGCCGCAATCCAGACGATTTTGTATTGCCAGACCTCGATGAAGTCCTTCGGGATATCGAACAGAATAAATCGCTATCAGATGCAGAAGAAGACCAGGCAAAAGAAGCCGCCTATCAGGATTACGGAGAAAAAAATGAATCCATCCACAGCGTGCGAAAATTGTTGCAAGCCTATTCTCTATACGAAAAAGACGTGCAATATATGATCGACGACGGCAAGGTCGTCATCGTCGATGAATTTACGGGACGGCCACAGCCCGGACGCCGTTTTGCCGATGGACTGCACCAGGCATTGGAAGCAAAAGAAAAGGTAAAAGTCGAACGCGATACGCAAACAGTGGCAACCATTACGTTGCAAAATTATTTCAGACTCTATGACCGACTGGCGGGAATGACGGGCACAGCCGAAACAGAAGCCGAAGAATTTCATCAAATCTACAAACTCGATGTGGTATCGATTCCAACGCATGAGCCGGTGCGCCGCATCGATTCTAACGACTGGATCTATCGCACAAAACGCGAAAAATACAATGCTCTACTCGATGAAATCGTGCATCTGCACGAACAAAAATTGCCAGTCCTGGTCGGCACAATTTCCGTTGAAACCTCCGAGTTGATTTCGCGGATGCTCACGCGCAAAAAAATCAAACACCAAGTGCTCAATGCCCGACAAAATGTACAAGAAGCGCAGATCATCGCACAAGCCGGACAACCGGGTGCCGTGACAATTGCAACCAATATGGCCGGGCGCGGTACAGATATCAAACTGGGACCCGGCATCGTAAAAGCGCCCGAAGGACACCAGTGTGCATTGATTGCAAATCCCGATAGCACCCAGCCCCTGTGTCCTTACATAGACGAATACGGGTGTCGGGATGAAGTCCCGTGTGGATTGACTATTATTGGCACTGAACGACACGAATCCCGGCGCATAGACCGGCAATTGCGCGGTCGCTCCGGACGGCAAGGGGACCCGGGAAGCTCGCGGTTTTTCATCTCACTGGAAGACGATTTAATGCGTCTATTTGGATCTGAGCGCATCGCCCGCGTCATGGACCGCCTGGGAGCCGAAGAAGGCGAAGTGATCGAACACAGCTGGGTGACAAAATCCATTGAAACCGCGCAAAAACGGGTTGAAGCGCGCAATTTTGAATTTCGAAAACAGGTGCTGGATTACGACGACGTAATGAATCAACAGCGAGAAGTGATTTACGACAGACGCAGACACGCGCTGGAAGAAGAAGATATCTCGGCGATGATCAGCGAAATGATCGACGAAACCATCGATGCGCTATTGGATATTCATATACCGCCCGACGCACATCCCGAAGACTGGAATTTCGATGGATTAATGAACGATTTGCGCAATGTGTTTTTGCAAGCACCTGTCATACCCGATGAAGATCTGCCCCAATTGCGCGAAGCGGGTTTGCGAGATCGTGTATTGCGCGGGGTTCGCGAGGCTTATGATCGCCGCGAAAGGGTCATTGGGGAAGACCGTATGCGCCAGATAGAACGCATGATTTACCTGAGCGTCTTTGATGAAAAGTGGAAAGAACACCTCCGCGAAATGGACGATCTGAAAGAGGGCATTGGCCTTCGCGGTTATGGACAAAAAAATCCATTGATCGAGTACAAGCGCGAAGGTTACGAGATGTTTGTGGCATTGCTCGAAGACATCAACCGAGAAACACTGCGCTTGTTATTCCGCATTTCTATTGAAGAAACACCCGCACAACCGCGCACCCAGCAGCCTGCACGCCTGTCATTGGAACACCGCGATGCCACGGGAATGGGCTTTGCTGGCATGCCCGAACCGGGCACCGATGAATTGACCGCCAATTCTACAGAAGGCGATGCGCCCAAAAAACAGCCAGTGCGCGTTGAAAAAAAGGTAGGGCGAAATGCGCCATGTCCGTGCGGCAGTGGCAAGAAGTACAAGCATTGCTGTGGAAGAGCTTAAAGTCAATGAGGAGATAAACGTATGAAGTCGCGTGAAAATTTGCTGGATGATGCGCGTCAAAATATTCCAGAAATGACTGTACAGGAAGTAAATGAGTATTTGAACGAGGGCAATAATCCCGTAT
Organism: Candidatus Latescibacterota bacterium; assembly: GCA_022822565.1. Taxonomy (GTDB): domain Bacteria; phylum Latescibacterota; class UBA2968; order UBA2968; family UBA2968; genus VXRD01. The sequence goes on from JAJEAX010000061.1 coordinate 5,240, forward strand.
TACTCGACGTGCGAGGACTGGATGAATGGGAGCGCGGGCACTTAAAAGGATCAGTACACATACCGCGCGGTGAATTGGAATATAAAGCTGAATTGGCAATGCCCGATAAATCGCGTGAAGTGATTGTGATTTGTGCAGGCGGCGTGCGATCCCTCCTCGCTGGCGAAACCCTGAAAACGATGGGATACGAAAAAGTGATCTCGATGGACGGCGGATACGGGGATTGGGAAGATGAGCATTTACCGGCTGAAATTCCGCCGCCACCTGAAGAAACGGGTGCGCCAGACCCCCCCGAACTGCTCAAAGAGCAAATTGATCATCTGGAAAAAGTACTGGCTCAAAAAAAAACAAAACTGGCTGATATGTAGCAATGACGGGCGAGGCATGCCTCGCCCCTACAGTCGTTCACATTTCCCAGCCCTTCTTAATCTGCGTCCATCTACGTCCATCTGCGGATCTCACTTTTTACACTTGCGCAAATATTGGTGCTTCTGTATATTTTCCCGCCTTAGCACTCAAAATAATGGAGTGCTAACAACATATAAACAATTAAATTTATTACATTTAACTGTTTTTTAAGGAGGGTTCTCATGAATGTCCGTCCGCTTTCCGATCGCATCCTGGTGCGACGGGTGGATGCCGATGAGCAAGTGAAGGGGGGCATTATCATCCCCGATACCGCTAAGGAAACACCACAGGAAGCTGAGGTCGTTGCCGTTGGACCGGGCAAACGCAATAAGAATGGCGACGTGATCGCGCCAGCGGTAAAATCCGGAGAAAAAATTTTAATTGGCAAATACTCCGGCACGGAAATTGAAGTTGACGGCGATGATTACGTAATCGTAAACGAAGATGACGTATTGGGCATTATTCAGTAGAAGGAGATTGATATTATGGCAAAGCAGATTGCCTATGGAATAGATGCTCGAGAGCGCATTCTCAGTGGTGTAACGCTCCTGAGCAAAGCCGTGAAGGCCACGTTGGGACCTGCTGGACGAAATGTGGTTATCGCAAAATCCTGGGGGTCTCCCACCGTGACAAAAGACGGCGTGACTGTAGCCAAAGAGATCGAACTCGAAGACGCTTACGAAAACATGGGCGTGCAGATGGTCAAAGAAGTCGCTTCCAAGACTTCTGACATTGCAGGCGACGGCACAACCACAGCGACAGTACTCGCCGAAGCGATTTTCCGTGAAGGCTTGCGCAATGTAACCGCCGGAGCCAACCCGATGGACCTCAAGCGCGGTATCGACGCGGCTGTTGAATCCGTGGTCAAAGCACTGGGAGACCAGAGCCAGCCGGTAAAAGACCGCAATTCAATTGCACAAGTAGGGACAATTTCCGCCAACAGTGACAGCAGCATCGGAGAAATTATAGCCGATGCAATGGACAAAGTTGGCAAAGACGGCACAATCACAGTCGAAGAAGCCAAGAGCATTGAGACAACACTGGATGTGGTCGAAGGAATGCAGTTTGACCGCGGTTATCTATCGCCCTATTTTGTGACCGATCAGGAAAACATGGAAGCCATACTGGAAGACGCGCTGATTCTTATTCACGAGGCGAAGTTGTCAAACATGAACGACTTATTGCCTCTGCTCGAAAAAGTTGCCGGCGCAGGCAAGCCGCTTCTGATCATTGCCGAAGATGTTGAAGGTGAAGCCCTCGCCACTTTTGTCGTCAACAAAGTGCGCGGCACCCTCGCTGCCTGTGCCGTAAAAGCACCGGGATATGGCGACCGCCGTAAAGAAATGCTGGGTGATATCGCCGTCCTGACTGATGGGCGCGTGATAACGGAAGACCTCGGCATAAAGCTCGAAAACGTCGAAATCAGCGACCTCGGGCAAGCCAAGCGCGTGGTGATCGACAAAGACAACACCACAATCGTAGAAGGCACGGGATCTCTGGCCGATATTCAGGGCCGAACGAGTCAGATTCGTCGGCAAATAGAAGAGACCACCTCGGACTATGACCGCGAGAAACTCGAAGAGCGATTGGCAAAATTAGCCGGTGGTGTAGCCGTCATCAACGTTGGTGCGGCAACCGAAACAGAGATGAAAGAAAAGAAAGCCCGCGTCGAAGATGCACTCCACTCCGTGCGTGCCGCAGTTGAAGAAGGCATCGTACCCGGCGGCGGAGTCGCTCTCCTGCGCAGTCTTGGCGCATTAGACGAAACGGATGTGCATGGCGACCAGAGCACAGGCGTGGATATCGTGCGTCGCGCACTACAAGCACCGCTGCGTCAGATCGCCGATAATACCGGCGCAGAAGGCAGCCTCGTCGTGCAAAAAGTAAACGAAGGCGAAGGCGCTTACGGGTTTAATGCACGCACCGAGCAATACGAAGACCTGGTAGATTCCGGTGTGATTGACCCCACAAAAGTGGTGCGCACTGCAATCGAAAATGCAGCGTCTATCGCGGGACTATTATTGACAACCGAAGCCCTGGTGACAGATATGCCAGAAGAAAACGAAGGTGCTGCGCCCGCCCACGACCCCCATCACGGGCACATGCACTAAATCGGACTGTCAAAATATGTTCAACCTCCACAAAAGGCTGACCAATGGTCAGCCTTTTTTTCGTGTTTGGTTGAATTTGTGGGCAGTTTTATCTATATTATGTAAAGACTTAAACCAAATTTGACGAAAGGATATTATGGCAAAAACGAAACCACAGACCGATGAACCTCGGGAAACTGAAGGCGCAACCTCCACAGCAAAAAAAGCAAAAAGCCCGTCCAAAAAGCAGGCAACTAAAAAAACAGCCAAAAAGCCCGCTAAGAAAACGAGCACCAGATCTTCTACACCGCGTGTATCAAAAAAGCGGTCGTCCAAAAAGCCTGCGAAAAAGCAGGCAACTAAAAAAACAGCCAAAAAGCCCGCTAAGAAAACAGCCAAAAAACCTGTAAAAAAGGCCAAAAAGCCAGCGCAGAAATCCAAAAAACCTGTAAAAAAGGCCGAAATACCAGCTGCACAGGAAGAGCGCACGGTGATCTCATCGCCGCCATCCAGACAGCGAAGGGAACAGGTCCAGGCAAAGGCTTCCGTCGAACAGAATCGAAAAGAGGCAGAAACCGCGCAAACGCCCCAGGATGTGCAACCAGAAGAAATGCAATGGGGGCGTCGAACAAGGCGGTCTGCACCAATTGGCTGGGAAGATCGCGCCGGTGTAAGCACACCTGTTCAACCCACCCGACGGCAGGACGCGAATGCGGAGAACCAACCCGTTGAAGCATCGGGTGTAAGCACACCCGTTCAACCCACGCGACAGCAAAACGCGGACACAGAGGAAAAAACCGTTCAAGCATCAGCGAAACCTGCGCGAACCGAAACACCTGCTCAGAGCAAGCGGGATGAACCAAAAAAAGAAGACACACGCAAAGTATCTCGCCCGCCCAAAGGACGCAATCAGAGCAATCAGAGCAATCAGAACAAACAGCGGCCTTCAAAGCGCAGCAGTGATCGGAATCGGAGCCAGAAACCCGAACAACCATCGAACAGATTGACACAAATATTGGCGCAATCGTGGACCGAAGACAAAACGCGGCAATTCATCAGCGAAGGTTTTCTCGGCAGCTTGTCGCCCGAACTGGTCAACAATGGAAAAAGCGAAACCATCCCGGACGCCGAGAAACTCAAAGAACCCCTGAAAATGATCCGCAAAGTCCTGGCCGATGAGTGTATGGTAGCCGACGATGTCACGGATTTGATGTTGCTCGACGTGGTCATGAATGCCCTGTCAGACCGCATTGACGTGTGCCGACTCCAGGCCGAGTCCAACGCACTATCGGATATAGACGCGATCTTAGAATTGCGCTACAAAGCCGACCGGCGATTGATAGAAGCGGTAAATGCCCTGAAGAATGCCTGAGACCTATACCCGCCAACATCGAAAGCCCCGTCTGACAAAGGTCAAACGGGGCTTTATCTTTTACTTCACACTTCCCCTCACGCCCAACCGTGTACCCCGTGCCCACCTCCGGGGAACCAGATCAAATCGACAACAAACGAAACCAGCACACCCGTCGCCCTGCCTGCAATAATGCCGAAAAATAGCGGACGGTATTTTTCGTAAAGAGACACACCACCTACCCGGATCACAATAGCTTTGAACAGCCAAACAATAATGAGCGACGTAATCTCGTGGAGAATACTCGTCGTCGTAATAATAAAACCCACGGGATGGATGGGCCACCAGGGCAGGCGGTACCGAAGCGCCGTGAGAATCGCAAAAATGAAGCCCCCAAAGCCGAACAGCACCATCCGCTCCCATGAAGCTGGCTCGGGAGATTTGATCTTAGTGACAATAGCGTCGTACAACCGGGGCGCGTACCGGGTAAACGGATACTCTGTAAAATTGTACGCCCCGTGTGTATAGCCCAGATAGAGCACCATCGAAATATTGACCACCAGCGCACCGCCCAACCCCAAAAGCAACACCCAAAAAAGCGCGCGCTTATTGCCCGGCACGCGATCAAAAACTTTGGCACACTGCGACAGAGCCGGCATAAACAACATCCAGCGCAGCGCATGAGCCGTAGAACCCACGGCAATCGTCCTCGGATCAATCGTAACCGTGCCGATCAGTTGAAAACCCATATCCAGAGGCGTCGTGGGAATACCCAGATACAGCGTACCCGACTCGCACACAAAACGGGCAAGCGCGATATAAATAACAATCGCAGCCGGTATCGTAATCATCAAAAGACCCGGCGCAACCCCCGCCTTCAAAAGATAAGCTATAATATAGGCCACACCCACAATCAGGCCAATCACAGCCGTGCGGTAGGAAAGAAGCTCATTCGCATCATCCACATCGGGATCGTCATGCCACGCCTTCCTGAAAACCACCTTCAAATGCCGCCGCGCAGTCCACAGCCCCCAGCCCACAAACACAAAAAGCGCGCCCATACACTGCCACTGCACCAGAGGATCGCCCCATCCACCGCCCTTCTGGTGCATCCGCCCAAACTGAAAACCCGTCTTCCGAATAAGCGCAATCTCGCCCATCAACAAAAAATGGAAAAACCAGATCGAAAAAAGAATTTCCAAATTCACAAAATAGCCAAAGCCAATCGTATAAGTATTGATATGCGTCAACAGCGGCGGAAAAAGGCGCGCAAAATAAAAAAGCCCCGCATTCGGACTCATGCTAATGCGGGGAACCGTCGTATAAAAATAAGTAATAATATTCCACCCAATAATCCCAAACGCCAGCCCAAAACCAATCCAAAAAAGATACCCCCGAAACAGGACAGGCCAGCCACTTCGCCCCGAAGAATCGCGAGCCTCGGCAACCATCTCCAGAACAGGCGCGAGCAAAGGATAATCCAGGCGCTCGCTCTCAACCCACTGCTTGCGCAGAATAACCACAATGCAAAAACACACCACAAACCCCGCCAGAATCAGCGTAACCCACCAGAAAATCGGACCGACCCACACCTCCCACGGAATAGACACGCCAGATGGCAATCCCTCGTACAAAAACGTCGTCTGCTGGTGATCATTAGAGGGAAAAAGATAGGGCGGAAGAAAGGGTTGAACATTGTCAATCCATCCATTCTCCGGTGTAGCCAGATAATGAGGCGCGGCCATCAGCCCCAGCCAGACACCGGTCAACCCACGCGCGGGAATAATCGCCCCAATCAGCCCCATAGCGAAAATAACAGCCAGTTCACGGGAAGCCAGACCCTGCCTGTCAAACCGAATCTTCAGAAGCGTATTGACGATAAAAACGCACAAAAAAATCGCAAAAATAGAAACCGGAAGATGGGTAATATTAACCGCAGAAGTATTTGCAGCCGTGCGGGAATACGTCACCCATGCACTCGCCAGACATGAAATCAGAAGCCCCAACGCGACACTGCGAGGCGTAATACGCGCCGCTTTTCTCTGGACATCTTCAGATGTGGGAGACAGAGTTTCGGGAAGGGCCATAGCGTTTTCGGAGAATGGGCTTTTGAAGCAAGCCTAAATTTTCTTGTATTTAAAAATTTGTCACGTAATTTTGCGACTGAACGGCGCTAATATAGTCACACATAGCGGCAATAAGCCATAAAAATTTATCGCAAACATATTTTAAATGAATCACAAATTGAAAATTCTGGTCTTCATACTACTATTATTCACCACCAGACCCCTGCATGCGAGTCCGCCGCCTGTAATCGCCGATTACAACGCGGAAGTAAGAGGAAGCGACGGCCGCGTAGATATACCCGTACTCATACGCCGCTTGACTGAACTGCGCGTCAACACCTACTTCTTTCTCATCTGGCACAGAGAAACCGATTGGGAAGACCTGAAACTATTTTTGCCCGCAGCGCAAAACGCGGGCATCGACACCTGGGTCTATCTCGTACCCCCCACAGAAAGCCCGCCGATATACGGCACGCGATACTCCGAACCATTTCGGCTGGACTACATGCGCTGGGCAGAAGAAATCGCGCTATTATCACTCGCCCATCCCAACTTGAAAGCATTTGTAATCGACGACTTCTGGGCCAACCGAAACGTATATACCCCAGCATATATATCCACCATGCGCCAAAGGGCGCGGGCCATCAACCCCAACATGGAATTCTGGCCCCTGATGTATTACCCCGAAATGGACCGGGCATTTGTAAGGGACTATGGAAACGCAATCGACGGCGTCGTCGCGGCCTATCCCAAAACCGCGCAAACCGTACAAAGGACATGGCAATTGCTCAACGACCAGAGAGACACACCCGCGAGATGGCAATTCTCCTATCCCCAATACACTCGCTCGGCAATAGGCGACGCCGCAAGTCTCCAGAGGCGATATCGCGTACAGCCCAACGCCACGCACCATACGCTTCGATTGACGCAACAGGACAGCTATGAGGGACCAACAGCGGGCTACCATTTCAAGCAAGTACTCGTAGATAATCAGATCCTGTGGGAAGAAGACGTAGCCGGCGGCGAAAAAGCCTGGCAAACAGTAGAAATACCCCTCACCCCATTGGTGAACCAAAAGTCACATATAACCCTGACCATTCGCGTATATGACCGCAAGCGCGTCTCCAACTATCCCGTAATCGTAGAAATACAGGAACCCATTGTACAGGGCCTCGTACCAGAAGAAAACTGGCAACAAACAGTTAAAGGACGCTGGACCGTAAACTTTGAACCTGCCTATCAGGGCACGGGCAGATACCACATTCCACTAATCGTCATGATAGCGGCAACCCGGCACCAGTTTGTAAAACGGAACGGCGAACCCGGCACAGCCGAGCGCATCCGCGACAAAGTAAAAATGGCACTGGTACAAAGGCGGCAAGGCTTTTGCGAAGGCGTCGTAACCTACGCCCTACCCAAAGCACCCGACGACGAAATCTTCAAAACTATTCGACGGCTTTTTCTCAAAGCCAGCACCTCCCGCAGCGCAGACTTTGACGGCAATGGAAAAATAGGATTTGAAGACTTTCTCCTATTCGCCAACGCCTACGGAAAAATAGTAGGCGAATACGCGACCGTATTCGCCCCTTTTGACCTGGACCTGGACGGAAAAGTGGGATTTGGCGACTTCTTGATCTTTGTGCGAGCCTTTGATACACCATAAGGAGAACCACCATGGGACTGTACACCTCAAAAGAAATAAGCAACGCCCGGCGAAACATCCAACGCTACGCCTGGGCGAGAGCTGAGCGAGATGCCACAATCCAAACATGTGCGCCCTATATGGCGCGAAGCGACGAGGAAATCTGGGACCTGATCACGGGACAAACCATCCCCCGCGGCATCCACGTCAACCCCGACCTCGGATGTCCCGAATGCGGCCGAGACGTCTATGCATACGGCAACTACCCCTGGAAAGTATCGCTGCACCGCCCCTATAAACTCGAATGTCCGTCGTGCGGAGAAATCTGGCCCAAAAACGACTTCGAAGCATTTTACAAAAGCGGTCTGGGACCTGGTGGCGTCTTCGATCGCAAACTCGCCGATGAAACCCTGCTATACAACGCCGACTCCAATGCCCCACAGCGGGGATATGCCGTAGATGACGGCCTGGGCTGGATCGACGAATCGGGAAACCGCTGGTGGTTCATCGCCTACTACAGCCATTATTGCACCTGGACGGAACTGCCAGCAGCCGTCCTCGCCCTGGGGAAAGCGTATCTCTACACGGGCGACACCGCTTATGCCCACAAAGGAGCCATCATCCTCGACCGCATAGCAGACGTATATCCCGACATGGACTTAACCCCCTATTCGGACCTGGGCCTCTACAACTCCCACGGCGGCACGGGCATGGGCCGCATCAAAGGCTGTATATGGGAAAACGGCATGGCAGAAACCCTATCCCTATCCTGCGACATGATCTCCGGAGGCATAGAAAACGACAAAGACCTGGTCAAATTCCTATCCGCACAAGCGGAAAAATGGCAGATCACACACCCCAAAACGAGCATCGCCCACATCCGCGAAAACATCGAACGCGGACTCCTGCGAGAATTTATACGCTCCTGTCGAGACCGGCGCATCCGCGGCAACGAAGGCATGACCCAAACCGCCATGGCCACAGCAGCGGCAGTACTGGACCATCCACAGGAAACGCCCGAAGCACTCGACTGGCTCTTTGAACCCGGAGGATCCCGCGGCACCGGTGGGGGACACATCCCGGCAACCCTGATCGGAGAAGTAGATCGAGACGGCGTTGGCAACGAAGCAGCACCCGGCTATTGCTTCGGCTGGATGAACGCATTTGCCCGCTGTGCCTGGATACTGGATCGGTGCCACAAATACCGGGACTTCGACCTGTACCGCGACTATCCCCGCCTCAAACGCATGTACGGCGCGCCCTATCGCCTCACCGCACTGGACCGCTACACCCCCCATATCGGCGACACCGGCAACACCGGAGGCGAAGGCATGGTAAGCGTAGATCTCGAAACAGTCATCAGCACCTTTGCCCGGCTCGGCGACCCCGACCTCGCGCGCCTCGCGTACAAACTCAACGGAAATAGCACCGACGGACTACACACCTCCATCTTCGACACCGAACCCGAAACAATCCAGAAAACCGTCCTCAACATCGTAAAACAACACGGCGAAATAGAACTCAAAAGCGAAAACTTGAACGGATATGGACTCACCGTATTTCGACACGGCAAAGGAACCGACCGGCGAGCGGCATGGCTGTATTACGGACGCAACGGAGGACACGGACACAAAGACAGGTTGAACTTTGGCATGTACTACCGCGGAATGGACGTACTACCGGACCTCGGATATCCCGAATACGCCGACAGCAAATGGCCCAAACGAGCGGGCTGGACCACAAACACCATCTCTCACAACACCGTAATGATAAACCAGCAACAACAAGAAATAAACTGGATCGGACACTGCCAATACTTTGCCACCTCGCAGGGTGTGGGCGTCGTCGAAATCGCATCCCCCGAAATATATCCGGATGCACAGGACTATCGGCGCACCCTCGCAATGATCGACATATCCGCCACCGAATCTTACCTCATCGATTTCTTCCGCGTAGCTGGCGGAAACGACCACGTCCTGAGCTTCCACGCCGGAGAAGGCGACGTCACCGCCCGTGGAATCGAACTCACCCCACAAGAAAAAGGAACGTACGCCAGCGAAACCATTCCCTTCGGCACGCACTACGACGGACCCAATGACGGACGCTATCGCGGCAGTGGCTTTGCCTACCTCTACGGCGTTCACCGCGCCGAGAAACCCGCAGCCGGATGGTGGGCAGACTGGAAACTCATAGACACCTGGAAAACCCAGCACGAAAAAGCACCACTACACCTCCGCTACCGCGTATTATCCAACGTAGAAGACGCGGCCCTATCATGGGGCGATCCCCCCCAAAACAAACCCGGCAACCCCCGCCGCATCCGCTACGTACTATTGCACAACACCGGACCAGACCGAAAAAGCCTCTTTGCCTCCATCATAGAACCTTACCGCGAGAACCAACCTCATATAACAGACGCCACCCGCATCGACCTCGGCACAGAACCAGACGACCTGACAGCAGCGGCTATAAGGGTAACAACCAGAGCAGGCCGAACAGATTACATCCTGTCATCCGACGACCCGAACCGCGTATTCGACCTGACAGAAGGCGTCTCTGCCGCGGGGCGATTTGCAATCATATCCCAGAATAACGGACAAACATCCATCTTTTTAGTCGGCGGAACCCGGGTGGACACCCCCTCTGGAACCTTGCGGATCAGCACCCCAACGCACCGCGGCACCGTAACGGACTTTCACCGCGAAGAAACCGGACCCGCCTGGATCGAAATAGAAAGCCTTCTCCCCGCAGACAAACGCCTCATCGGCACGCAACTACGCATCTTGAACGACGGCATCCGGGACGCCTGTTACACCATCACCGACATATCGCCCATAGAAAAAAACAAAGTCCGCGTAGAAGTAGGCGACACCTCCTTCATCCGGGGACTCGTATCCCGCGAAAATTACCAAAAAGGCTTTGTTTATAATATTTCCACAGGCGACCCGTGCGAAATACAAAACGCCGTACACCTTCACATAGTCAATGGCGAAATCGAAACCGTGCGCGCAACAGTTGATTATGAATGGTCTCCAGCGACCAGCACACAGACACAACGTCAGTAATTAAAAAACCCTTCTGGATCGCGGCTCAACATCATACCGCGCGGGAAATGGCGATCAAAGGCGTGCGATACCTCTGTTACACACACGACTCCGGACCCGAAGACTGCGTGCGTCCATCAGAAGGACTGGGCCGTCCGGAAAACTGCGGCACCAAATGGGGCGAACGGGGCAAAGGCTTCTTCCGCGAAAGCCAGTGCGGCAGCACCGTCGCTGGCGACGCGCGGATAGACGCCATACCCGACGGCGCACTTTACGTCTCCGGTTCCGAACATGCAGAAGTAAAAATCACAGGAGAAAACGGCACGCACACAATAGCCCGTGGAGAAACCGGGCGCATAGCGTGAAGGAGAACACATGAAAAACAAAATAACCATCGCCCCCCGTTACTACCGCTGGCACGTTGACAAAGGCGTCGTCTGGATCGAAAAAAACACGAACTATGCCCACCTCAACTGGAAAATCTCGATATCGCAAACAGCACTCGTCCTCGTCGATATATGGTCGCATCATTACCTGCAAGACACCGCAGCCCGGTCTGAGGAAATCGTACACAACAAAATTGTCCCCCTCCTATCCGCCTGCCGAAAAGTGGGAATGCCCATCGTTCACGCACCGGCACCTCGCCTGGCTGAAGCGCATCCATCCTGGGTAAACCTGATCGAAAAAGGAGACGCCGAAAACAGGGACAACTGGCCCCCCTCAGAATTCCGCAGCAAAACGGGAACTTATGAACACTATGCACGCCCCATAGAACCGCGCGAAGAAGAACTCACCAAAACCCGCGCCAAACTCGCAATGCATCCCCTCGTACAGGTCGAAGGTAAAGAAGCCGTCATCTCTACAGGCGAAGAACTCCACCGCTGGTGCAAACAAACCGGCATACTCTTCCTCTTCTATCTCGGCTTCAACACCAACGCCTGCATCTTGATGAGAGACTATGGAACCCTCGCAATGGGCCGCCGCGGATATGAAATCATCCTCCTTCGGGACTGCACCACGGGAATGGAATCTTTTGAAACGCACGAAAGCCTCGGACAGACGCGGGGTACCGTACTCTTCCTGGAAATGTTTGGACACTACTCTCTGACCTCGGAAGAACTAATCGCAGGGTTACCGGAGTAATTATGCTATCACTCGCAGACTTTATCGTCATCCTTCTCTACGCCCTATTGATGGCCTGGATCGGCGGCATTGCCAAACGAAAATCTCAAGATGTAGATGCGTATTTCGCCGCCGGCCACAACCTGCCCTGGTGGATGGCTGCCATATCCCATCACGTCTCTGGATACAGCGCAGTCGTCTTCGTGGGCTTTGCGGGACGAGCGGCAACCGCCGGATTTAGCATGTGGACGTTATTCTCCCTATCGTGTTTTATCGCCATGATGATCGGCTGCCTCGTATGGGCACCGCGCTGGTCTCGCCTCAAAGTACTCACACCCGTAGAATATCTCGAAGCGCGATACGGCAACTCCGTGCGTTTTTTGATCGCGATCTGCGGCATCGGCGTCAAATTTATAGACCTCGGAATTAAACTCTACGCAATTTCCGTCGTCGTACAAACCGTCACGGGCTGGGCAGTATTGCCCGTTGTACTGGTCGCAGGTATAATCACCGTGGTTTATGTACTCATAGGCGGACTGTGGGCCGCGGTATTAACCGACCTGATCCAATTCGTCGTCCAGCTCGTCATCAGCACAATCGTACTCTATCTCGTACTCGACAACATCGGCGGATGGAACCCCCTGTGGGAACAGCTACCCGCCGAACGCGGCGCATTCTTCAACGCAGAAGCGGGCATTGGGATAGACTTCTGGTTTGTCTATCTAATCGTCGTAATATTCAGTTATAACGGCGCCACCTGGGGATTAGCGCAACGATTCATATCCGTATCCGACCCCCGAGACACCCAAAAAGCCGCACTCCTTTCGGGATTTCTCTACCTGCTATATCCCATCGTAATCTTCGTACCCGCCTGGGCCGCGCCCTTATTACTCACCGAATATTTCGACCCCGTATCCCTCGCGCCCCTGCCCGGCTTTGACCTCCAGCAAACTTACGTATTAATGGCCCAACGCGTGCTCTCCGGACTAATGCCCGGATTAATAGGCCTCCTCATCTGCTCCATATTCGCCGCCACCATGTCCATGATCGACAGCGACCTCAATGCGCTCGCCGCCGTATTCACAAAAGACATCTATCAGCGCAATATCAAGCGCGCATGGACACAGCAGACACTCTTCCGGGTCGGAAAAATCGTCACATTGATCTTTGGATTGGCGATAATCATCACAGGCATTATCATCGCCGAAAGCAAAGGCGCAGAAAAAGTATTCACCGCAACCGTCCAGATATTTGGGGCACTCCTATCCCCCATAGCAATACCGCTCATGTTCGGCATGCTCTTCCGAAAACCCACAGCACGGGGCGCGATATTCGCCCTCGCAGGCGGCCTGCTGACCTACGCCATCCTCGTACAAATAACGGACAACTTCGCCATTTACACCGGAGGCGAAATCCTGGTCGGCTTGTGTTTGTATTTCGGCGAAGGATGGATCGGAACGCGCACTCCGATAAAAGAAAAAGAAGTGAAAAATTTGTTCGACAAATTGACGTCCTGATAGCGCGCACAACGGGATTTGAGATTTTTTTACAAAAGTTTACAACCGAATCAAAAAAGGCTTGACATGTCCATATCAATAGAGCTATCATGACATGAAATATCATATATAACTCGTTGTTTTTTTAAGAATTTTTAAGATTTATTTTTATTTGTCATTAGCACTTCTAAACAACAGGAATGGGGTGAGGCCAATGCACTGAATAGTCCGGGTTAGCACACTGAGTATCTCGTCAAACGTATAACAGAAGTATTGCATCGCCGCAGTTTTGAGCTGCAGAAAGGAGAGTTTATGATACGCACCTTGGCTACTTTCCTGGTAGGCGTATTACTGGTACTTGTATCGGGAGATTTGTTTGCCCAGCAGAACGGATGGGGTCTTGGTGGATTTGCCAATTACCACGTGCCTCTGTCCAATTTGCGGGACCGCTACGACCAGGCGGGGAAATACGGCATAAACGTGAACTATGTGGCCAGCGACCTCGTGACTGTTGAAGTGGAATACCACTATTCCAAATTCGACAACGGGAAACTGGCGTCCAAACCGTTTGTATATCCGATTGACGGCCTTGAATATACCAGCCCCAACGCTTCATCGACAATGACCTTCAACAGCGTATCCGTAAACGCGCTCGTCTTTGTGGGCGAAGAGAATCGGCAACACGGATTTCGGGCAAAAGACTATCGCCATTACATAGCCCTCGGCGGTGGTTTTTTTCGTTATAACGCCGAAAACCGCGATCTGGTATGGCCGGCTCAAACCAGCGATCCAATTGACTTAAATACAGTAATGGATCCGCAGATTGACAAACGCACCACCATTGCACTCACCACTGGTGCGGGCATGGAGGCCTTTGTCACCGACAATATCAGCCTGGATGTACGCGGGCGCTTAAACTTCGTAGTGGGCGAATTGAGACCCATGCTCTTTTACGATCTGGAACGCGCTCGTCCGTTAATGTTTTTTGATATAGGTGCCGGAGTTAAGTTTTATTTCTGGCGTTAAATCATTTACCCTTTAAGGAGGTCGTGCTATGAAGCAC
>JAJEAX010000135.1 GCA_022822565.1 Candidatus Latescibacterota bacterium
CATCACATCTTCACCAAGGGGTATATCGGGCTGGCGATCTGCCAACTTCGTAGGCTCAGATCCCCTGCCACCGTAGTGGTTCATCCAGCCCATGTTGAAGGGCATGGCATACTTCTTGTAATCGTCATACTTGGCGTGATCAGCCGCTAACCCCGCCACATAGGCGACCACCACTTTGGCCTTCTCACCCGGTGCCAGCGTGTAAGGTCCATAAGTCACCAGCGTGCTATAATGCCCGGGCGTTTCATTTTCAGCGGTATATCCGCCATTGGCAACCGCGTCGTAAATCTGAGCATCGCCCGCGCGGTCTGGCGAGGGATAGTCAAAGTCATTCTTCGAGCGATAGCCGTGGAAGAGCACCGAAGCGGGCTGCTGCATGCTCTCATCGTGCCCTGTGGCCGGATTGTCGTGGGGTGCCACATACATCGCATCATCCACGCCGCCATAGCGCATAAACGGCGGGAAGGCATCCACAGTGCCCAGACCAAAATACTGAGCGTGCTGCATCATCCCTTCGCGCACCCACGTCTGCTCGCGGGTATAGCGCTCACGGGCGATAGCATAGCGATAGGGATCGCCAATATCATTAATCAGATTGGAAATATGATCGGAGTCCCCATCGTGGTAATACGTCATAAAATGACCGTCATTGGCAAGGTCAACACCCCGCTGCAAACCAGCAGACCTGCCAAGTGCAGAGGTGTAATCCCCACGGCTGACGCCGTTGAGGTAATTGGGTGCCAATGTGTTGCGATAATAATCATCGCGCGTGTAATCGCGCGGGTGATTCCACGAAGTCTGCCGCCAGCCAGAAGCCTGGCCCGCGTGGAAACGGTTGGCAAAGGTGATATACACACCTTCAACTGTCGAACCCGAATTGTTCACCACTTCGTTGTCAACGACAAAATACTCATCGTGGTCCGGATGCGCCGTGGAAAACCACTTGCGCGTCCATTCCAGACCCGTGGCAGATGAACCGCCTTCTTGAATACCGATCAACTCGGGAAAATCATCTTCGGACAGCGACTCTACCCACGAAGGCGCGCTGTACTGCGGCAATTCTCCAGAACCAATGCGCTGGGCAAAAGGTTCATTGCTGTTGTAGCGACCAAAACGGAAGTTCCAGACCACAACTGCCCGATTCGTCCCGGGCGATGTACTGGCAATACCGTGGGCTGCAGGCCACCAGTTGGTTCGGCGGTCGGCAACTGTTGATCCCGCGATATTGGGCGCGTCCGCACCACTATCTCTGCGAATCGCCATTGCCCAACTGCCATCTTCTACAACACCTACATAAGCTTCGGGCATCTGCGTCATATCGTGGGGGCGACCAATCAGGTCTGAAGACGTAATACGCGGTCCTGCATACGTACCGTGTGGGCTGCCACCCGTATTGGAAAGCACCCAGAAGCCTTCACCACCTGTATTCGACTTGGCATTCCAGCCTTCGCGCTCAGAACCGCCCGAATACACCTTGATATTGCGGCCCTGAGGATACGAAAACGAAGACTGTGCCAGCTTTGTCTCGTTATCTTTTTTCCCCGTCATGCCCGGATTGTGGAGCGTGTGACCGATTTGACCCCGGGACATCGAGATTCTGGCATTGCCAGGCCATTGAGCCTGAGCCTGTGTGACCAGACCCGCCAGGCACATGCCAACTCCGGCGAAAAATCCGGAAGCGTAAAACCAGAGCTTTTTGGACATGGATACTGCTCCTCTATAGGAGTGATTGATGACATCTTTACTACTTGCGATCTACTGCGTTACCCCGGCGACTTCAAGCGAAAATATTGACCATCCCTCCTTTCTGCGTGAAGTCGGCAGTGTGCAGGCGCCCCTGTACACCACATTCTCAGTTTTGTAGTACAATATAAACCAATAGTTGGGATAAAAAGTTCCCAGTTTTTTTTAGAAGGGCGCGGTTTTTCGCGCCCTTCCGCAAGCTACCACTTAATGCGCAAGCTGAATTGCATCTCGCGCGGAGAATCCCAATAATTACCGATATCGTTGATTTCGGGTGCTTGCAGACCCAGCTCAAGGATCTCGACATTGGTAGGCTCTAAGCCCATGATGCCATACTTCTGATAGCGATCCGAATCCCAATCTTCAGGAACGCCGCCAAGGGCATTCTGACGCCAGTCCTTCTGATTGAACAAATTGTAGATCTCCACAGCCACGGTTATGTTCACGCCCGACATATTGCCAAACACCTTCTCGGCATTGAAGTCTGCACGCGTATGGAGGGGACCCTGTCGGAACCCTTGAATACCACCCGTGCTATACGTGAACCTGTTACCCGCGTAGAGATAATACACCAGATTGGAACGAATATTGCCTAAGGCTTTGCCGCCAAATGGACCGTAGTTCGCTGGCGTGGCAAACAAGAACGTAATCGAACCAAAACTGCGGCGGTCAGCTGTCAGCGGAGCGCGCTCGCCCGCTTCATGGGCATGGCCCACTACTAAATTGCCTTCACCACTTCCCGGATTGCCGGGGTGGTTGCCAGCGCGTTCCCAGTATTCCCTGTCTGCATCGTCGTAATGGCCCAGATCCGTGCGGGCTTCGGTGGCGACAAATTGCGCGCCCTCTGCCGAATAGTGAGAATACCACGGAATCCACGACCACGCACCACCTGTGCCGGTGAAATTCACGATCTGGCGATGTTTGGACTGCAACTGATCATTTGCTGCTGCACCATATTGGATGACGTAGTGATCCTCGGGTAGCCCTTCGCGACGGGCTTTTTCCTGCAATGACACGGGAATCTCTGCACCCGTTGTGGGATCGACATCCCAGGTGTTCCAATAGTACCCACTGGCTACGAACTGAGAATCTGGCCATACATCTCTGCGGCCTGCAGTGTTGCGGCCTCCGTCTGCCCACTGCAGGTTGTAGCCCACATTGAACGAGAACATATTCGAGAATTTCTTGCGCAAATTGATCTCAAAACCGCGAACATCGCGCCAGTTGCCAGCCCGATGGCCTTGAACACCCGTCACATACTGGTGACCGGCTGGATCAATCCACTGCTGAGAGGCCCCTCCGATTTCATTGCCCGACGCTTTGTAATAAGTCGTCAGACCGAGCACGTAATCGCTCACAAAGTTCCAGTCCAGGCCCACCTCAAAAGAAGTGGTTTCTTCGGGCGGCAAATACGGCGTGCCGTGCCGTGAACCCGAGTCATTAAACTCGTTGAACTGTTCGCCGGGATCAATCACGCCATTGCCATTCAGATCCCTATCCACGGCTTCATTGGACGTGAATTCGTTCAGAAACATTTCCTGGAAATGCGGGCGCTGCGTAAACCGACCGTAGAAAAAGCGCACGAGGCTCTTCTCCGTAATCGGGTGCGACACGCCAATGCGGGGCTGAAATGCTTTGATCGTGGGTCCCTTGTGTGTGGGAATATAGGCGGAACGCGTCATGCCATTCCAGGGTGCCTTCGCACCGTACCAGGCATCGGAGTCTTTGATATAGGTGTTCGGGAAGAAAATCTCGCCCCGCGCACCGGCATTCACGATCATTCCCTCAAACTCGATTTTGTCCTGAATATAAACACCAAAATCAAGGGGATTGAGACCCACATTTTCCCCATTTGGCCAGAATGCGGTATCTGTAAAGTTCTGGGAGAACCAGCGCAGGCGACGGTGCGTGGGACCATCTGACCACCGCTGCTGGTACCAGTTGTTGTAGCGAATCACTTCCACGCCAGCTTTCACAAAGTTCTGCTTGTTCACCTGGCTGGAAAGATCTGCCTTAAAGCTCAACCGCTTATAACCATACATGCTCCAGTTGTGCGTTTCGCGGTAAATCGTGTAGTGCCCCGCCGCATCCTTCACGCTGGAAGACGTCAGTTTGTCATCCACGATAAAGTGGGGATGAAAATCCATTGTGTCGCGGACAGTCGTCGAATAGCCCAAATTCACTTCGTAAAAGGTCTTGGGAGACAGAGAATGCGTCACAGCACCGTAAAACAACGCGTCTGTGGTGACGAGATTACCCGTTGGATTTACGACGTGTAAAAAGATATTTTTACCGCTGTTGCGCAAATCCAACCTGCCGCCTTCGCTCGGGCCACCAAAGGTCCCTTCACTGCGATTGTAAATCCCCCCTACTCGCAACTTCAAGCTGGGCGATGCAGAAAACGTCAGCTTCCCTGTATTGCGCGTATTCGGGGGCGTCGTCAAATTGGCATTCAACAATGGCTGTGGCTCTTTGCGCCAGACCGTGCTGGCAAAAAATGTCATGTCCTGACTCAGTGGACCCGCGATATTGGCATCGATGCGATGTCCCATTTTGCCCGTGTAGTCCAAACGCTTGTGCGCCTGCACGATGTCATTGGCACCATCGCCATCGAGATCAGCGGGGATTTCGACCTGCTCTGCAACCCAGCCTGCATCATCCCACTTGTTATTGCCGCGGTGCATGGGCGAATCGTACACATTCGCACCCCAGTGCTTCTGTCCCGCAGGTGTGAATCGATAGTCCAACATACCGCTGTAGGACGAACCGCCATCGCGCGTCACCATCGAAACCACACCACCCTGAGCATTGCCATACTCGGCGTTGTAACCACCCGTAATCACCTGGAGTTCCTGAACCGCACTCTTGTTCAAGCTGCGTCCAATACCCGTGCGAGAACCATAGTGGTCAGTCGTTGAAATGCGAACGCCATCCACGATGTATGCCACATGGTCGCGGTCGCCGCCTCGGATCATAATCTCATTACCATCGGCATCAATTGAAACGCCAGCCTGAAGCTCGATAAACTCACCCATATCGCGCACGATGGGCACGGCTTCCAGATCCTCGGCACTCATAATATACTTACTCGTCGTCTTATCTGGCTCAACGGGCGGACGCTCTGCAATCACTGTGATTTCGCCCAATTCCAGAGCAGCCTCTCGAATCTGGAAATCAACCGTCGTCGTCAAGTCAACTTGAACCCTGATGTCGGTCTGACGCTGTGAATCATAACCCACCAGCGAGGCCGTCATCGAATACGTGCCGGGATCGACGAGCAAAATCACAAAAAATCCATCGCTATCGGTGACCGCACCGCGCTGTGTGCCATCGATCACTACATTGGCACCCGGCAATACCTCACCCGTCTGCGCGTCGCGCACTGTACCCTGCATTTTTCCCGTTGTCGCGGCGTATGAAACACCCGCGCTAACAAGCAGAGACAGCACAACTATTGAAAGTATCTTTTGCATCAATTTTTACCTCCTTTAGTCCCAAAAATAAAACTTGAACCCGGCACTCAGATCAAACATCTGAAGCGGAAATGCCTTCTCCAGGCCCCATGCATCTCGAGGGCGGAGTTCGCCGAGAATAAAATGATACCGCGCACGCACATCCAGCGCGATCGTCTGCGTCACATGCGCTTCCAACCCCAACCCCAACACTGCGGTCACGGCCGTGCGCGTATCTTCCTGGCGGTCCATCACTACCTGGGGCAAAATATCGCCCTGGGCATCCACATTCGTCGCATCTACACCGCTGGCATCGGTCGGACTCTGCCCGGGCCAAACGATATTTTCTGCTACGGTTTGGTGATCGTACACACCGCCACCCGCAACGATATAGGGCGAAAAACTCCCCTCATCCATTGAACGGTCTGCATTAAAAAACCACAACCCGGACAAGAGCACGCTATTAAAGCGATTCGTGTGCGAACCATTCGGATTGATATCTTTGCTGCTATATTGTTTGGCAGTCAAAGCCTTGGGAGACCAGGTAAACTCACCGGATTCTAGAGCACCACCATCCATCTGGGTGTGGTGAAACTCGGCTTCAACGGTCAGACGAGAGCTACTCACACGACTGGCAGTAAGCCCCCATTTATCCACACCACTGCCAAACCGCTCACCAAAGGTGAACATGGGATTCGTATAGCTGACGAACCCGCCCAAACCCCATTTGCCGGCAACCTGAGCCGATGACATGCTTGCCGAAGCCAAAACACCTGCAACGACAAAACTCAGAACTTTAAACCATCTCAAAGTGCTACCTCCTTTCGCAAACTGCGAAAAATGAACGACTTAACAACTTTACTATGCAACGCAAAACAAGTCTGTACGCTATTCACCACCTCCTTATTATTTATTATCATAAATCTGAAACATAGAGCACAAAAATAGCTATCGAGACATAGCAGATTGAAACTTTGTTTCAAAAATGTTTCCGAAAATTCACCTTAATGTAAAAAAA
>JAJEAX010000202.1 GCA_022822565.1 Candidatus Latescibacterota bacterium
CCTTCCTGAATTTTGACAAAAGCTCGAGCGCGTCCGCCAAAATTGTAAATATCCATATCCTGAAAATCAGCCGCGCGACTGCGCGTCACAAATGTGCGCCCCAAAGAACAGGTATTATTTACCAGATCCAGGAGTTGCATCCGCTCTGCTGTCCCTACCACCAGATCGACTTCGGGCATTGCAGATAGGGCGTCTGGATCGGTTTGTGCATAACACCCCACCGCAACCACGGTGCCTGTGGGCGAAATCCGATGCGCTTTGCGCAATGCCTTGCGCGACTGCGCGTCCCCTTGACCAGTCACGGTACATGTATTGACCACAGTAACATCTGCGAGTTCCCCAAACGGCACCTCGCGATAACCCTGCGCCACAAACTGCTCGGCATACCACTGTGTGTCATAGGTATTGAGCTTACAACCCAGTGTATAAAACGCAACTGTCTTTTGATCTCGCATAAAAATCAGCCATTTGCAAAAACAAAGCGTTGAGACGATATGCCCCAACGCTTTGCAACCGCCAGAAAGATCTGAACAATCTCATTCCTCTTTGCTGCTCTGTACTTTTTCCTCTACTTCGGCTTCTACCGCTTCCACTTCGGCTTCTACTTCTGCTTCAGCCTCTGCTTCCACTTCGGCGACTTCATCTTCCACTGCTACTTCTGCGCTTTCGCGTCGAGGATGTGCTGCGTGAAAAGCGTCTATTTCATCTTGATCTGCATCGCGCAAACGCTCTCGCACGCTCAATACAATTTTCTTTTGATCTTCATCAAACTCGACGACTTTCAGCGGCATCTCATCGCCTTCCTCGAAATATTCATCGGGACGTTGAAGGTCATCAATACCCAGTTGAGAAACCGGTACAAATCCCTCTACATGGCCTTCGAGGTCAACGACCACCCCGCGTTCGAGAACACGTGAAATAGTACCTTCTACGGCATTTCCCACAGCATAGGTAACGGCCAGTTTTGCCCAGGGATTTTCAATAGTCTGTTTGTGCCCCAGCGAGATGCGCCGCCGCTCTTTATCAATATTGAGCACAACAATATCCAATTCCTGGCCTTTTTTTATTACCTCACTCGGATGGCGAATGCGCTTGGTCCAGGACATATCGGAAATATGTACCAGCCCATCAATCCCCTCTTCAATTTCGACAAAAGCTCCAAAATTGGTCAAATTGCGTACAATGCCTCGAAGAGGTGTGCCTGAAGGATATTTGTGGTCGAGATCTTCCCAGGGATCGGGCTGCACCTGCTTGAGGCCCAGCGAAATTTTTTGACCTTCCTGATCCACGCGCAGGACCATAACCTCAACTTCATCGCCAATGGAGACCAGTTTGGAAGGATGGCGAATATGCTGCGTCCACGACATTTCAGAAATGTGGACCAATCCTTCAACCCCCTGTTCCAACTCGACAAAAGCCCCGTAATCCGTAATGCTGACAACCTTACCTATCACTTTGCTATCAACCGGATATTTTTCCTCAACATCTTTCCAGGGATGATCTTGTAATTGCTTCATGCCCAGCGAAATGCGCTCGCGCTTCTCATCGTAATTGAGCACCTTGACTTCTACTTCTTCTCCTATGGACAAAACTTCTGATGGATGTCCAACGCGGCCCCAGGCAATATCTGTAATATGCAACAATCCATCTAATCCGCCTAGATCGATGAAAGCACCAAAATCGGTGATATTTTTGACCGACCCCTGACGCAATTGCCCCACTTCCAATGTGGCGAGAATCTGTTTGCGTAACCTGGAGCGTTCTTCTTCGAGCACGACGCGGCGAGAAATGACAATATTTCGGCGATTCTTGTTGAGCTTTATAATCCGGAACGGGTACACATTGCCGAGAAATTGATCAAAATTTTTGACCTGTTTGATGTCAATTTGGGAGCCGGGCAAAAAAGCATCGACGCCGAAAAGATCGACCACTATGCCACCCTTGATTCGCCGCATCAAGCGACCTTCGACAATCTGATCGCTATCATACGCATCCTTAATGCGATCCCACACCCGCATAAAGTCAGCTTTGGTCTTGGACAGCACCACCTGACCTTCTTGATCTTCAATACTCTCTAAAAAAACCTCAATTTCATCGCCATCCTCTATAGCTGGCGGGTCGCCAAACTCAGAGAGGGGAATCGCGCCTTCAGACTTGAAACCAATATCTACCACTACGATTCCATCGTGAATGGACCTCACAGTGCCCATAACAATCTCACCCTGCTTAATGGTCTCTAACGTCTCTTCGTAGAGCTCCATCATTTCATTAAACTCTGCCTCGCTGTATTCGCTTTCATCCAGCGCGGCTAGTGCTTCTTCAGGAGTGGGTTTGGGAAGGGTATTAACGGACATACCAAATAATTCCTTTCACGCTAAAAAAAATCGCGCAAAATAATAAAAAAAGAACGACGAACAACGTCGATCAAACCGTACCGACACCTTATTGTTAACTATTGTGAGAAGTGGGTGCGACCGTGCCGGCTTTCCGCCGCATCCGCTTCAGAACAGCGAGATGACGCATCACCTCATGGGTGATAAAATTGTAGGCGTCGCGACGCCTGTCGGGCAATTGTTCTGGACAACTCAAAATAGGCTTGCCAAATCGCACCTGCAACCGGTCCAGCCCAACCACCGTTTTCCAGATATTGACTGTACCCGAAATATATACGGGTATCACAGGTGTCTGAGTGCGATAAACCAGCATGCCAACCCCTGCTCGGGGACGCAGAAAACCGGGGCGTTTATTGCGCGTGCCTTCTGGAAAAATGAGCACGGAATTACCTGCCTGCAAAGTTCTTGTCCAGGCCAAAAATGCGCTGCGGTCTCCACGGCTCCGATCTACGGGCATCGCGTGCAACCTGCGAATCAGCTTTCCCAGCAACGGAATAGGAAAGAGTTCAGCCTTAGCAAGATACCAAAGTTCGCGTCCTGCCGCAACTCCAATAATAACGGGATCGACGTAAGAACAGTGGTTAGCAGCTAAAATCAAAGCACCCGACTGGGGTATGTGACACCGCCCTTCGACCCGTAATCGAAAGAGAATAACGGCCAACCCGTAGGCCAGCCACCAGAAAAAGCGATAAAATGTCATCGATACCATCCATTTACCATTCAAGCTCTATTTTCCCGTTGGGCAAGTGCTACAATCCGATCTACTTGTTCTGCTATTGACAGTCCCGTAGTATCTATACATATAGCATCCGATGCGGGCCATGCGCCACGCCGTAACTGCGTCTCCCTATCGCGAATGTCCCGAACGCGAATTTCGTTCAACAGCGACTCAAACACAGCAGATTCACCCCTTTTTTCGAGGTCTCTGAGTCGTCGCCGCGCGCGTTCGGCGGGATCGGCAACGAGAAAAATTTTCAATTCCGCATCTGGAAAAATAGCAGTGCCTGTATCTCGACCTTCTAAAACAATCCCCCCATAACGGCCCATAGCCCGCTGTAATGCAACGAGCACATCGCGCACCCCCGGATGGACAGCTACGCGAGACGCAGCTTGCGATATTTCAGATGAGCGAATTGCATCGGATATATTTTTTCCATTGAGCAGGGTTTGCAACTGCCCATCTCGCATCTCAAGTGCGATATTGAGCGCATTACACAATGCGGTCACGCCATCGGCATCATCGGGATCAATGCCCTGTTGCAGGACAGCCAGCCCTACGGCGCGATACATCGCCCCAGTATCCAGATAGAGGTACCCCATTTGCTCTGCAACGAGCCGTGCAGTTGTACTCTTGCCAGCACCTGCCGGGCCATCAATCGCAATAACAATCCCATTTTCGCGCATACATTACTCATTGTTCCTGGTTCAGCCCGACCATTTCTCGAAGCCTCTTTACTTCTGCCTGGGTCAAATGCCGCCATTGGCCCAACTTGAGATGCCGCGCTGTGAGACCGGCAAAATGCGTGCGTATTAAAGATTGCACCCGATGTCCTGCCGCTTCGCACATCCGCTTCACTTGTCTTTTGCGCCCCTCGTGCAGCACTAATTCCAATTCTGTATCTCCACCTCTTGCGCGCATAACCCGAATCTGTGCAGGAGCAGAAAGACCATCATTGAGCTTTATTCCCTCTCGCAGTAATCTCAATACAGCCTCGCTGGGATGCCCGCTCACCCAGGCGCGATAGACTTTTTTTACACCATACCGCGGATGGGTCAATCGAAATGCCAGATCGCCGTCGTCCATCAACAACAAAACCCCTCGCGTATCCAGATCGAGCCGTCCGACGGGAAAAACCCGAGCATCAATGCCGCGCAACAATTTGTAAATTGTTTGGGCATGATGCGGATCGCGCGCCGATACCAGATATCCCGGGGGTTTGTGCAATAAAATATAAGTTTGTCGATCAACCGACTGGATCGCCCGGCCGTTGACACACACCCGATCGCTACGCGGGTTTATTCGCGTACCCGGATGTGTCACAACAGCGCCATTTATTTTAACGCAGCCCGTTTGAATCAACCGATCGCTCGCCCGCCGCGAAGCCACCCCCGCGCGGGCCAGAAACCGGTTCAGGCGCTCTGTCATGGGCATCCTGTTCGCTATTCCCATCGGTATTGATCACGCCCGATAACGGGCTGTCTTTGCCTTCGGCCACCCGTTGCTCCTCTTCTCGGAGCAACTCTTCCAACTCGCGAATCCTGGGCAGATCAGACAGGGTCTTGAGGCCAAAATGCTTCAAAAAATCGCGTGTCGTTCCGTATAACAAGGGCCGTCCGGGTGCGTCTGACCGCCCGGAAATTCGGATCAGGCTCTTTTCCATCAATTGCCGCAAAACGCCATCGACAGACACGCCGCGAATATGCTCAACCTCGGCTTTGGTAATCGGCTGCTTAAAAGCCAGAATGGCGAGGGTTTCCAGGGAAGCTTGCGAAAGCCGGGGTGCGACTTTTTCGCGCATCAGTTGCCGAATCCAGGGCGCAAATTCGCTGTGTACAGCCAACTGAAAGCCACCCGCGACTTCGACAACCCTGAAACTGCGCCCCGTCTGTGCGTATTCTTCATTGAGATCATTGACATAAGCGCGAATTTCTTTTGCGCCAGTATCCCGTCCCAAAACCGATGACAGGCGCGACGCTCCCAGAGGATCATCGGCTGCAATCAACAAGGCTTCAACCACGCCTTTGTTGCGTGCATCTTCATCGGTAGCCAAATTTGCGACGCGTGCGTCATCTCTCTCAGACATCGTTTATGCCCTCCTCGAAAGACGCCGTATCTAAAGCATCGCGGCGATAAACCCAGAGTTCTCCATCGATATCGGTCTGTTGAACGCGGACTTTCCCTTCTTTCATCAAGTCCAGCAACGCGATAAATGTCACAACAACAACAATTCGATGTGTACTGGCAATCAGTTCACTAAATGGAACCTGATGACGTCGTTCAAGTACATCGAGCACGTATTCAACGCGCTCCTCTGTAGTCACATCAACCCGCGTCACCTCGTGAAAATCGACTTTTGGTGCAGCATCCATCGCTTGCTTAAAAGCGCGGAGCAATTCGAACAGACTCACGGGGCGAAATTCCCCATCTTCGGCCTCGTGTTGCTTCCGAATATCTTCCAGGTCTATTGAAGTACCTCGATAAAAAACATCGCGGTACTCCGTCTGCTGATCGTCCATCCACGCGGCTACTTCTCTGAATTGCTGGTATTCCAACAAGCGGCGCACCAATTCCTCGCGAGGATCTCCTTCTTCCTCCTCAGCCTCTGGGTCAGAGGGCAACAACATGCGCGATTTGATACGCATCAATGTGGCGGCCATCACGACAAAATCGCCGGCAACCTCTAAATTTAATCGCTGGATAATCTCGACGTATTCTAAAAATTGCCGCGTAATATCGGCGATGGGAATATCGTAGATATCAATCTCGTTTTTTTGAATGAGAAAGAGCAACAGATCCAGCGGGCCTTCAAACAAATCGAGCTTCACGCCATAAGGCGCGGCATCCGGATCGAATCGAGCCGTCAAATTGGATGCAATCATCGCGCCTCCTTCTCTTGTTTTTTCATTCTATCTCGCGCTTTGCGAGAAATCCGGTTCCATACGCCGGTAAAACCCATCGCCTTTTTCATAGCTACAAGCGTTTCGTGTGCAAGCGCTTGTGTTTTCATCGTGCCTTCGTAAATCACTTGCTCGATATAACCCGACTGCGCCGCAAAATGCGTTCGGCGTTGGCGGATAGGATCGAGAAACACATTGAGCACGCGAGCCAATTTATCTTTTACTTCGACATCCCCCACACGGCCTTGACGATAGCGGGTTTTGAGATCTTCAACCTCATCGACATTTGGATTAAACGCATCGTGATAGATAAATACGGGATTGCCTTCAACAGTGCCCGGAATATCTGCGCGAACGCGATTGGGATCTGTGTACATACCGCGCACTTTTTTTTCTACCGTCTTTTCATCGTCAGACAAAAAAATTGCATTGTTGAGACTTTTGCTCATCTTGGCCTGCCCATCGGTCCCCACCAGAGTAGGCACATCGCCCATGAGGAGTTCGGGAATGGGAAATACATCGCCGTAATACGCGTTGAACCGACGCGCAATTTCCCGCGTCACTTCAACGTGTGCCTCATTGTCTTTCCCCACCGGCACAACATGTGCGCGCGGCATCAAAATATCGGCACTTTGAAGCACGGGATACCCAATCAGACCAAATGGAATTGCCTCATCGGTCATATTCGCCGCGCGTGCCATATCTTTTACACTGGGCAACCGCGCCACGCGGGGCAATGTAACGAGCATCTCAAAAAACAGATTCATTTCATATACAGCGTGAATGGCCGATTGAAGGTAAATGGTTGATTTTTTTGGGTCTATTCCCAAAGACAAATAATCCAATACCATCTCATAGATATTTTCACGCAATGCATCGATGTATTCTTTTTGGGGCTGCGTGGTCAACATGTGCAGGTCTGCCACCAAAAAATAGCACTCGTAATCATCTTGCAAGGCCACGCGGTTTTTCAAAGACCCGACATAGTGCCCGAGATGCAAACGCCCCGTGGGCCGATCACCTGTCAGAATTCGTTTTTTTTCCATCAATCCCCGCTTTTAATCATCCATAAAAAGATAGGGCCGCCAGCGACGGTCTGGCACCCCAATATGGTGCCGAATAAAGGTCACGCGATTGGGAGACTGCGGCTTGCGCAATAATGACAAACCGGCTTCCGCAGGCGTATTGTCGCCCTTGCGGTTGTTACACCGGTGACAGGCGCACACCAGATTGTCCCATGAATTGCGCCCATTGTGGGACCTCGGCACCACGTGATCAATGGTAAACGGACCGCGGCGAATGCCACAATACTGACACTGGAACCCATCGCGTTTTAAGATATTGCGCTTGGTCAAGGCGAGTGGCTTGGGAGGTACGCGCACATATATAGCCAGACGCACCACACTCGGCACAGGGAATGAATCGCTCACCGTATGAATGCGAGAATCGCACGTTTCAACAACTTCAGCGCGACCTCGAAAAACCAGCACAATAGCCCTGCGTACAGAACACACATGCAG
>JAJEAX010000289.1 GCA_022822565.1 Candidatus Latescibacterota bacterium
CTCCTTTTATCACTCAATTTTGTGACATTGGCCTGATATTTGCTTGAGTTCTGACTGTTGCGTTTGTCCAAAATACGACCAACTCTCAGACCTGAGGCATCTCACATGGCAGAATTTGATACGATTTCTAAACACCTCATTCAGAAATATCCTAACGACTTTGCCAGTTTCACCCTCGGACGCGAGGATGTTGAAGTTCTCGCAGTCATTGACACAGAGCAACTCACGATTGAAACACACCAGACCGATAGCCTGATTCGCGTGCGTATGGATGACGAGGAGGTATTGGTCCACAACGAGTTTCAAACCACCGACAGCACCAATCCACCCATACCGCGCCGCATGGCAGGCTATATTGGACATGCTATTCGGCAACACGGCCTGCCGATATATTCCAACGTCATCTACCTGCGCCCCAATGCTGGGCAGCGCGATTCCGGGTATTATATCCAGGAGCGTCCCGGCTACCTGATCGCAATTCAATACAGGGTGATCAGGCTGATTGAGATAGAAGGCGAGCACGTTCTCGAATCGGGGCAATCGGGTCTGATTCCCTTCACACCTTTGATGAAGCCACCTGAAGGGATGGCCTCGGATGCGTGGTTGCAACAGTGTATTTACACCGCTCGAACGCACCCCATTGCACGGTCATATCGGGCGGATTATCTGGCTGGCATGGTGGCATTGAGCGAGTTGGTATATGAATCTGAAACTATTTCCGATATTATTTTGAAGGAGGGTATCATGGACCTCATTCGCGAATCATCACTTTTTCAATCCCTCACCCAACAAAGCAGAGTGGAAAGCTTTGAGCAGGGCATTGAACAAGGAGAAAGAAAAAGCACGATCGAAGCTATTCTCGACGTATTGGAGATTCGATTTGATCTCCGCGAGGTGCATCCCCTATCTGCTCGCATTGCCGCCATCGACGATTTGCAACGCCTCAAGCAGTTGCATCGCGCGGCGGTTCAGGTACCCAGTCTGGAGACATTTCAGCATCTGTTAGATGAGTGATGCGATTTCCAAAAGACCTGGCGTGTCAGTTGCCCAATGGATAATGTTGTATATAATATTTAAAACAAAAGGGTTACGACGAATTGTCGCAACCCTTTGTTTTTATTGGTCGAGGTGGAGGGATTTGAACCCCCGGCCCCCTGCTCCCAAAGCAGGTGCTCTACCGGACTGAGCCACACCTCGTTTCTAATATCTAAAAATTACGGGATTCGGAAAATATTGTCAATAGAAAGAATCCGATCTTATCGCGTCCCAGCCATAATCGCCTCGGCCAGTTCCATCGTCTTAATCGCCTCATCCAAATTCGCTGCGGGAAGCGCGACCGGGCGGTCTTCTTTCACACAATCGATAAAAAATCGGTTCTGTTCATCTGTTCCCGATCCATCCCCGCTCAACCCTCTTTTCTCGCCATCGCAAAAAACCTCTCCGCGCGACACGCCCTCCAGATAAGCCGAAATCTCGTGTCCGTGAATCTCATAGCGCTCCAGCCTGGCATTGGTCGTATAATTGTGAATAAGCTGCGCGACAACGCCATTCTCAAACGCGACGAGAGCCGCGTGTACATCCCGATAACCGGACATAGACCGCTGCACCACACTGTGAACCTCGGAAACATCGGCACCTGCCAAAAAGCGGATCGTATCAATGGCGTGAATCGGCGTCTCAAAAAGCATACAATCCATCAGCACCTCGGCAAACTTGCCCGAATTTCCCAAATCCGTGATACTCTTGTGAAACTCTCCCACCAATTGCGTCACAGGACCGCGATCCAGCACCAGGTTTCGCGCCTCGACAATAATCGGATGAAATCGCCGATTCCATCCCACCATAGCTTTCGCACCCGTTTCGTCCGACGCGGCTTTTAACGCTTCGGTCTCTTTCAGACTCAAACCGGGTGGTTTCTCCAAAAAAGTATTGACCCCCGCCTCCAGACACGGCAATGCAAGCGTAGCATTTAAGTGGGCAGGAGGCGCGACAAACACCGCATCCAGAGCCTCGCCTTCGAGCAACGCGGGAATATCGCTGTATTGCCCTTCAATCCCGTACTCTTCACACACGGACTCGCGAATCTCCACAATCGGATCGCAGACCGCTGCGAGATGCACATCTTCAAACGCCTTCAAAGATCGAATATGTCCCCTGCCCCGGCCACCACATCCAATCACACCAACGCGCACGTTATCCATCATATCCCCCTCATTCTGCCCATTCTGCCGGATCAATATCCATCCACTTAGAATCAATTTCGCCCCACTTATTGGGCGCCGTATCGATCTCGTATTTGGCAAAAACCCGATCAATTGCCCGCTTGGTGTCCTCATCCAATGTCCACCCCAGAGCGCCCATATTATCTTCCACCTCTTCCGGCTTTCGCGCACCCACCAGTGCCGTACTCACAGCCGCGTGAGACAACACCCAATTTAGCGCCATGTGCGGCATATTTTTGCCCAGCCCCTCAGCGATCTCCTTCAATTCATTCACCGCCCGGACATTGCGCTGGAAAATACCCGGCTCAAACAGGCGCAAAGTCGTATTGCTACCACCTCTTCTGCGCCAATCATTATCTTCAAAAACCGTGTCCTCTGTAAACGCGCCAGCGAGCAATCCATAAGCCAGAGAACCGTAAGTCATTATTCCCACATTATTTGCTTCGGCGTAGGGAAACGTCCATTTCACATGGCGGCGATCAAACAAATTACACCCGTATTGCAACACATCCACGCGACGCGCATCCATACACCGCGCAATTTCCGGAGGCGTAAAATTCGACAGCCCCACAAACCGCGTCTTCCCTGCCTGGACGATTTCCTCTAACGCGCCCAGAGTCTCTTCAAAAGGCGTATCGCGGTCGGGCCAATGCACGAGATACACATCGACGTAATCCGTATTCAGCATCTCTAAACTTTGCTCAATCGCCCGGTGAACCATCTCTTTGCTGCTATCTCTGCCCTGCTCATATCCAATGCCGAACTTCGTAACCAGAATCACATCTTTGCGCCTGGGACCCAGCGCGCGCGCAAGCAACCGTTCCGATGCGCCCTTGCCATATCCCTGCGCCGTATCAAAACAATTGATCCCCAGATCAATCGCCCGGTTGACCGCAGCGACGACCTCAGCGTCATCAATAGACCCATATCCCCCGCCCAATTCCCAGCATCCAAAACCAATTGCCGAAACCTTCAAACCCGTCTGTCCAAACTCGCGATATTCCACAATAACCTCCTTTATTCGCGTTCAAACTTCGGTTGCCTGGGTGCAAAACCGCGATCCATGCGATAGGGACAATCTTTCAACGGCAGATGCACCCGCTCGCCCCCTCGCTGGTGCGACTCGACACAGGCAAAAATCAATTCTTGATTGGCATGTGCCAACCGCACACCGCACCGCGTAGGCTCACCCGTATCCAGCGCATGCACAAGGTCCTCAATCAAATGTACCGTTGAACTCGTAGGCGTCACCTCTGGAAAATCCCCAACCCCCAGCACATTGCGCCCCCTGTGATCGTGCCCGACCACCTCGCGCACCTGCCACCCCGCGCCATTTTGCAAAGCCGTCACAACACCCGCATCGCCCACAGCTTCAACCTCCATACCCCTCCCGGAATTGAGGGCATACGCCGTCACGCCATTTTCAAACTGGATAATCCCGTGCCCCACGGGATCCGCCTTCAAAATATTCCCCTCAATCTCACCTGCACCCTGCGATAGATGTGCCTGCACCCACAGCGCGGGATGGTCGCTATTGAGGCGCATCAACAGATCAAAACTGTGACTCGCACCGTTGAAAAGAGAACTCGTCTGGTGAATGATCAGCGACCGCAACCGCCCAATGCGCCCGCTGTCTATCACCTCCTTCATACTGTCATACCCTCTATCCCATCGCCGATTGGTACCCAGATTGAAAAACACACCATTGCGCTCACACGCATCGACCATCGCATCGGCATCGGCCATAGAAGCCGCCATCGCCTTTTCAGCATAAATCGCCTTTGCCCCGTGCTCGGCAGCATATACCACAATTTCTGCGCGCTGCTCTGGCTGCGTCGCCACGCTCACAATATCTGGCTCTTCCGTATTGATAAGTTCCCGATAATCCGTGTACTGCCGCGATTTTGGAACCCCATATCGCTCGCCCGCCTGCGCCATCACATCTTCGCGCAGATCCGAACACGCGACCAGATCTGTTCGATCACATGCCTCGTATCCCGCTGCATGGGAATACGCCAGCGTGTGATCCACCTCATTATCGATAAATGCACCCATCCGACTGCATCCAATCAATGCTGCGCGGTATGTTTTCATGGTCCGCTCCCAATGAAGACCTAAACGTGAAAAATGTACAAATCCCTGTCTCCCAACGGCAAATTTACCCACACACTTCCCCGGCGATGGCTTTCCGCCACGGCAATACATGCCTCAGTGATGTGATGGGCAACCTCCACATGCCCCAGCGTTGGACGCCCATGCTCATAAGCATCTATCAAATCCTCGAGACACGACACCACATGGCTTTTGGGCACTACAGACGCGATCTCCGCATCATCCCATCCCTGGCGTTTGCCCACCATGTCACCGATTTTTCTGAGCTTTATGCCATCGCCGTTATTGATCGAACGAATACACCCTTTGGTCCCTATCACCTCAAACTCCCATCCGCCAGCGGGTACCGACCAGGCTTCTATGCCATTTTCAAATCGCAATTGAAAAGTCGCCCTCGGATCAAAAGCAATGTGATTATTCTCAATCGCAAAATCTCGCGGCGACAATTCACCGCGCACCGCTTCGATTTTCGGATCGCCCAACAAAAAAGAGAGCGTATCTATAGAGTGGATATGCCCGTGCATCAAAGACGAAGCCGCGTAGTGAATAGCTGCTCTGGGTTCACCAATTTCCCCTTCGGCAATAGCGCGGCGCACAGCGTGATAGCTCACGTTAAAACGTCTCAAAACACCCGTATTAAACACAGTGCCATTGGCTTTCACCGCTTCCAAAATCTCATCTGCCCGCGCCATTGAACTCGCCATAGCCTTCTCCACATACAACATTGGCACCCCGGCATTGGCAAGGCTCACGGTTAAATCCGCATGCGAATCGCCCCTGAAATTGGCATCGGGTGCTTCATTGGCGGGCTTAAACAAACCCGAAGCCGTTGTACACACGGCCACCAGATCGAGTGACTCTCGCGCCACCATCTCCAGATAATCTTCGTAAACAGCCTCCACACCCCATCGCTCGGTAAAAGCCGCCCGCTTGTCTGCCTGCAAATCGGAGCC
>JAJEAX010000119.1 GCA_022822565.1 Candidatus Latescibacterota bacterium
ATTGGCCAATTCATAACAGGCAATGGGATCATCCGGGTTGGCCTGGATGGCCTGGCGAAGTTGGGCGGTGATTGTTTCAAAGGTTTGAGCGTATTGATTGAAAAACATGCCGGATAGGGCTGCCTGAATATCGGGGTTTATAGGCGACTGCTGGAGGGCCTGTTCGAGTTCGTTCATGGCTTCTTCTGCGTGTCCGCGCTTTTTGAGGACCAGGGCAAGGCGATAGCGCGCGGCAACGTATTCAAAGTCGATTTTGAGGGCGTTGCGATAGGCGTTTTCCGCTTCTGATATTTTGTTGCGCGTTTCGTGTATGCGCCCGAGATAGTAGTGGGGCATCGCGCTTTTGGCATCGCGTTGTACGGCGCGTTTTAGACCGCCTTCAGCCTGCGTGAGTAGGGTGTCGTCAATGGGAGATTGTCGCAGTGCCCGATACAGTGCCACCATGCTTTCGGTTGCGATGTGAAGAGCTTGTGGATCGTGAAACATGGGGATTTGCAGGCGGGTTTTTTCATGGGCTGTCAGGGTCACGTTTAACTGATCTGCAATGGCGTAGAGTACGGGCAATAGGGCGTCGAGCGGAGTAGAGGTGGATGCCTGACCTGTAAAAGTTTCAATGACTTCGCCTGTGGTTGTATGAAGCATGTCGGTTTCGATTTGGATGCGCCCTCCCACAATGTCGTAACGCCCACCTAAAATCAGGTGGATGTCCAATTTTTGTGCGAGATCAGAGGGACTTACTGGCGTGTCTCCGAGTTTGTGGCGCAGATATTCTTCGTCAATGGCATGTATTTTCGGTACATGGTAATAGGCGTTGATATATCCTTCGACAATGGCTGCGGAGAGCCAATTCCACTGCGGGTCGCCCAGTGTGTTTTCATGTGGCAATACGGCGATGTTCCATTGGGCGTAGATGGGCGCGTGGATCAGGGTTATCAGGATGCTGAGTTTGAGGAATTTTTTCATGGTTTTCGATCCGCAGATGTACGCAGATGTGCGCAGATGTGTAGGGGCGAGCACAAATGCCTGCTCGCCATTCACATAACACGCCAGATGTGCGCAGATGTGTAGGGGCGAGGCATGCCTCGCCCATTATTTTAAATTTTCATCATCGTACGTGACATAGAGAAATGCGGTACACATTTCATCGGTTGATTTTTCGCCCCATCGCACCAGCCTGGGTGGATTGTTGGGATTTCGGGGGTTGTCGGCAGAGTTGTCGTAAAAGGCTTCGAGCGCGATGCGGGTACCGCGCGGGAGTGCGATGGGGGTTTTGTACACGTAGGTTTCTTGCCAGTTAAAGTCATAGGGTTTGACCCATATTAAGGGGTGTTGTGTGCCGTCGGGATAGGTTGCGGTTATTTTCATTTCTGTGCCGAGCAGGTGCATGTGGGGCAAGATGCCGAGCAGGTGCTGGTCGCGGGTGATGGTGATTGCTCCGGTTACTCTGTGTCGTTTGATGTTGGGGGGGATAAAGAGCAAGCGGCTGTTGATGACTTCTTCTCTGAGCTGTTTCTGCACGGGTTTTTTGGCAAAGTAGATTCCCAGCCGAGAATGATCTTTTACGGCGCGGCCAATTTTGTGATAGTGGATCTGGAGGATGATGTCGCTGTTGGGCGGTAAATCGCGGCCTGTGCCATCTGGAAGGACAAAGGGGGTGTTGCCGGGTGCCCAACCGCCCAGAGATTCATAGATGGGGACGCCAATGCCGCCAAAGCAAGGATATCCCGGCGCGGGTGCATTTTTCTGCTGCAGGCGCGCTTTGCCAGAGATGTCTATGTACACGCTGACGTGGTGGACGACTTCGCGTTCTCCGGGTAGTACTTCAATAGCCGATACGTAGTTGCCTGTGTCCTGTTTTGTGGGCAAGACAAAGCAGCGGTATTCATCGCGCCCCACGGCTTCGAGTGGATAGGGTGCTTCGGGTTCGAGGATCAGGTCGGGCGTGCCCAGGGTCCAGCTTTTGGAAAATGCGAGAGGTTCGGGTTGATCGGAGGGATTGCCTTCTGGCATGCCGCTGTTGACCCATTGCGCGAAGGTGTGTATTTCGGCGTCTGTGAGTCTGCGGGAATTTTTGAAGTTGCCGTATTCTGGGCGCGCTTTCCAGGGTGGCATGATGCGGGCTTCGATGGAGTCGCGCATCTGATAGGCCCAGGCGAGTACTTCTGTGTAGTCGAAAAAGGGTACGCGACCGATACCGCCGGGGCGATGGCAGTTCTGGCAGCGGTTTTGGAGCAGGGGCAAGATGTCGCGATAAAATGTGGGGGAGGAGGTGTTCGCCACAGTTGTTGGCCGGGGTGTACGCCTGATTTCACAGCCAAAACTGGGCAGGTTGGTGTTGACAATTTCGCGGTTGGCGAGCAGTGCATCGAGGGCGTCCCATAAGCCGCGTGAGGTCGTGTCTTCGGGTATGCCCCAGCCGTTGTCGATTTCGCCCGTGTAGCGCAGGCGGCGTTGGGCGTCAAAGAGAAAGGCATGGGGGGTATGTGTTGCGCCGAGGTGATCGGCGAGTTTGTTGTGCGGATCGCGCAGGACGGTGAAGGGTACGGGGTTTTGGGCGTAGTGTTCTTTGATGTCTTTGTCGGTTTCGTTAAAATTGGCGTTTACAGATATCAAGTGTACACCTTTAGGGGCATACTGATTGTGTATTTGTGTTCGGTGTATGTCGTATTTTAGCGAGGCAGGGCAAACGATGGAACTGAAGATGATGACGAGTGCGCGGTCCTGAGATAAATCACTGAGGGTAACGGGCGAGCCGTTGAGGTCGGCAAGGGCGAAATCGTTGAGGGTGCCGCCGATTTGTAGAGGGGCTGCCCAGGGGCGAAGCGGTAGGGCGAGAAAGAGCGCGATGACGAGGAGTTGTTTCATTGTGGTCAGGTATTGCGTTTACGCATGTAGTCGATGAGAAAGATGAGTGTGACTAT
This sequence comes from Candidatus Latescibacterota bacterium, assembly GCA_022822565.1. Lineage (GTDB taxonomy): Bacteria > Latescibacterota > UBA2968 > UBA2968 > UBA2968 > VXRD01. The sequence continues at coordinate 2,922 of JAJEAX010000119.1, forward strand.
CCCAAAAAATCCAGCGATTGATAGGGCGATGTAGTGGCTTTCGTGCGGGAGTCGCCAATATTGTATTATAGTAAATATAAGGGTGGGGACAAAGAAGATAAGCGCGCCCATCAAAGCATATCCCGACTGTGTGGTGGGTTCTATTTGAGAGGGGGCGCGAGTTGTGGGCTTTATGGTCGGGGGGGCCGTTTCGGGTGGTTTGACGCGGGCGAGCATTTCTATGACGCTTTTGCGATAGCTGTTGTCGGCAGCGGCATATACGCTCCAAAAGGCAGAGATTTCTTCGGCACCCGTGCGGGTAAATTTCTTTTCGAGTTCGCGTCTTCGGTCCGCAGAGAGTTCGATGGGTGCTTTTTTTTCGTGTTCTCGGAGGTCGTCGAGAATATGCGTGAGGCTGGCGTCGTACCCGTGAATCCAGGGATAGGTGGCGTGTTGGAGCAATTTTTCATCGGGGTTTGTGCCGCCAAATTCAAGGAGATATGCGTCGATGAGTTTTTTTCGCCCGATTTTAGACCCTGCGCCAGGGAAGTGTTTTGCCCGCAATTTGCTGTCGCGTTGAAAGGGCAAATAGAGATGGTCGTGATCCGATATTTCGAGGATGCGTTTGAATGCGTTGATGAGCGTTTGGCGGTGGGACATGAAAAGCAACCACAGATGAACACAGATGAACACAGATGGCCATAGTTATGCGGCCAAATAAGTCGTGCAGGATGAAAAAAATAGGAGCGGTTAATCCTGTCTATCCTTTCATCCTGCACATCCTGATCATTAGTTGATTGTTTTCCCAAAGTTCTGGACGAATATGAGAAAGTCGGGAAAGTCAACAGTGCCGGATCCGTTGAGATCGAAGGTTGCATCGGTCGTGCCAAAGGCACTTACGAACAAGAGGAAGTCCTGAAAGTTAATGGTGCGCGAACCGTCGAAGTCGGTGCGTGGATCAGCGGGGATGAAGATGGCCGAGCCGGTGATTGACAGACTGATTGAGGCTTTTTCCGGGTCGTTTGAGATTACGTCGATGGTGCCGGTGATGGGACCTTCGGCTGGCGGACTGAAAGTTACGGTAATGTCTTGAGATTGACCGGGTGGCACGGTTAATTGGGTCTCTGAAAATGCAATGCCCGCGATGTTGGATTGGATGTCTGTGATGGTGAGCGGACCTGAGCCAGTATTTGTGATGGTGAATGTTTTTGTGACGTCTTTGCCCACTTCAATTTCACCCAGGCTCAAGTTTTCCTGAACCAGTGAAATGACCGGGAGTTGGGGCGCTTCGATGGTGAGGTCGAGAAAAGGGATTTCCAGTGTGCCAACACTTTGTTCGCCGTGTTGGAGGGTGATTTTACCCGATAATGTGCCGGCCTGCGTCGGTGTCAGGGTGATTTGTACGGTTTTGCTTTCGCCGGGTGCTATGGTCAGGGTGGATGGCTCCATTGCGATGCCTTCGGGAGCCGAGTATCCGGTGATTTCGAGCGGACCTGCACCGGTGTTTTCGATTTTAAATTCTACGGTTTTGGATTGCCCCACTTCAAGGGTTCTGCCAAAGTAAAGCTCGTTTGGGAAGAGGGAAATAACAGGCGTTTTGTTGAG
>JAJEAX010000009.1 GCA_022822565.1 Candidatus Latescibacterota bacterium
ATCCTTGACACGCAATCCCGCGTTTGGGATATTGTTCAGCACGGAACATCAGGTGCCGAAGTGGTGGAATTGGTAGACGCGCTGGACTCAAAATCCAGTGGCCGCAAGGCCGTGTGGGTTCGAGTCCCACCTTCGGCACCACAAAATCGGTTTTTGAGGAGGTGACAGTACAACGTCACCTCCTTTTTTCTTTGCCTTGACAGCGGGAACAAACTGTATTAGGATGCGTCCTGATATGCACAGGAGAAACAGAATGTCTGACCATTACGACGTCATAGTAGCCGGAGCGGGCATAGGCGGATTGTGTGCGGCGTTGCGCGCTCGGGAAAAAGGCGCATCCGTAGCCATCATCGAAAAAGCCGAAACAATCGGCGGATCCGCGGCAGCATCGGGCGGCACCATCTGGTGTGCAAAAAACATCGACGAATGGCTCAAAGTGCAGCCCAACGGCGACACAGCACTCGGCACCGCCTTGATCAACCACTTCTACACAGGCATCGAATGGCTCCGCAAACAGGGCGTATCCCTACAAGCGCGCGAAGACAAACCGTACAAATTTCAACGCACCATCTACCAATTCACACCCGACGCGCGCACCGCACTGGAAATCCTCGGCTACCAGTTCCAGCACATGGGCGGCACCATCCTCACACACACTGGCCTGACCGGCCTCATCGGCGGCAATGGCAAACCCATCACCGGCGTACAAACCACACGCTCAGAAATGACCGCTCAATCCGTCATCCTATCAACCGGCGGATATCAGGCCAACCCCAAATTGCGCGCGCAATACTTCGGCGCAGAATCCGATCACATGATCGTCCGCGGCGTACCCCAAAACACCGGCGGCGGATTTCAAAGCGCACTTGAAGCAGGGGCGCAACCCACAGGACCATTAAACCGCTTCTACGGCCACCTCCTCCCGGCACCACCCGCGCGAGTCGGCCTGCACAACTTCCTCAAAGTCAAACCCGACTTCAGCGAATACGCCATCTTAATCAACCTCAAAGGCGAGCGATTCGACGACGAATACTTAGGCGACGAAGTCACCTGCCACACCCTCGTCCAACAACCCCGGGCCACCGCCATACTCATCTTTGACCAGCACATTCGCGACAACCAGAACGCACTCTCCCAATGGCCCACCCCGGACAACGACCGCGTCAAAAACATCCGCGAAGCAGGTGGCGAAGTCCTCGAAACAGCCTCCCTTGAAGAACTCACCCGCGCATTGACCAATCGCTGGCACATCCCCGTCCACACATTCAAAAAAACAATGGCCGAATACGCCACCGCATGCGCCACCGGCAACGGCCAAACCCTCTCAATACCAAAAACCGGCGGCCTCATCCCCCTCGACACACCGCCCTATTACGCCATCCGCACACTGCCCGGCATCACCTTTACCTACGGCGGTGCCAAAATCAATGCCCAGGCGCAAGTCATAGACAACACCGACCAGCCCATCCCGGGCCTCTACGCAGCCGGTGCCGACTGTGGCGGCATCTACACCCGCGGCTACACAGGCGGCCTGTGCATGGGCCTCGCGTATGGCCTCATCGCAGGTGAAAACGCGGCGGAATACACAGCACCGAAATAGGCTTTCAACATCCACACCAAAAATGGAGACCCCATGCAACCCAACATCCTCTTTGCTTTTGCCGACGACTGGGGGCGTTACGCCAGCGCATATCAGCGCATAGAAGGTCCCAACTCCCTAAACCAGCTCATCGACACCCCCAACTTTGACCGCATCGCCCGCGAAGGCGCATTATTCACCAACGCCTTTGTACCCGCGCCGAGTTGCACCCCCTGCCGAAGTTCCATCCTCTCTGGACAATACTTCTGGCAAACCGGCCTCGGCGCGATCTTATCAGGCGCGATATGGGACGAAAGCATCCCCACCTACCCCCTCGAACTCGAAAAATCCGGATACCACATCGGCTACACCTACAAAGTCTGGTCCCCCGGAAAAGCCGCCAATGCCCCTTATGGCGCCGACCGAACCCGCTACGAAACCGCCGGCACCAACTACCGCAGATTCTCCCACTGGGTCACCGAACACGCCGACGAACTGGGCGTTGAAGGAGCCAAACGAGCACTCCTGAACGAAACCCGAGACAACTTCAACGCATTCCTCGACGCCCGCCCCCAGAACACCCCCTTCTGTTACTGGTGGGGACCCACCAACACCCACCGCTCCTGGGAACGCGGCTCGGGCAAAGCTGTGTGGGATTTAGAACCCGACGACCTCAAAGGCCGCTTACCCGACTTCCTCCCCGATGTACACGACATCCGCGAAGACGTAGCCGACTACCTGGGCGAATGTCAGGCCGTTGACGCTGGCTTGGGCGTCTTAATCCAGCGCCTCGAAGAAATCGGCGAACTCGATAACACCCTCATCGTCGTCAGCGGCGACCACGGCATACCGGGCTTTCCCCGCGGCAAATGCAACCTCTACGACATCGGCTGCGAAGTCACCCTTGCCGCGCGCTGGCCCAACAACATCCCCGCGGGACGCACCGTAGAAGACTTTGTCAACCTCATGGACCTCGCCCCCACATTCCTCGAAGCCGCAGGTGCAGACATCCCCAACACCATGACCGGCAAAAGCCTGCTCCCCGTTCTCAAAAGCGAGCAGAGCGGCCTGATCGATCCCGACCGCACCTTTGTCATCACCGGCAGAGAACGGCACGTCGGCACCGCGAGAGAAGGCCAGCTACCCTATCCGCAACGCGCCATCCGCACCGGCGACTTTCTCTACATCCACAACTTTGCACCCGACCGCTGGCCCATGGGCGATCCCCAGGGACTCGACGACCTCCATGCAGAAGCCCCCTCTGCCGAAGAACTGACAAAAAACACCCGCGTCGCCTATCCCGACATGGATGCCAGCCCCACAAAATCCTATATGATCCACCACCGCGCAGAACAAGACGTACAGGAACTATTTGAAATCGGCTTTGGCAAACGTCCCCAGGAGGAACTCTACGACCTGCGCGTTGACCCGCACTACATGAACAACATCGCCGACGACCCCGAATACGAACCCATCCGCAAAGAACTGTCCACCGCACTCATGCAGACCCTCCGCGAACAAAGCGACCCGCGCCTCGTCGAATCGCCCTGTCGCTTTGAGCACGCGCCCTATGCTGGGCCCGTTGACGAAAACTGGTAAAAAAAACGGCTTCTCGATTGAGAAGCCGTTTTTTCGCATCTTATAGATGGCTTAATGAAACACCACCATCTTCGTCTCTGTCATCTCCTCCACCGCGTACTTCGGACCCTCCTTGCCCATCCCGCTATCCTTCAGCCCGCCGTAGGGCATCAAATCCGCGCGCCACTGCGTACCCCAATTGACGTGGATATTGCCCGAATGGACCTCTCGCGCAAACCGCATTGCCCAGTGGATATTCTCAGTAAACAGCGCTGCACTCAAACCGTAATTCGTATCATTGGCCATCGCTATCGCAGCGTCGATATCGTCAAACCGCGTAATACCCACCGCAGGCCCGAACAACTCATCGCACGAAATTTTCATACTCGGATCCACATCGGCGAGAATCGTCGGCTGATAAATCGCGCCATCGCGCTCGCCGCCCGTCACGAGACGCGCGCCAGCCCCCACCGCATCCTGAATCCACGCCTGCACGCGCTCGGCATCGCGCTCTCTCACCATCGGCCCCATCATCACGCCATCATCGATGGGATTGCCCGTCGCCAGCGCCTCGACCTTTGGCGTCAACGCATCGATAAAATCGCCGTAAACCGCATCATTGACAATCACCCGCTGCGCTGAAATACACACCTGCCCGGCATTGGCAAAACCCGTCGTCGCAGTCGCCGCAGCCACCTGATCCAGATCTGCATCGGGCATCACAATCAAAGGCGCGTTGGACCCGAGTTCCATCGTCACCTTCTTCAACCCGGCCATATTGCAAATCTCCTCACCCACATCGCGGCTACCCGTAAAACTAATCTTGCGCACGCGGCTATCCGAACAAAGCGCACTGCCCAACTCATTCCCCGGACCCGTAATACACTGCACTGCCTCGGCAGGCACCCCGGCCTCCACCAGAATCTCCACCAGCTTCAGCGCCGAAAGCGGCGTATCCGTAGCCGGCTTCACAATCACCGCATTGCCCGCAGCCAGCGCGGGACCCACTTTGTGACACACCAGATTCAGGGGAAAATTAAACGGCGTAATCGCCAGCACCACCCCACACGGCACGCGCAGCGTAAAACCAAACTGGTCGCGCACACCCGAACCGCCATCCAGCGGAATGGTCTCGCCGTACAACCGCTTCGCCTCCTCGGCAGACAGCGTCATCGTCTCAATCGCCCGCCCGGCCTCACCAATACCCTCAGCCAGAACCTTGCCCTCTTCCAGCGTAATCGTGCGCCCCAAATCCTCGACCCGTTCCTGCATCAAATTCACGGCCCGATGCAAAATCTCATACCGCTCATAAGCCGTCAAAGCCGCCATTGCTTTGGCACCGCGCACGGCCGTCGCAACCGCCACCTCCGCATCTGCGGCATCGCCTTTTGGCACCGTATCCACCACCGAATTGTCATAAGGATTGATCACATCGATCTTCTCGGCTTTATCCACCCATTGACCACCAATATGCATCTTCACGGCAAACCTCCTTCAATCAGTTAAAAATGTGAACAAAAGCAACCACCGATGAACACAGACGAACACGGATGTTGCTGTGTTGCCCATCCCGATATACCTGCAAGAGATGCACTGCTCTATCAAGCCAAAGGGACAAGCACCTTTCATCTCAGACCACTCATCATGCACAGCGACACCTTGCAAGTCAACAAAATTTATCCCTCGCCTCACCCTAACCACGCATCTATATGTTCCGCCACAAAATCGTCGTCATTCAAATGCGGATAAGCAGCATACACGCGATCGATCTCCTCCGCTTGTCCCGGCGACAGCCCCTCCTCGGGATTCAGACACCAGACCCCCTCCAAAAGCCCCTGCCTTCGCAACACCTCGTGAACCCCGGCAATACACCCGTGAAAATCATTGGGCACATCAAAAAACGCCGCATTGCAATCCGTCACCTCAATCGCCCGCGTCAGCATCTCCCCTGGCACAGCATCCAATTGCGCGCTCTCGTGACACGCCCTCAATATTTCCACCGCCCTCTTTGTCCACACCGCCCAATGCCCCAAAAGCCCCCCCACAACGCGCACATCCACACACGCGCCATCGCACCAAAACCGGTGCGTCGTCAACAAATCCATCACAATATTATCGTCATTCCCCGTATAGAGCGCAATATCCGCCACCCGTCCCGCAGCCACAACCCCGCGAATCACATCCAGCGTCTGGTACCGATTAAACGGCGCGATCTTAATCCCCACCACAGACTCAATCTCTGCAAAACGCCGCCAAAAATCAAACGGCAACACACATCCCCCCACAGCTGGCTGCAAATAAAACCCCATCACCGGAATCACATCGGCTATGGCGCGGCAGTGTGCAACCATCGCATCGACACTCGCATTGGCAAAAGCGCGCAAACTCACCAACCCGATCTCATAGCCGCAATCGCGCGCTATTTCTGCCTCTGACACGCCTTGTCGCGTATTGCCCACAATACCAGCCACGCGGATAAAATCAGCCGGCGCATCGGCATCCATCACATCTGCTGCCAATTCCAAAACGGGCCGATACAAATCCCATTTGGGATCGCGGATTTCAAATTGAGTCGTATGCACGCCCACGGCCAATCCCCCTGCACCAGCGGCAATATAATAGCGCGACAACGCCTGTTGTCGCCGCGCGTCCAACTTCCGCTCGGCAGTCAGAGCCAATGGATGTGCGGGAATCACCTGCCCTTTTTTTAATGCAACCTCAACATCTTTTGTCAACATCTGTCATTCTCCATTTGTTGCACGCCTCTCAATCTCAGAGCGATAATCTTTTGGCGTATCCAGATCCCGCAAAATTCCCTCATCATCTACCGGCACCTCCAGCGTATCTTGCGGGTGCCCCCGCATAACCGGCTTGAGACCCTCATCTCCAGAAAGACTCAGAATCTCGTCCCGGTAACGCGACAAATTGATCAGCACTGGATGCCCGCGCTTGCCACCCGATATGGGAATCACAATACCCCGATCGCCTTCGCGGTATGCCCGCACCACAGCCTGAACAACGTTCAATTCAATCTGGGGCTGATCGCCAAGCGCGATAAGCACAGCATCTGCATCTGCAGGCAAATGGTGGAGACCGCAAAGCACACTGGAAAACATCCCTTCGCGGTAGGCATCATTCACACAACACAGCACGGGCCGACCGCGCAAACTCTCGCGCACAGCATCTGCATCGTGCCCCAAAATCACCACAACACCAGCGAGATCAGCACCTGACAGCGTATCAACCACTGTTTGAAGAATCGTTCTATCGCCAAAAGGCAACAACTGTTTGGTTGACCCCATGCGCCGAGCCATACCCGCGGCCAGCACAAGGCCGTAAATTTGCTCGTTCATAATACCCCGGTACTATAAAGATAAGACTCACGATTGACAAGTGCGTATTTTAACAGCTCATATACCATTTCATAAACTTATAATAAAATAATAATTTATTAAAATACCTTGACTTTTTTTATTCAGGCATTAAATTTTTCGGGGTTATAAACAAACGGAACGCGGGCATCTCAAAACGCGAGGTCACACCATTGATTTGCGAACAATGTGGCAAAGTTCCGGCAACAAAAGCACAAACGCATATCGAAAACGGCATAAAGCGCGTCCTTTTTCGCTGCGATACCTGCGCGACCCTTACCTCCCCCAAATTAGACCGTCCGTGCGCGCAGTGCAAACAGCGAGAAGGCGAGATTAAACTCACCCGTATTCGTCCGCATGGCCGGGTGGTTACTTATGTTTGTCGCGCCTGTGCTGACATAAACTAATATGAACCCTAAAAATTTCATTACCCCTCCTGCTGCTGACCGCCTCGTTCCATTTTGGATATGGAACGGCATAATAGAAGAAAACGAACTCGTTCGTCAAATCCGCGAAATGAGCGAAAAAGGACTTGGTGGATTCTGTCTATCAACAGGCCCCGGGCTAAAAACGCCTTATTTGTCTCACATCTGGTTCGATCGCGTAAAATTGGCACTCGAAACAGCAGAAGAATGTGGCCTCCATGTCTGGATCCACGACGAATACCGCTATCCGGGTGGTATTGGATCAACCCAAATCACCTTAGATCATCCCCAATTCATCGCACAACAACTCACCTTTCGCGAAACCGTTGTACAGGGCGGACAACAAGTTGACCTTGCGTTGCCCTGGGCACCCGTGTTGCATACACTTGCTGTCCCCTTGCGAAGAGACCGCTGTCTGTGGGAAGACAAACAAGATATCAGCGCTTATCTGGGAGTCAATCATCAACACCACGCACTGCGCGACAACAAAGCTGTACCCGCCTACCGTCCCCATACTTATGTATCTTTTAATCCCACCCGCCGGCTGTACTGGAAAGCACCTGCCGGACGTTGGCGCGTGCTCGTGTTTTTGCAAGAACCCTCGACAAATAGCGACTGTCCGGGTTCACACCTCGATAGGTTCAATCCAGAATCTGTCCGCACCCTGCACCAGACCGTTCAGCACCCCTATATCGAGCGATTTTCCGCTTATCAGGGCAAAACTTTAAAGGGCATTTTAACCGCAGAAACGCATTTCCCCAACGATCGCCTGCCCTGGTCACCCGCATTGCCCGAATACTTCAAAACGCGCAATGGCTACGATCTCCTCTCTTGCTTGCCTGCCCTCATAACCTACTTTGGCCCCAACACGAGTCGCATTCGCTACGATTATTTTCAAACCCTGGGCGAACTGCAACAGCGACACGACAGCGCGCGCAGCGCCGACTGGTGCAAAGAGCACGACCTCAATTATGCGAGCGATATAACCCCGCTTCGCAATGCCCATCGCGCCTCTATATCCATACCTGGTACAAGCGGTGATCTCGGCGTTGAACGCGCCAAAGAACACACCGTATCATATCGCCACAGCCCGGAATTTGCAACAGCACTCGCCGCGCAAACAAGCACTTCCCGCGTGCTCAATACCTGTTTCCAAAACGCGGGCTGGGCAACCACGCTGCAAGATATGAAAGCACACCTCGATACGCTCGGAACCCACGGAACCAACTTCTTTGCCCCTCAGGCCCTCTACTACACACTCGACGGGTTGCGCAAACACGCCACATCTCTGTTCCACCAAAATCCCTACTGGGAACACTTCCACCTGCTATCTGACTACGCAGGGCGACTTGCCTACCTCTTGTGCCAGGGGCATCAAGTAGCCGATATTGCACTTCTCGACCCCGTCACCAGCTTGTGGGCACATCTCGCACACCCGCTTCACAACTGGTCGTATGTCGGCTATGATCCCGATGAAGAAACACTGACCAATCACCTCGTTGCCGATTGGGCCTGTATTACCCGCACCCTGTATCTTATGCAGCGACCATTTCAAAGCCTTGACCCGGCCCTCCTCGCCCGGGCGAAAATCATCGACCGCCAATTGCAGATCGGCAAAACGCGATATAAGGTCCTGATCATTCCCCCCATCACCAATCTGGAACGCGAAGCTTTTGATAAGCTACGCGCATTTATCAATGCAGGCGGTCTCGTCATCGCCCTGGGATTATTGCCCATCGAGGATATTCAAGAGGGCACATCGGTCGTCGAGGGATTTTCGCGGTTGACCGACATGGACCCCGGGCGAATGATCCGCGATTATACCGGCCACGAATCGGGCGTCCACTTGCTGAGTCGAGACAACTTCATGTTTATCCGCACGGGGGGTACTGTAGAAAAAAATCAGGCGACCTCCATGCTGGAACGCCTGCTCGACGAAATACTGCCTCGGCGAGTACACATCATGTCAGACGGGAAAAGCGCCGACACAATACAATATCACCACCGAACAGATGAAAAACATCGCATATTCTTTTTTGCCAATCGGGGAAATTCGCCCGTTACAACACAAATTTTTATACCCGCCTCCGACGGACATATAGAGAAATGGGATTTAGAAACGGGCAAACGCACACCACTTGTGGTCGAACCTGCCGGAGAAATGAGTCGCATTAACCTCTCCTTTGATCGGCTGCAATCACATATGATCGTAACCTCTCCGGGCCACCCGAAAAAAGAAAAAGAAGAGCCTCTGGTAGAAATGCTCAAACTCAATTTAACAGGTCACTGGAAAGTTGATCCAGAAGACGATAATGCCTTGCGCCTGGACAAATTCAAAACGAAATTCGACCCGTCTAACACGGGCGTACACCAGGCCTGGCATCAACCTACTTATAGCGACAGCAGGTGGCCCGAAACGCGCCCGCAATCTTTTGACAATCCAGAAGAAAAAACGATTTGTTGGTACCGAACAACCTTTGTCTCGGACATCCTCCCCAACAAACTATCTCTGGTCATGGATCGAAGTGCCATTCAGGGAGAGCACCAGATCTACATCAACGGTTCCAAATTGCCGAGCAATGCTTTTCGCCCCACCTTCCGGTTCGATCACGCCAATGCCACCTGCTCCATAGGACAACACATAAACAAAGGCAAAAATGTGATTGCCATCCGCGTGGAAGTCAACAGCCCGGGCGACGGTCTCGCCGATGCCATGTATCTCTTTGGACGTTTTCAGCTCAAATCCTGGCGAAACATCTATCCCAGGCTCACACCCCCTCAAGATAGCGGTCCAGTTTTTGACTTCAACGCGCAGGGGCTGCCCTTCTATGCTGGCACGGTGTCATACACCCGAGACATCGATATCAAAACCCTGCCCGCGACTGCGCGTTTCAAAATTGACCTCGAACACACGGTAAAAAATCTCGCCGACATCGTCGAAATAATCATCAACGGCCAATCTCTGGGCGTGCGCGCCTGGGCACCTTATTGCTGGACTGGCAAAACAGCCTATCTCAAACAAGGCAAAAATCGCGTTGTCTTCCGCGTCACCAACACACTCGAAAAATTGCTCACCGGCATGACATACCATCCGAAAACGCACAAAATGATCCCGGTTGAGATATAAGGCCGCGATGACAAAGGCGCGCGTTTAGCCCAACCAGTCCCCAGTCTTCAGCCCCTCTTTACCTCTTGTATCTTACCTTATTATCTGTGGTTATCTGTGTTCATCTGTGGTTGCTTTTGTCTCACCGTCTTTAGCAAATATTTCTGCACCAGATACTGATAAATTTGCACAAAATCGCCTCGCCCATTATCCGCGTTATAAAAATGACATATAGGATTGGGATTCACTTCCAAAACAAAATACCCATTGGAACCGGCGATCAAATCAATCGCGTAAAAACCCAAATCCAACACCCGATTTAACGCCTGTGTCAAAGCGCGAAAATCCGCCAGCAATCCGTCATCCACGACCGCAACTGCTCTGCCCCCTGCCCGATGCAGCGGATTGATATCTTCTCCCTCAATATCCGAATCATTTTGCTTTTCATAAGCGAGCAACAACTCATCCTCACTGCCCACAATGCGATACTCGGGCCCCTCGACATAAGCCTGGATCAACAACACATTGTCAAATCGGTTACTTTCCTCACACAGCGATTGCAAACGCGATTGCAAATCCTCCGCATTCGCCTCCAAATACACGCCCTGTGCCATAGAGCCGTGATTGCGTTTCAGCACAACGGGAAAAGACATCTGTTGCACCACATCGCTCACAATATCTGCGACAGAAGCATGCGTCTTATACCGATCAAACCGCCGATCAGATAGAGGATTAAACACCGTCATCGTCCTGGGCACTGTGATATTCGCTCGATCAAACAGCTCGTATTGATATCCTTTATCTTCGGCCAACTTCCCAGAAACATAATCGTTAAACGGATGTTTATTTCGCAAAAAATACAGCGGCTTTCCGTCTCTCTCCACCCGAATCACATTGCCATCTGCCGATACCGCCTCATACCCGACGCCCAAATTGCGACACGCGATTTCAAGACACCGCAAACTCTCTAAAATCACATCCTCCCCAAAACCATCCACCTCTCTGGGCAAATCCAACACCTCGCGTGCCAGCGCCACCAGATGCAGCGACCCGAGTACACACGTAGGTTGCACAGATGCCTGCATCAAAAAATCCAATCCCCTATTTTCACGCCGCACGCACAGCCCCTCTGGAGCCAGCGATTTCAAGCTCGCCACAGAAATAGCTCTGGGATGCGCCGACTGCGTCAAAACAACCTCGGCGGCCAGAGGCGAAAGTGCATGCAAAATACCTCGTGCATCGTGTCCTTTATTAACACCCACCACAAAACGCCACTTATCCGATAGAACTTGCAAATCGCGCACCAAAGCGCGAACCGCATCCGGATTGTGGGCACCATCTAAAATCAGTGGAGGCGTCTTCCGAATCACCTCAAAACGCCCGGGCAACGAACCATTCAAAATCACTTCTCGCACCCACTCATCCGGCAAAACCATCCCGCACCCATCTACAATATGACGCGCCACACCAACCGACAGTGCGGCATTTTCCCGAAACGCAACCGGCCGATCCGCCATATCGCCTATTTCCGTATCGACCACCTGCAACGCTGCACCCCGACGCACACATTCCCTTTCCAATAACTTCAGGACTTCGGGAACCTGCCCCGACCCCGTAAACAGCGGCCTCCCCGAACGCGCAATATGTACCTTATCCGCCGCAATCTCACACAGCGTATCGCCCAACACATCCGTGTGATCCAGATGAACAGCCGTCAACACAGCAACTTTTGAATCCCATGCATTGGTCGCGTCAAATTGCCCACCCAGCCCCACTTCAAAAACAGCCCAATCCACATTTGCCCGCGCAAAATGATGCGCCGCCAAAACCGTGAGTGCCTCAAACTTGCTAAACGCGCCCCAGCCCTCGCGCTCAAAATCGCGGCTCTTTTCGTAAAAATGCGCGACACCTTCGGCCCACACATCGCGCGCGAGCACCTCGCCATCAACACATATCCGCTCGCGCACCGTATGCAAATGCGGCGACGTATAAAGCCCCACGCGAAAACCCGCTGCCCGCAATAACTCCGCCAGCAAATAACTCACCGTCCCCTTGCCATTTGTACCCCCCACAATAACAGAGTCAAACCGCGCCTGGGGATTATCCATGCGGTGCAACAGCGCGCGCACACGCGGCAAATAATTTTCCAGCGCACCCTCTATCGGCTCACCCATCTCCCAATCGGGCAACGTATTGAGAAACCGATTGCTCCGAAAATAATTCATTCTTACCTTTCAAAATAATGTATTATGTGCCCTGAAATGCGAATGCAACCACCGATGAACACAGATACACACAGATAAAAGGCGTTTTATGCCAAACATCTTGAGCGTATCGAAAGCCGGTGCTCTTGCTTTACTAAAGCATTACATCCCTTGCAGGTATTTCGGGATGGGCAACACCGTAACCATCCGTGTTCATCCGTGTTTATCTGTGGTTGCTTTTGTTAAACACCAGGTACAGGAGTAACCGATGGAACGCATTGTCGATCCAAAATACCGCTTCGCTTTCTCCTCCAAAACCGACCGGCCATACTACCGCAAGTGCTATTGGGAAAATCTCTATGTCTTCACATACCGCACAGACCGCGTACTCGTCGCAACGCGCGTAGTTCCCTTCACCTCACTACACGAAGCACTCTACACCGCCTTCAAAGGACAGCGGGGCAACACCCTCACACAGCATCTGTTGCCCGAAGCAATACAACAACCCCATCTCAATGTATTCAAAAATGAATCTCAAGTTCAAATCTTTGCAGACAACATCTCTGCCCTCGTGCCCGAACAGAACGCAGAACTCCCCGAAGAACTCATAGAAAAAACCGAAGCGGAAATAGAAGAAGCCGCGTCTCGAATCATGATCAGACAGGGCATAGAAGGCGGGCTTGGCAGCTTTGCCTCGGGAGAAACCACACCCTTTCTCGCCAGCGACGAACCCGATGACCCAACCCGGTCCATCGTGCGGAAAGACGACGAAGACAACGCACTGATCCAGATGAGCGTACAAATCGACGCCGCCATCAAAAAACACATACGCGAATCGGGCGAAGGCTCATTCGACATCGCTGCGCGACTATACACAAACCCCCGTTACCTCGGCTTTGTGCGTCGTCTCATCAACGCCAAAGGCAGTTATACCTCGCCCGTTGTCCGGGACTTTCTCAAATTCTACGCCCGATGCTTCAACATCAAAATCTCCGAACATCTTCGACACAGCAAAGACGACCCCGACATCTTGCGCCAGCGCATTGAAAGCCTATTGGGCCGCGAAAAAGGCGGACGCTATCACTACCTCAACTATCACGACCTCACCATATTGGGACGCGTTGTCAAAGGCGAACTCGACCCAGACCCGGACGACCCCGACAAGACCACACACTGCTTCAAACTATCCAACACCATTGACGCACAAACCCTACGCCTATCCGAAATTCACGACCCGGTGCAGCGATTCGCAATCCGAAAATTCGTCGAACACACCTTCAATGCCCGTCACAACATCAAAAATATCCAATACATCGACGAAATCTCTCGGCGAAAAATTCCCTTCGTCGAACACCTTCCCGACCCCATCGAACGCGCTTTGCGCTCGGGTATCGAAACACTCGAAAACTATCTCGACCACCTCGAACCCAAAATGCTCCAAATCGCCATCGGCGCCCTTCTCCTATCACTACTCGGCGTCGCTGCCCTCGTCCTGGGCACATTTATCGGCCTATCGCGATGACGGGCGAGGCATGCCTCGCCCCTACACATCTGTGGTTGCTTTTCACTCCACACTTGCAACTGTCGGACTAAGCCCCTGTTTTTTATCTACATTCGTCTTTATCTGCGTTCATCTGCATTCATCTGCGTTCATCTGCGTTCATCCCTGCTTACACCCGCAGGGACATGCCTGCGTCATCTGCGGATCACACTCGCCACTGTCGGACTCACCCCCTGTTTCAAAAAGCTAACAAAAGTATCCACATCGCGCGTCATCCCCGGAAAATGTGCAATCTCTTTTCCTTCGGGCGACATAATAGCGTACAAAGGCAGCGCTACCGTACCAAAATTGGCCTCCTGAAAATCGCGATTGCGCTTGTATTTTTCCCCCCGCCCATCTGTGTACAACTGAACCCGCACAAACTGCTTTAACAACGCATGCACCTCCTTTTCGGGAAAAATATTCGCCTCCATCCAGCGGCAATTCGTACACGCATAGCCCGTAAAATCGATAAATACTGGTTTGCCCGTCGCCCTTGCCTCTGCCAAACCCGCCTCGTAATCATCGCGCCAGGTCAGTTCGGGTTCACCGCTCCTGATCTTGGCAATTTCGCCATAACTCCCATAAGGCGGGAAAAATGCGTCCCACTCGCCCAGAGGCGCACCAAAAAGCCCCGTCATCAAATACAGCCCAAAAGCCAAACATCCACTACTCGCCAGCAAACGCAACGGACCAATCGTATCGAGCACAGAATCGTGCGGCAATCGGATTTTTCCCAACAAATAAAAACCACACAGCAAAAATATCGCAATCCACCCCGCAATAAAGACCTCGCGCGAAATAATACCCCACTGCCACACCAGATCGACATTGCTCAAAAACTTCAACGCAGCGGCCAATTCCAAAAACCCCATCACCACCTTCACGGAATTTAACCAGCCACCGCTTTGGGGCAGAGAAGAAAGCGCCTGCGGAAAAAGTGCCAAAAAGAAAAACGGGGAAGCAAAAGCAGCCGAAAATACCAGCATGCCCAAAATGGGCCACGCCCACGTTCCCTGAGCCGTCAGCACCAGCAGCGTCCCCACAAAAGGCGCAGTACACGTAAACGACGTAAGAGAAAACGTGAATCCCATAATTAGAATCGCGCCATAACTTCCACCCTGAACCTGGTTCAACTTATTGAGCAAACCGTAAGGCAACCGAATCTCAAACAGCCCAAACAACGCCAGCGCAAAAGCCACAAAAATCGCAGTAATCAACAAATTGACCCAGGGATTGGCCGCAAACAGAGCCGCACCAGACGCGCCCAGAGTCGCCGCCAACACCATACCCAACCCGGTAAACGTAAAAATAATACCCCCGCAATAAACCAGCGACTTGGCAACCGACTCCCTCCGGCTCTGCGTTTCCTGCTTGGTAAAAAACGACACTGTAATGGGAATCATCGGAAACACACAGGGCGTGAGCAAAGCCAGAAAACCCATCCACAAAGACAGGTACAAAAACGCGCTCAAACCCTCTGTAATCGCACGCTCAACATCGGCTACGCTACCCGTGCCATCCAACGGCACCGAGGGCGCTTCAACAGCAGAAAACACATACTCAGCCCGCGCAGGTCCCGTTTCCACCATCACGGGAACCTCAAAAGTGTACGTATTTGGCGGCAAACACTGCGTCGCATTGCAAAGCATATAAATCACTTCACCCGACAGCACCCGCTCGCCCGACATCCCCTCACCCACCTCTGCCCGCACCTCAAACCGCACTTTGGGGTGGTAATATTCCACATTCATCTCAAAATTTGGATCGTATTCCACAATAGGCTTTGGCTGAATCACCGCCCCCACTTGCCGAAACCCCGCGCCCGATAGCACAATCTCCGTGGGATAGGGACCACCCGGCGGTGTGGTCGCCGAATAAATATGCCAATCATCGGAAAGATCGACATCGATCCAAACCGCAACAGCCTCCCCAACGCGCGCCGTCTTTGGCGCCACCGTCACGCCAAACGAAGCCTCATTCTGAGCCAATGCGACGCTGCTCTGAAGCACCATCAAAACACATACCGCGACAAAAATCCGCATACCGATCTCCTTTCACACCTCACACTTCCTACTTCACACTTCTCCCTTATGCGACGACGGGCGAGGCATGCCTCGCCCCTACGTATCTGCGTCCATCTGCGTCCATCTGTGTCCATCCCTGCTTACACCCGCAGGGACATGCCTGCGGATCACACTTCTCACCGCCTCTTAATAACCAGAAGCGTCACATCATCTGTCTGTGCCGCCGACCCGCGAAACCGCACCAGATCATCGATCACCGTATCGATCAAAACATCGGCACTTGCGCCCGCGTGTTCTTTCAGCAAAACTTCCAGCCGCATCTCCTCGTAAAACTCTCCCGCGGCATTTTGCATATCCGTCACCCCATCGCTGTAGAGCACCAGCATATCGCCAAAATCCAAAAACACACGCGCCTCTTTGGGCGCGGTATCCACCTCGGGCGGCAACGTCATACCCAGAGGCACAGACATCAATTCTATCATCTGCAAATCACCACCCACAGACACCCGATAGGGATAGGGATGCCCGGAATTGGCCAAAACGATCTCCCCAGTCTCTAAATCCAACATACCCAAACAGCACGTCACAAAACTCGCCTCATCAAATTGCTCTTGCAAAACGAGATTTAAATTCCGCAACACATCCACCGGATTCTCTGCCGCGCGCACTTCATAGTGCACCATCCCGCTCAATTGCATAGCCCGCACAGCACCCTGCATCGCCTTACCCGACACATCTGCGGCTCCAAACCCCAGTATTTTCCGATCGTCGTCCAACCAGAAATACGTAAAATAATCACCGCCGACGTGATTGGCTGGCAAACATCTGCCCACCACCTCAAAACCCTTTTCGCGCACGGGGTCTCGGGGCAACAGACCCATCTGCATATCGTGGGCTTCCTGAAGTTCCGTCTCCAATTCGTCAATCAACTGCGTCTGTGCCATGCGCCAGCGTCTGTGCTTTTGAAACGCATATCCCGTCGTCACCAGCACAATGAGCAGCGAAACACCACTCAACCCCACAAACCAGGGCCGTTGCCACACAGGCGCCAACACCTCAAACACCTGCACAGCAGACGTCTTATCCACATTAAAAGCCAGATCCATAGCGCGCACTTCAAACTTGTGAACCCCCGCGTCCAGATCCTTCAGCAAAACCCGGTTATTGCGCGAAAAACCCGACCACGCCCCCTCACCGAGCCGCCATGAATATTGCAATGACCCATCTGGCGTCTGCTTCCACACATCCTGCCCCGAAAATTCAAACAACGCATTTTGATACGGCGCAATTTGAACAGGTGGCGCCAAAAGAAGTGTTTCGGGCGCATCGCCATCGGGATCATAACAGCCCAATCCCTCAGATGTCGCAAACCACAACTGACCATCGGCATCTTGTGCCACATCCCAAACCTGTGTACTCGGCAACCCCTCCTGGACCGTATAGCGCACCCAGGCAAAACCATCGGTATGAATCGCGCCATCAATCGGCGAAGCCAACCACACCGTCCCATCATTGGCGGGAAATATCCGAAGCACCCCATTAAACTGCGCCTGATCTGCGCCCGGCACGCGGCGCCATCTCTGCCCATTAAAATGCGCCACACCCTCGAGCAGTGAGCTTACCCATATCTGTCCACCAATATCTTCAGCAATCGCATGAATCCGCCCACCGGGTATCCCATCAGCCACCGTGTATTTTCGCTGTTCTCCATCCACCAAGTGTATCACGCCATCCACCTGTCCCAGCCACAAACTGCCATCGCTCGCCTCGCAAATCGAAAAGCTGGACCTTCCGGGATTATTCTCTATCTCCGCCAGCCCCTGCGAAGCAAATAGAGCCGTCCATACCTGTCCATCGAACCGCTGAACCCCCGAGCGCGTAATTGCCCACACACCCCCATCTTGTGCGGGACACACGGCTCGAATCCCCAATCCTCTCCGACTATCCGATCTTATCACCTCCCATACCTCGCCATCATAACGCAACAACTGAAACGGCGTTACACCCCAAAGGTATCCCTTGCCATCGACAAACAAATCGATCAACCGCCCGCGCACATCGTCCTCTAACTCGCGAGCTACCTGCCAGGAACCCCGTTCAAAATTGTAAAGCGCATCATTGCCCACCCAGAGTTGCCCCCTTTCATCGAGCGCGAACATCGAAGCACCGCGATCATTCATCCCCGGCCAACTCCTGTGGTGCAACCACCCTGAAAGCCCCAACCGCGCAACCCCACCGCGCGTACCCACCCAAATTGCCCCATCCGCAGCAATACAGATATCGACCACATAGCTATTGGGCAATCCCTCGCGCTCTGCAAAAGTTCGCCATTGTCCCCCCTCATCTCGAAAAGCCGCGCCAGCCGGCGTACCAATCCACACCGTTCCATCCCGTGCAAAGCGAATCACCTGCACCCGATTGGAAGGCAACCCATCCTCAGTTGTAAATGTTTCCCATTGTCCCGAATCATACCGCTTAAGCCCGCCCTCATTCGTGCCAAACCAGAGCGCGCCATCGTCACTTTGCGCCATTGCCAACACCGACACATCGCGCAAACTGTCCATATCTGCTACGGTGGTCCATTCACCCGTATCCACATCCAATAGTCCCATGCCCTGTGTAAATCCTCCAGGTCTCCCACCCCTGCCGCGACCACCCGGTTCACCTCGTCCACCACGGCCATCTGGGCCTTCCATATTTCTCAAACCACCACGCCCACCCCGACCACCCGGTTCACCTCGCCCTCTACCACCATCAGGACCGTCAGCCCCTCTAAAACCGCCGCGTCTGCCTCTGCCACCGGGTTCATCTGGTCCACCCCGTCCCATTCCAGGACCAAACAAAACACCACCACCTCGCCCCCCATAAGCGACCCACACTTTCCCATTTGCGTCCCCCATCAAACTCTGAACACCTTGAAGCGGCTGACCATCTACAGTCACCACATAAAGTTCTGCACCATCAAAGCGCAACAAATAACCGTCATCGGTCACCAGACAGGCGCGACCACCACTATCCAGCCCCAAAATCTGGCGCAAGCCCCCTCGTCCCCTGAACTCTTCTGGCGTATCAACACCACTCCACTCCTCGCCAGAAAAATAAGCCAGTCCCTGTCGTGCACGACGATCAAAACCCCGTCCCACGGCAGCCCACAATGCCCCATCGAGACCGGCAACCAGATCCTGAACAGCGTTTCCCGGCAACCCATCTTCAACCCCGTACTTCTTCCATGAACGCCCGTCATAGCGCGACACACCACCCATCGTGGCAAACCACATCGCCCCATCAGGCGTCTGCACCACAGCCGTCACCACATTGTGCGCCAGCCCATCTTCTTGCCGAAAAGACGTCCACACATGCCTGGCCTCGCCCGCAAAAACCTCGGCATTCAGGCAAAAAATGAACATCCATATAAAAAACAAAAATCTTTGACCGACCATTTGCTCTACTCCTTCATAGTCACATCGCGTCGTCTGTATATAATACCAATCATTGCATCCCCCACAAAGAATAAACGCCTGTGCCCGCCTTTCGTCTCACTTGATATCGCGCATGTAATGTCATATCTTCACCGTGAACTTTGACCGCGACCAGCCGCACACCGTTCCACACATGCTTAAAGCATGTCCCGTAGGGGTGTAATACGGGGCCGCGATAACGGGCGAGGCATGCCTCGCCCCTACGGTTGTTTCATCTGCGTTCATCTGCGGATCACCTTCTTCACCAAGGAGTCTCTCTTGTCTACAGACCGTCCCAACATCCTCTTTATCATGTCCGACGATCACGCATCGCATGCCATGAGTTGCTACAACAGCCGCATCAATCAGACCCCCAACCTCGACCGCATTGCAAATGAAGGCATGCGCTTTGACAACTGCTTTTGCACCAACTCAATCTGCGCCCCCAGCCGAGCGGTAATCCTCACCGGCACATACAACCACATCAACGGCGTAACCACGCTGGCGACCCATCTCGACGGCAGGCAACTCACATTTCCCAAATTATTCCAACAGGCGGGATACCAGACCGCCATGATCGGCAAATGGCATCTCGGTCACGGCGGCATCCACGACCCCACCGGCTTTGACTATTGGAATGTCCTGCCCGGGCAGGGATTATACCACAACCCCGAAATGATAGAAATGGGCGAAGAAAAAGTCTATCAAGGCTATGTCACCGACATCATCACAGACTTATGCCTCGACTGGCTCAAAGCGCGGGATACAAACCGCCCCTTCATGCTCATGTACCACCACAAAGCACCTCATCGCGCCTGGGAACCCGACGAAAAACACGCCCACATGTATGAAAACGAAGACATACCCGAACCCGAAACCTTCTGGGACGACTACAGCAACCGCGCCAGTGCTGCCGAAGCCGCCAAAATGCGCGTTGACCGCGACATGAACAAAAATGACCTCAAGGGCTTACCCCCTGAAGGTCTCTCTCCTGATGAAGATAAAAAATGGAAATACCAGCGCTACATCAAAGACTACCTGCGCTGTGTCGCCTCTATCGACGACAACATCGGGCGCATGCTCGACTATCTCGACACAGAAGGCCTCACCGACAACACCATCGTCATTTACACATCTGATCAGGGCTTTTTCCTGGGCGACCACGGCTGGTATGACAAGCGCTTCATGTACGAAGAATCCCTGCGCATGCCCTTCATCATTCGCTATCCCAAAGAAATCAAACCCGGCAGTATCAACACCGACATGATCCTCAACACCGACTTTGCCCCCACCTTTCTCGACTACGCGGGCATTGACATCCCCGAAACCTTTCAGGGATCGAGCATTCGCCCCTTACTCAACGGCAACACGCCGGAGAACTGGCAAACATCGATGTATTATCGCTACTGGATGCACCTGGCACACCACCATGTCTATGCCCATTACGGCGTGCGTACTCACCAGTACAAACTCATCTATTACTACGCCGACGGCCTCAATCAAAAAGGATCAATCGAAGACACCAAAGAACCCGAATGGGAACTCTTTGACCTCGAAAAAGACCCTTGTGAACTCAACAACGTGTACGATGATCCCGAATACGCCGATATCGTGCGCGAACTCAAAGACGAACTCTATCGCCTTCAGGAAAAAGTACAAGACGAGCGGTATGAGAAGGACGTGGATTAATTCAGGCTACTTCGGCACCTTGAGCACAGCGTACAAATTGGTATAGTACTGGCGGGTCTCTCTGCGAATGAGCAGGACAACTTCGTCACCGGGTTTCAACTCTGCCAATACCTCTTTATAATCTTCAATCGAACGCATGGACCTGCGATTGATCTGGCGAATCACATCCCCTCGTCGCAAACCCGCTGAATCAGCCGCGCTTCCCGTTCTCACATCGGTAATGAGCATGCCCGATTGTGCATTATAACCAAACTGACGGGCAATTGTGGGCGTCATCTCCTGAACATTCAACCCCAGGGCGCGTTGTCGCTCTACCTCTTGCAGGCCGCGAAAGGGATCAAACGCATCCACAATTGCACTCAGTTCTCTATTTTCCCCACTTCGGATCACCTCAATGATCACCCGTGCGCCCGGAGGCGTTCGCGCAATACGCGTCAGAAACTCATCTGCACTGGAAATCTCGCGATCATTTAGCCCCACAATCACATCGCCGGGTTGTAAACCCGTTTGCTCGGCAAATTCCCCCACCTCCTGAATCAGCGCGCCCCGATTCACAGATAATCCCAGTGCTTCGGAAAGTCCCGGCGTAAGATCTTGAACCACCACATCCAGATACCCGCGTTTAACCTCTCCATCTTCGATAATCTGCTGCATAATATTGCGCGCCATATTAATTGGCACAGCTAACCCAATACCCTGACTGCCTCCACTGCGCGACAAAATTGCCGTATTCAGACCCACCAATTCCCCGCGCAAATTCACCATCGCCCCACCGCTATTGCCCGGGTTAATCGCCGCATCTGTCTGAATAAAATCTTCGTAATCCACAATATCTAAATTGCCCCGCCCAATCGCGCTCACGATACCGTACGTCACCGTATGCCGCAAACCGTACGGATTGCCAATTGCCAGCACCCAGGAACCGACCTTCAACTTATCCGAATTGCCCATCTTCAGCGCGGGCAAATCGCGCCCATCAATTTTCAACACCGCGACATCGCTCTGCGGATCTGTCCCCACCAGCGTTGCGCCGAACTTTCTGCCATCGTCGAGTTCTACTTCAATAGAATCGGCCTCTGCAACAACGTGGTTATTGGTCAAAACATAGCCATCCCGAGAAACAATAACCCCCGACCCCAAACCTTGCTGCCGCTGTTCTCTGCGATACTGCAGACCACCGCCAAAAAAATGATCGAAAAACGGATTGCCCGTTGATCTTCGCACCCCAACCACCACATCTCTTTTCTTAATAACCGCGACCACACCCGGATTGACCTCGGAAGCCACTGCTGCAAAAGCCTCGCTGAACTTTTCCATTTGCGCGATCGTCGCCTGAGCTTCGGGATCAATTTTTGCCTCAACCTGCAACACCGTAAATCCCACAATCAGTATCCAAATACACCATTTCATACCCATTTCTCCGTTTTAGCGATTGAACGTTAGTTATATCTCGCGAGGCGTCAAAAGTTCCTGAAATTGTCCAATCCCGTCAACTATAAAGAAAAAGCCGAGATCCTCAATGGATCTCGGCTTTCTTGAATATTAAAAAATACACTTAAGCAGCTGACTTATCCGACGGACGCACCTTTTTCAGTGCAGACATCCAGGTCAACTCATAGACCACCAGCGCACCTCGCCATACCTCGACATTTTCAAGTCCGCTGTACACCAATCGCGCAGCCTGTTCAATCGTCGCTTCTGCGGCTTTTACCTCGGGCTGATCGGCCACTATTTTCATGGGAACGGGACCATAAGCGGCGCGAATGCGATTAATCACCTCACAGACCTCCCTGCGAAACTGAGGGACGAAACGAGACCGAGAGGTAGCCCGTTGTACCCCGTTTGATCGCGAACCGATAGCCGACATAGAAAAAATGCGTCTCATGGGAACATCTCCTGTCTAAATTAGGTGAAATACATCGACGAAAATCGTCGTATATAATCACAAAAACTTTCCTAAACTCAATTTTTACACAATATTATATACTATTTTCCAACCGCCATAAATATAGTGAACATTTGTATATGCGTCAAGGGTAAAATATCACAATCTCACAAAAAAAACTTTCCCTTAACCCGCTGCGATATTATCTTTTGCCTTTATTCAAGAGATTCCAACTAACACGAGAAAGGAGCATCATGACAGACAAACTCAAAGTCGGTATCATCGGCGTTGGCGGCATTGCACGCACGCACATACCCGGATGGGCCGCTTCCCAACATGCCGACCTGATAGCTGGCAGCGACATCAACTCAG
>JAJEAX010000158.1 GCA_022822565.1 Candidatus Latescibacterota bacterium
AAATAAGCGAACTTGCGCTTGCCATCCGTCACATATTGCATCCCGCTATTCGACGTAGGCACACTCGCGCACTCGCCGTGAACATAATCTCGCCACCCCGCTTGTGAATCGCGAATAATCGGCAGCACACTCTCCCCATCCACCGTATCCGGAATCGGAACACCCGCCGCATCGAGCAACGTCGGCATAATATCCATCAACTCAACCGGACGATCGATCACCTGCTCCTGCGGCAACCCCAAACCATCGGGAAACTTCATCAACAGAGGAACCCGCGCAGACGGCTCAAAAGGATTGCGCTTTCGCAACCACTGATGATCCCCCAGCATCTCCCCGTGATCAGAAGCAAACACAACAATCGTATTACTCGGCAACACGCGATTGCTAACCAGACGCGCAATCTGATGATCGATATGCTCGACACACCCGTAATAACCCGCCCGCGTCGCCTTCATAACCGGCGCATCCAGACACAACCGCCAGCACTCCGGCTGCAACCCCCGCACCGGACCATCGAAAACCCGCGCCCAATCCCCCACATAAGGCTCTGGCAAATCCATCGCCATATACTTATCAAAATAATGTGCGGGCGGCGTAACCGGCTGGTGCGGATGGATAAAATTAACCGCCAAAAACCACGGCTGATCACCCCTTTGCGAATCGATAAACTCCAGCCCCTTTTGTGTACACCAGTTGGTAAAATGCAAATGCTCATCCAGATGCCACGGACGCCCTGGAAAACCATTGCTATACATCCCATGTGCATCAGAAGCCCGGTGCCACGCCGCACCATTCTCGCGCACATACTTCTGATAATCATTATCAGCCCCCGAAATCGGACTATCCGCCCACTCTGCGGAATCAAACCCCAGTTCCCTCGCAGGCGGACCCCAGTGCGCCTTGCCCGAAAGATGGGTGCGATACCCCGCATCGCGCAAAACCCCGGGCAAAGTCGGCCACGGCAGCGGTGCTGATGCATTTTGAAGCGCACCGTGATTGCTCGGCTTGCGCCCTGTAATCACCGTACGGCGCGCCGGCACACACACCGGACAAGCCGAATAAGCATGGCGAAAACGCACGCCCGACGCAGCCATAAAATCCAGATTCGGCGTCTGCAACACGGGATGGCCCTCAATCCCCAGACAATCGCCGCGCTGCTGATCCGTCATAATAAGTAAAATATTGGGTCTGTTATCTGGCATTATAATCTCCTTTGAAAATGGATCAGGATTTACTGGATTATAGGATGAACAGGATAAAGGCAAATAAAAGCAACAGCAAAGACGAAGATGATGGGCGGGCACGGGGGCCCGCCTCTACATACTGGATACGTCTCTGTTATTACTCACCCCCTGTAAAATGATGCATACAAATCGCGGCGGCGGCAGACACATTCAGAGACCCGATAGCACCGCGAGGGGCAATGCGACATATTTCATCGCACTTATCGCGCGTAAGGCGTCGCATCCCGCTCTCCTCATTCCCCAGCACCAGAAGCCAGGAACGATCCGCCGAAAACGCATCCAAATTCTTCTCGGCATGCTCAGAAGTCCCCAAAACCCAGAGACCCGCATCCTTGGCAACATCCAGCGCACGGCTCAAATTGGTCTGAACAGAAAACGGAACATACTCGACGCCACCCGAAGCAACATCGTACGCCGCGCCGCTCATTGGAGCGGAACGATCTCGGCTAAGCAAAACACCGCGCACCCCAAAAAAAGCTGCCGTGCGAAAAATCGCACCCAGATTTTGCGGATCTTGAACCGTATCCAGCGCCAAAAAAAGACCCGCATTATCGGCAAACAACGCCGCGAGATCACACCCCGGATGTTCTTTAACCGAAGCTTCTGCGTCTCCTCCACGAGACCGATCCTGCCGCACAGACCCCTGTTCGCCCCGCCCGAAAAACACGCGCACACCGACCTCCTCTGCCCGTTCCCGCACAGTTCTCCACACGCCACCGCCCTGTTTGGCGGGCAATCGAATCTCGAAAACATCCTGCGGACGCTTTTTCAGCACCGCCAGAATACTGTGTGGATTTTTGAGATAAATCGGCATATTGTCCTTTATTAAAAGCAACCACAGATAAACACCGATGAACACGGATGGTTGCGGTGTTGCTCATACCGGACAAATGCAAGGGATGTCAGGGCAATGGGATATGCTCCGGATGCCATGCATAAAACGCCTTTTATCTGTGTGTATCTGTGTTCATCGGTGGTTTCAACTCAATCTGTGACGTAACCGGCTTTGTTCCAGCGCCGTAAAAATAAACCAGATGCCCACCCGTATATCCCGCCGCGCACACCAGACCCGCGGTAACAAGACCAAAAACGAGATACACATAGCGAACAATCCCGACAAATTTCTTCTTCAAAACAAAATGCGTGCGCAACAGCGCCAGCGCAACAGCGAGGAACGCGGTAACAGTCCCAAGCGTATCGTGATCCTCCAAATCCGCCGCAATACCATCGATATATTGCGCGACCTCGGCAGCACTATCCCCGGTAAGCGCGACCGGAATCGCGGTCAAAGCACCCAGCGAAAAGAGCAAAAACCCCGCTCTCAAAAAAAAATCGCGACCATTTAATATCCCAATCGCATCGCAAACAACGCCGATAATCAGCAACACAATGGGAAAATGTGCAATAAGAGGATGAATATCCATAACAAAAAAACTATTTCAATCGCGCGACAAAACCATTACAATAGGCGCGTTAAGATAAAAACAAACAAGACCTACCACAAGGAAGGATTGCATGAACGACCGACCAAACATCTTATTTATGCACTCGCACAACACCGGAACCTATATCGAACCTTACGGACACGCCGTACCAACACCGCACCTACAGCAACTGGCAGAACAAGGCGTACTATTTCGGCGGGCGTATGCCACAGCCCCCACCTGTTCGCCCAGCAGAGCCAGTTTCTTAACCGGCATGTACCCCCACTCCTGTGGCATGACAGGACTTGCACACCGCGGCTTTGCCATGTCCAATTACGACTGGCATGCCGCGCGCATCTTCAAAGCAAATGGCTACTTCACCGCAACCGCCGGCGTGGAACACACCGCACCGGACCTGAACACCATTGGATATCGCGAAATCCTCTCCGGCTTGGACACAAATTACCCCGGCCAGCCCAAATGGATTGAACCTGCGGATGCCGTCGTAGAATTCTTACAAAACGCCCCCCAACAACCCTTCTTCCTCAACCTGGGCTTAAACGAAACGCACCGGCCATTTCACAGTGCCGAACCAGAAAAATACCCTGCAGAACGCGAACAATACTGCACCCCACCCCGACCCCTGCCCGACACACCGGAAACGCGCGCCGACACAGCCGACTACAAAGCCTCTGCGCGCATCATGGACAACCACTACGGCAACGTACTCGCCGCACTCGAAGAAACCGGCCTATCAGACAACACCCTCGTATTCTGCTTTGCCGACCACGGCTTGCAATTTCCGCGCAACATGTGCAACCTGACAGACCACGGCATCGGCGTGTACCTCATCATACGCGGACCCGGCTTTGAAGGCGGAAAAACCGTAAACGCAATGGTCAGCTTGATGGACCTCTTACCCACGGCATATCGCGCTGCCGGCATTGAAATACCCGACCACGTACAGGGAAAATCCCTGCATCCCCTCATAAACGAGGACCGCCACCGGGAAGAAATCTTTTCAGAAGTCACCTATCACGCCGCGTATGAACCCATGCGAAGCATCCGCACGGAGCGATACAAATACATTCGGCGATACGACAACCGCGACAAACTCGTATTGCCCAACGTGGATGACACCCCCACAAAAGCCTTCTTACTCAATCAAAACTGGGAAAAATTGCCACGCGATCAGGAAATGTTATACGACCTGATATTCGACCCCGATGAAACGCACAACATCATCGACCGGGAAGACATGGCACCTGTGCGGAAAGATCTGAGCCATCAATTGTACGCCTGGATGAAAGAAACGCATGACCCCCTCTTGCCAGACGGGCATATCGCCGCACCGGGTGGGTCTAAGGTCAACAACTCCGACGGCCGCTCGCCGAATGAGGTGCCGGAGGAAGTGGTGTAAATGTCTGAATCAGGATTTACAGGATTAAAGGATGAACAGGATGAAAAGCAAAATCAAAGGCAAAATCAAAGGCAGATAAAACCTTCTGGATCGCGGCTAAAACCATGCCGCGATGACGGCTCTGTTGATAGGAATGAATTAAGTTAAGAAACACATCATCTTTTTATGGAGGAATCTCATGAAAATGCAAGCATCATTACTCTATGAGCCGGGCAGGCCATTGGAAGTGGCGGACCTGGACCTGGAGGGACCAAAAGAAGACGAAGTCATGGTACGCATGATCGCCACAGGCGTATGTCACAGTTGTTTGCACGTCGTAGATGGGAGCTGGACCGGATTTCCAATGCCAATGGTACTCGGTGATGAAGGGGCTGGAATCGTAGAAGAAGTGGGACCTGGCGTACGGCATGTAAAACCCGGCGACCACGTCATCCTATCCTGGGCATCGACATGCGGGCGCTGTCACTACTGCGTAACCGGACTATCGCACCTATGTGAACGCACCCCCCCGGGCAAAGGCGTATTGATGGACGGCACATCCAGAATGAAAATAAAAGGACAAACCGTGTACCATTACGGCCCCGCGTGCAGCTACGCCTCATACTCCGTCATGCCCGCCTCCTGTGCGATCCCCATACGGGAAGACATGCCCCTCGAAGTAGCCGCATTAATCGGATGCTCAGTCATGACCGGCGTAGGCTCCGTCATCAACACCGCCGCCGTAACGCCTGGCGCGAGCATGGCCGTATTCGGCGCAGGGGGAATCGGCCTCAACGTCATACAGGGCGGAACCCTCGTCCAGGCACACCCCATCGTCGCAATCGACATCAACCCCGCCAAACTGGAATACGCAAAATCCTTTGGCGCGACGCACACCATCGACGCCAGCAAAGAAAATCCGGTCGAAGCCATAAAAGACCTCACCGGACGCGGGGCGGATTATTCATTTGTAGCAGTCGGAAACGCGCAAGTCATCAATCAAGCATGGGATTGTCTGGCATCCAGGGGACAGTGTCTGCTCATCGGCCTGCCCCCAACCGGCTCCACCGTCACATTTGACACCGGCAACCTCCAAGCCAACGAACGCATCCTGCGCGGCTGCAAATACGGAAGCGCGAGAACATGGGACGACTTCCCGCGCATGGTAGAACTCTATCTGGCAGGCAAACTAAAAATCGACGAACTCGTAACCCGGCGATTTGACCTCGAAGGCGCAAACGAAGCATTTGACGCATTGGCCGCTGGCGAAGTTGCTCGGGGATTGATCGTATTTTGAAGGACTGGGGGAAAGCAAATGCAACCACCGATGAACACAGATTAACACGGATGAAAAGGCAAAAACCTCTGGATCGCGGCTAAAGCATGTCCCTGCATGGTTTAAGCAGGGATCCTGCCGCGATGACCTTTGATCTATCACACTTTTTAAAGACTATCTACAGGACTGGAAGCGGGAAAAATAGTCGTAATCTGCGTAAGCGAATCTGAAAGCGAAACCCGGGGAGAATCGGTCCGGCTCGTATCCACAACACCAACTGGCGACTCGGGAGACCGTATCGCCGCGGGATCGGGCTGCGACTTGCGGATACCCAAAACCGCAAACAGAACAATCCCCATCGCAAAAGCCATCTGATAAACCGGCAAGCGCACCGGGAACTTGAGAAAACGCAACACATTGACCCCACTGCGTTCTCGCGCGGACATCTGGGCAACAACAGCATTGCGAATCGCCGGATCGGGTTCAAGACCACCGGACCCGGGAACCGCAAGTGCCTGCTTCAACACCCCATCTACATCTTTTTTATTATTAAACTCAATAGGAATAACCCGCTTCATATCCATCTCCTCATCCACACAGGGAATTTCGCCCCTGAAGTTTCTCTGCCAGCCTCTGCGTAACATGGTGCAGCCTCGATTTGACCGTCCCCTCGGGACACTGGAGAATCTGGCTAATCTCTCGAATACTGCGACACTCCTGATGCCGCAATAAAAACGTCGTACGCTGATCCACACTGAGCTGATCCAACTCATCCATCAGCGCGCGCAAAAAAGCCCGTTCATCGCACGCTTTTTCTATTGCATGATCACCGTCAACCCATCCACAATGCAAATCGATATCGGGATCATTAACCACAATTTTCCGCACACTCTGCTTGCGATACTCATTCTTGCACATATTGTGTGCAACCGTATAAAGCCAGGACGTAAACGCATGCCCCCGCTTAAACCGGGCGGGCTTCTCGACAATCTTCAAAAACAAATCCTGCAAAAAATCCTGCGCCTTCTCCTCATCCCCGCCCAGCATCCGATGAAAATAATAAAGCATGCGCTTGCTATATCGGGCATAGAGTTCGTCAAACGCGGCCGCATCGCCCCGCTGAATGCGGGACATGAGCTTTTCATCGGAAAGCGTGTGGTATTTTCTCGAGAACATAAAAAAACCAAACAGTGCGTGATTTACTGCGCGTCTCTACCCATAGCATACACCTGACATTGCCAAAAGGTTCAAACTTTTTTATTCAGCGTTAAAAATGGGTTGCCTTACTTGACACAAAAAGACATATTTTCTCAAAGTAGGAATGGTAAATGAGCACTCAGAGCAATACCCTACAAGGAGTAATACATGGAAACCACCATTACAAAGCTACCAGAGGAAGAAGCTGCTTCTCGATTGCTTTATCATTGTTGGAGGGGTCGATTTGATGACAAACATGAAGCGTTTAGCTTTCCCGGTATTACAGAAGGAATGAGTGAAAAAGTATTAAAAGACACTGAACAGCCAGTCAACACATTCCAAATTGATTTGCCATTAACGACTGGAAAGTGGCCTATCGTTTTTGAAGAATTTGTAGATGGATGGGTGGTGTACTTTAAGGATTTTCCGAGTATTATCGCCAGTAGTGACGATGGCAGTTTGGAAGATGCGCTGGACAGTTTAGCAGATATTGTGCTTGACGATTTTCAAATCATGGAAGAATACAAAAACAACGTTTCTTCATATATGAAGAAACGGCATCAATTCTTAAAAAAGGTTTTCAAAACATGAACTTGCAAGAACATCGAAGAAAGGTGCTTGTAAAGCTCGGATTTGTTAAAAAAGGCGGAACGAAACATGAAAGATGGATACTTATGGATGATGAAGGAACGCCATACGTAACAACGCGTGTGAGTCGCAATAAGCGTGATATTGGACCTACTCTCAGAAGATTATTCTGCGGTGAATTGCACATCTCAACAAAACAATACACGGAAATTGCATCATGCAACATGTCAAAAACCGATTATTACAACCATCTGCTTAATAATGGAATTATATAACCTGTGTAGTGCGGAAACAAAAATCGGGCTTACCTGTTATGTTGGTAAGCCCGATTTTTTTTGCTTTTTTTAATGCGCGACATCAGCTTCTACGACAAATTCGACCTTACAGTTCACAATGTGAAATAACGCGAACAATTGCCGAATGGACTTTCGATAATTGGTCTGATCCAGAAGCCGGTAGTATTGCGCGGGCGATGTACCGAGCCGACGAATAATCTCACGGGTACTCAATGGCGACTGCTCCACAGCCTCCCGAACCCGACACGTCAACTTATAGAGCAACAAATCAGCCATATAACCAGGATCTCTATTGTATTCAAGCACATGATCAATGTGAACCGTCCCCTCATCTCCAGACGCGAGAACATAGACAAACCCCTCATTATCCAACTCGGGATCGACATACGCATTGACAACCCAGCACCCTTTGCGCGGAGTAGGTCGCACAACCGCATAGGGAAACAGATAGGTATTATTGTACGTATAAACTTCAAAAGCCTTCTTCCGATTATTCGGCACAACTCTTCGAATTTTCAAAGCAATCCCCTGTCTTGCAATTCTCGTATATATTTTAAAATTTGACCCGTCGGCTTGCCCTTCATCGCCCTATTATTTTCTAAATCCCATTTAACGACCAGCTTGCCTGACCGATAAACGTGAACATGTCTTGGGGGATGGTCGCCAGCCCAAAACACAAAAATGAAATTTCCTCGCCGAATTCTACCCATTTTTAAATGTAACCACACATGGATACACTTGTCAAGAGCGGCAAAAAACTTTCATTTATAAAGTTCAAATTTTTTCTATTTTTTATTTATATTGAGTGGGTGTATGTCATTGATTTTTGATTTGTGTAACCCCCTCAATTAAACCGGAGGCAACAGTGGAAAGCGTAAAACGTCGCGACTTCATAAAAAAAGCCGGACTTGCCGGCGGAGCTGCATTATTGGCGGGCTGTGCATCCCCACAGGAAACCGGGGCACCTGCTGTACAAACGCGCAAAAAATACGAATGGAAAATGGTCACAACCTGGCCGCCGCACTTCCCCATCCTGGGAGAATCTGCTGAACACATCGCCAAATGGGCAGAAGAAATGTCCGAAGGCCAGCTCAAAATACAGGTCTATGGCGGCGGCGAACTCATCCCCCCCCTCGAAGGCTTTGACGCCGTAAGCGCGGGAACCGCGGAAATGTGCCACGGCGCCGCGTATTACTGGGCTGGAAAAGCGCAAGCAACGCAATTCTTCGCCTCTGTACCCTTTGGCATGAACGCCCAGCAGATGAACGCCTGGATCACCAGCGGCGGTGGCCTCGCCTTATGGGAAGAACTCTACGCCCCATTTAACCTCATCCCCATCCCCGCGGGCAACAGCGGCGTGCAAATGGGCGGCTGGTTCAACCGGGAAATCAACTCGGTAACCGACCTTCAGGGCCTCAAAATGCGCATCCCGGGCCTCGGTGGCAAAGTCATCTCCAAAGCCGGCGGATCGGCCATATTATCAGCCGGAGCAGAAATCTTCACCAACCTCGAACGCGGCGTCATCGACGCAACCGAATGGATCGGCCCCTACCACGACACCCTCATGGGCTTTTACAAAGCCGCCAAATACTATTACTATCCCGGCTGGCACGAACCCGGCACCGTCATAGAACTCATCGTCAACAAAACCGCCTACGAAACCCTGCCCAAAAACCTGCAAGACATCGTGCGAACCGCTGCAGCGCGCGCAAATGCCTGGGCACTATCGGAATTTGAAGCCAAAAACAACATCTATCTGCAAACCCTCACCAAAGACCACAACGCAACCCTGAAAAAATTCCCCGACGAAGTCCTCAAAACACTTGAAAAATACGCCGGGGAAGTCATAGATGAACTCATCGCAGCCGATGCCATGAGCAAAAAAGTCTATGAATCATTTCATTCATTTCGGAAACAAATGAACGGCTGGGCGGCGATATCGGAGAAGATTTATTACGAGAACTTGAGTGCGTGAGGAAAAGCATCCACTGTCTGAATCAGGATTCTCAGGATGAAAGGATGGACAGGATGAAAGGCAAATGCAACTACAGATGAAAAGGCAAAACCTCTGGATCGCGGCTTACACCCTGCCGCGATGACGATTGCCTTTAACGTATTTCCTCCTTCACACTTCCTACTTCACACTTCACACTTCCTACTTCACACTTCCTACTTCACACTTCCTACTTCACACTTCCTACTTCACACTTCCTCCTTCACACTTCACACTTCCTCCTTCACACTTCACACTTCTCATCCCCCCAAATATCTGCGACCATCTGCGTCCATCTGCGGATCACACTTCTCATCCCCCCAAATATTTAGGCAGAGAAGTCGCCATCTCGGGAAACGCGATCACGAGCGTCAGCCCAATCAGTTGAATAATAATAAACGGAATAATCCCCCGATAAATATGACCCGTGCGGACCTCGGGCGGGGCGACCCCCTTCAGATAAAAAAGTGAAAAACCAAAAGGCGGCGTCAAAAAAGACGTCTGCAAATTCATCGCAATCAAAATACCCAACCACAGAAGATCCACCCCCAACGCCACAAAAATAGGCGCCACAACCGGCACAATAATAAACGTAATCTCGATAAAATCGATAAAAAAGCCCGCCACAAAAATCATAACCATCACAAGCGCGAGAAACGCCCCCGGACTCATATTCGCCGAAAGAATCAAATTCGTCAAATACGCATCGCCGTGCATACCGCGAAAAACCAGACCAAACGCCGTAGCCCCAACCAGAATAATAAAAACCATACACGTCAGATGGGTCGTCTCCGCCATCACCGCCTTCAGCGTCGCATAAGAAAACTTCTTTTGCAGCACCGTCAAAAGCGTCGCGCCAAACGCACCCACAGCCGCCGCCTCGGTAGGTGAAGCAATCCCCGCAAAAATAGAACCCAGCACCGCAACAACGAGAACAGCCGGCAAAATAAAAGCCTGAAAAACGCGCTTCACCATCGCCCTGCCGTGAAACTGCGCGAGTTCCTCCTCTGGCATCGCCGGTGCCCACTCGGACTTAAAAATCGCGACCAAAACGAGATAAACCACATAAAGCCCCACCAGAACAAAACCCGGCACCACAGCCCCCACAAACATATCCCCAATCGAAACATTCAGCACACTACCCAACAGCACCAGCACAATACTCGGCGGAATAATCTGCCCCAAAGTACCCGACGCCGAAATCGTCCCCGTCGCCACCTCCGCACGGTATCCCCGCTTCAGCATCGT
>JAJEAX010000342.1 GCA_022822565.1 Candidatus Latescibacterota bacterium
ATAACGTGTATGTTTGAAAACGGAACGATTCTCGACAACAAATACCAAATCCAGACACACCTCGGAACCGGGGGCATGGGCGAAGTCTATCGGGTTTTGGACCTGGAGCAAAGCCAGGAGTGCGCGCTCAAAATTTTGAATGAAATGATGGATGAGCAGGCTGTGCGCCGCCGCTTTCACAGAGAGTTTCAAGTGTTGAACCGATTCCAGCACCCGCGCCTGGTACGCACATACACCTGGGGCTTTGCAGAAGATCGCCCCTATTTTACGATGGACTATTTACCCGGAAAGACATTGGAAAAAATAATTGCCGATCATGCAATGTTAGGACAATTCCGGGCGTCTCACTTTTTTGCTCTGGTGCAACAAATTACCGAGGGGTTGGCGTACATCCACGCGCAGGGTGCGGTGCATCGCGATCTCAAACCATCCAATATTATGGTATTGGAAACAGAAGAGGGAATCGAGACCACGATCCTGGACATGGGCCTGGCGAAACTCCGGCACCTGCATAGTGCCTCCATTACGCAGACGGGCGCGGCGATTGGCACGGCAGAATATATGTCGCCAGAGCAAGGTAAGGGCTTGTGGGTGGATCATCGATCAGATTTGTACTCGTTGGGCATAATTTTATACGAGATGCTCACGAATGTACCACCCTTTTCTGGACACAATCCAATATCTGTTATCATGAAGCATATTCGCGAGTCCCCGCCACCCCTGGATGAAGTCAATATCGCGATTCCCGAACAGACGCAACAAATAGTGCTGCAGTTGCTGGCAAAGGAGCCTGTTGATCGTTATCAGTCCGCAGAGGAGGTGTTACGCGCCTTACCATCGGAGTTTGTGCTACCCGATGACAAGCAACGCGATGTGCCCAGAAAAGTTATGCGACCACAATTTGTCGGGCGCGAATCCGAAATGAAGACATTGCGCGCGATGTTAAAGGATGTACAGGCTGGCAAACAGCGCGTGGTGCTGATCTCCGGTGAGTCCGGTGTGGGAAAATCGAGACTAATTGAGGAACTATTGGGCGATGCTCTGATCCATGACTTTCTGTGTTTGAAAGGCACAGGTCAGGAAGAAGGTGGACAAATATACGGTGCGTTGACCGATGCTTTTCAAGGGACGATAGATTCGGCGACGGGATTGCCCGATCCTGTAGAATCGGACAAGTTTTCTGTTATGGAGCGCTGGTTGCAGTTACTAAAAACTCTGCGACAGCAACAGCCCATTGTGTTGTGTTTGGAAGATATTCAATGGCTTGATGAATTGACATTGGAATTTTTGCAGTATGTGTTGCGCGATCCAGAACCGTGTCCGTTTTTGTTATGCCTGACCTGTCGATGGTCCAACCTGGAACCGCTTTCAGAGGAAATTGAGAATTTTATACACAGCAATGCATTTGCTAAAGCGACTCAGATTCGGTTGAAAAATTTGCCACAAGAAGCCTCGGGGTATTTAGCGGCGTCGATGTTGGGGGAGCGATCCATACCGCCGGATGCATTGCAAACCCTGTTCAGAGAAACCGGTGGATTGCCCCTGTTTGTCGTGGAGTCAATGAGGACGCTGGTGAATGCCGATGTGATTCAGCAGAATGTGTCCGGCGATTGGCAATGGGGAGAGTTTCCCGAAACTTTGTTGTCTGATGATTTTTCAGAGGTTTTGTATAGGCGCACAACTACTCTGCCTGATGTGCAACAGCGGGTGCTGGAATACGCCTGTGTTTTTCTCTCTGATTTTTCTTTTGACTTATTGGCTGCGGTTTGGCGCGGTGATGAGTTAGAATTGCTGGATGTGCTGGACGACTTGATTGCAGAAGGGCTTTTGGCTACTTGTGGAGAGGATGAAGATCTATATCGATTTTCACAGGATTTGTGTCGGCGTGCAATTTACGATCGCCTGCAAAATGTGCGGCGGCGTCTGTTACATCGAGAAATTGGCAATGTCCTGGAAAAGACGGAAGACACAGAAGAATTGACAGAAGAATTGGCAGATCATTTTGCGGCGGCAGAAGAACGAGATAAAGCTATAAAATATACGCGCCTATCAGGTAAAAAGGCACTGGAAAAACACGCTTATCGCCAGGCATTGAGACGGTTTGAGGCTGTGCGAGACTGGACATCAGATGACGCTTTTGAATCACCTGCAGATGCCATCAATTTTTTATGCGACTATACAAACGTTTTACGCTGTTGTAGTCAGCACAACAGCGCACTGGAACTTTTAGATGAGGCAAAAGCGTTATTGCCCAGTGATCGCAAAGATTTAAAGGCACGTATTTTGTGGAATGAAGGCGTTATTCACAGCGTACTGCAACATGGGGAAGTAGCAGAAGAATATATGCTGGAGGTATTGCAGCTTTATCGTGAACTCGGTGATCTTGACGGAGAGATTCAGGCGTTGGGGAGTTTGGCTCATTTATGCGATGTGTCTGGGAGGCACGAAGAAGCGATTGTGTATATGCGTCGAGAAATAGAGAAATATTCTGCGCTGGGAGAAGCCCAGAATAAGGCTATTGTACAAGGGCGAGAAGGTATGGTGGCATTGGTGGAATTTCGATTTGAGACAGCCAAGGCATATGTGGAAGCGGCTGTAAGTACATCTCAGCAACCTGGACTTGAACACCATCGCATTTGGTTACTTAATTTACTTCCAAGAGTTTATTTTTATCTGGGAGACCTCGACCAGGCGAAAGCCATTTGCTATGAAGTCATTGGCGAGTGGCAGAAGCGAGGCGTTGTGTACTGGGAAGCAGAAAATTTTCTCTATTTGGGAGAATTGGCACTGGAACGCGGTGATTTTTCAGAGGCATTGGAATATGCTGAGACCTCCGTGGAGCGATTTTTGAAAACATCGCGCAAAGATTATGTCTATCGCGCTTATGCGATTGCGGCAACGGCTGCTGCGAGAATGGAAAATAAAGAAACAGCACTTGAATGGGCAGAAAAAGCCAGTGAAGGTGTACAGCAAACATCGGGTATGTACACGGGCATATTGCCTCTGATTTATTGTGGTATTGGTGTTGCTTTGGCTCAAGCAGGGCGGATAACCGAAGCGGAAGAGGCTTATGAGCAGGCTATTAAATGTCGAAAAGAATCAAAAGGCGACCACTGGGCGCGTGCGCTACTGATGGCAGGGGAGTTTTATCTCGATCGCGATGATATGACAGAAGCTCAAAAGTATCTCAAAGTAGCAAAACAGGCGTTTGAAGAAATGGAAATGTCCTATTTTCTGGAGAAAACACAGGTGTTATTAAATCAATTTGACGGATCTTCTCGCGGTGGGGATGATGCTCCAACCCGTAGCTCTGAAATTTTAGTCGATACATTGTCCATTGATCGCTTGCGCTTGCTTTACGATGTGAGCAGCGAATTGACCACAGAGCGCGATGTCAAAGTGCTATTAGATCGGATTTTGGGTAATTTGCTGGATGTTTATCCAGCAGAGCGCGTACTTGTTGCGCTAAAAAATGAGACCCCAAAAGACTTTGTGGTCAATGCGGTGCGCCACCACAACATAGAGGTAGATGATGCACAAGAATTGAGCCGGGGTATTATTCGTGGAGTTATTGAAACAAATGAACCTGTTTTGAGCATTGATGCCCAGATAGACAAAAGGCTAAATCAATATCAAAGCGTGATAGATTATCATATCCGGTCTGTATTGTGTGTGCCCGTATTCCATCAGAACGAAGGTGTGATGGGTGCGCTATATGTGGATCATCGCGGCATTAACAACGCATTTTCTGAAACAGATCAGACGTTTTTACAGGCATTTGCGAATCTGGTGGGAGTAGCACTGATCAATGCGAGGATGTACGAACAATTGGAAGAGAAAGCGCGATATTTGCAGCAAGAGGTCGAAAGACGGCACCAGCTTGGCGATCTGTTTGGGCAAAGTGATGCGATGCAGACGATTTATTATCTTATCGAACGCGCGGCAAAGAGTGATATTTCCGTGCTTGTGCAGGGTGAGACAGGTACGGGTAAAGAATTAGCTGCGCGTGCCATACACTACAATAGCACGCGCAAAGACCAGCCGTTTTTGTCGCAAAATTGCGCTGCCCTTTCACCAGAGCTGTTACAAAGTGAGTTGTTTGGGCACAAAAAAGGCGCGTTTACTGGCGCGAATGAAGATCATAAGGGGATTTTTGAGGCTGCTGATAGGGGTACGGTTTTTCTCGATGAAATCGCCGATGCCCCACCACCGTTGCAAAGGAGTTTGTTGCGTGTGTTGCAAGAGGGTGAGGTGCGGCGCGTGGGAGAAACAGAGAACCGGACAGTGGATGTACGCATTATTGCAGCGACCAATCAAGACTTGAAAAAGGAAGTAGAAAAAGGCTTTTTTCGCGAAGATTTGTATTATCGGTTGCACGGGATTCAGATTGATATGCCCCCATTGCGACAACGCCTTGAAGATGTTCCGTTATTGGCCGAACACCTGCTCACCCGAGCAAAAGAAGGTACAAACAAGTCCGTTGGAAGACTGACTGTGGGCGCAATCAGGGCACTCACAAGTCGCAATTGGCCTGGCAATGTGCGCGAATTGGAGAATAAGATTCGGCGTGCGGTTGCATTGGCAGAAGAAGAGGGTGATATTACGCCCGATTTGTTTTCGGAAGCTGTCGGTCACGCGGTGTCAGATATCTCTGTCGAATATCAAGGGCGTTTACAAGATCGTATGCAGGAGTATGAGAGACGGTTGATTCGAGACGCGCTCGAGAAATATGAGAGCAATATTACGCATACGGCTAAAGAACTGGGGATAACGCGCGCTGGCTTACAGAAAAAGATCAATCGTTTGGGATTGAGATAGACGTTGAACAGGTGCATCCAACTGTATGCAGCAGTGCATCCCATCGGATGCACCTTGTCTATCCTTATATAATTCAGATAATTATGTTGATTTTCTTATAAATAGACGATTATAGGTGCATCCTGGCGGATGCACTTGCGCCAAAATCTCGTAGGTGTAGCACGAATCATTCTTAAAATTTATCCCTTTGTTTTTCAAGCACTTGAGCACATTCAAGTGCTTTTTTTTGTGTTGCGACGATTTTTGGCACGGATCTTGCACTATAAAAGGGCAAATCGTTATAGAACAGAATTTTCCTTAAAGGAGGATAACATGGCAACACGACGCAAGTTGACTTTGATCAATGGAACGATAGATCAGGAATGTGGTCTTCGTACCTACCGGACGACGAATAGTTCTGAAGTTCACTGCTACCCTTATACTTTTACTGTTCCCCTCGCACCTTTCCCTGATGATGATGACGATAGAGACTATTTTGATCAGCCTGAGTGAATCATCATCTATTCTAAGGAGGGCGTGCTATGCTGTGCATTCAAAAATGCGACATGCATCTTTTTCAAATTGAAGAACAAAAGCGACCGATTGTCTATCAGGTGGAGACAGGTCTGTTTTTTGAACTGGATCCCCTTTTCCAGGTGATTTTAGCGTGTTGCGAAGGCTTATCTACTTCACAGGTTGTTCAGACGTTGACTGACCAATACGAGGCAGAAGAAATTGTCGAGGCTATCGAAGAACTAGCTCAGGTGGAGTTGATTTCGGATGGCGCTCTACCTGTGATATCCGATATACCGACGACAGAAGGGGTGGCAGCCTGTGGCGTATCGCAGACAGACCGTTTGCAGGTGTCGCTGCACGTTTCGCATACGTGCAATATCCAATGTGCTTATTGCTTTGCCCACGGGGGGGATTACGGCGGTAAGGCCATGCTGATGCAACCGGAGGTTGCCGAGCAAGCCATAAGATGGATTGTTACCGAGGCTCAGGTGTTGGGACGGTGCCAGATTGATTTTTTTGGTGGGGAGCCGCTTTTGAACTTTCCGCTTCTACTCAAGCTCGTACCATTTGCCAAATCCCTATCAGCGCGATTGGGTGTGCAGATCGGTTTTGGCATTGTGACCAATGGCACATTGTTGACCGACGAGATGAAGCAGTTTTTGATTGATGAAAAGTTTCAGATTAAGGTTAGCCTGGATGGTGGGCGTCAAACACAGGACCGCATTCGCAAGTTTCACAATGGTTCTGGGACTTATGATGTTGTGGCAAGAAATGTACAGAAATTGACTGCTGAGGCGCCTGAGCGCGTGTATTTGCAGGCTGTTATGACAGCGTATGATATGGATGAGGATCAGATTGCCGATGCGTTGCGTTCCCACGGTACTGAAAACGCGCTTGTTGGTCCCGCTGTTGTCTCCCCCAATGCGCCTTACGCTATTCGAGAAGAACACATACCCGTTTTGAAGCAACAAATTTACAAGCGGAGCCGGCGTGCGCTCAAAGCCATTTTAAGTGGTAAAGAGAGTGAAGATGAAGAGTTTGATTCGCGGATCCGAAAATTGCTGACGCGCGCAAAATCCTGTCACGGATGTCTGGGTGGTAAGCAGTATCTGGCTGTTGCGGCAGATGGATCAATCTATTTTTGCTCGAGTTTGGCCGATGCGCCCGAGTTTAAGATGGGAGATGTGTTTGCGGGTATTGACCGCGAAAAACAGCAGCATTTTGACACGCAGTTCAATGTCAATAATCGTCCTGAGTGCAAAACGTGCTGGGCGCGCAACTTGTGTGGTGGCGGGTGTCTTTGGGATGCGCGGACGACGA
Organism: Candidatus Latescibacterota bacterium; assembly: GCA_022822565.1. Classification (GTDB taxonomy): domain Bacteria; phylum Latescibacterota; class UBA2968; order UBA2968; family UBA2968; genus VXRD01. The sequence goes on from JAJEAX010000342.1 coordinate 6,634, forward strand.
CGGGTGATCCGATGTATCCCAACCCGGTTTCTTGTGAACAGACGCGCTATAAATACGAACTGGCGATGGAGATGTGTATGGAAATAGCAGAGACAGATGCGTCTTTGTTGCAGCGACGTTATGATCTGGAAGTGGTATCATAAATGCCGGAACAGCTTAATCTGGACGCGGGCTGGAGCATTGGAAAAACGGTGTTTGAAAGAATTCTCGAATTTAAAAATAGAAATAAGGCGTTCACCAAAATGGGCAAGTTCATTCAAATTATCTTAGTTCTCAACTCACACCAAGCATTAAAAACATCATGGAAGGAGAGCGTTATGGATTTAAGGGTTTCTAAGACGATGGTTGCATTTTTGGTACTTATCGACATATTTCTTTTGGGATGTCCGAGTGACAAAAGATAGCGTCCGTATATTTCTGTAAAATTGAAAAAGTCACCGTAGCTCCGAGAAAAGTCTTAAGATAGGGGTGACAAAGTAGTATAAACCCTAACCGGAGGCTACGATGACTTACCCCAAAGATATACAAATTACCGCGCC
>JAJEAX010000363.1 GCA_022822565.1 Candidatus Latescibacterota bacterium
ATTTCGAGAAATCTGACATTTTCTTCTGCTCGATAACTGCTACCAGTGCCATAGACCAATCCCAACTCTTTTCTGAAATATTTATAGATCATCCCTTGAGTACCATATCGCCCAAGCGCCTTGGATATCATTGACGGAATATAATCTTCTTCACCTATCATTCCACAGGGGATTAGCCAATAGCAGAAAACGCTTTTCATGTGTGAATAATTTTCAAAGACAAAAGCCGAAGGTCCAGAATGATGATCGGTGATTGGCTGTGCCGGTGAATGCACAAAACCGTCTGCCTGTCGTCGTATTGGACGAAACAATTTGGCAATCTCGGTGGAATCTTGGTCTGAGAGTATCTTAAATGGTGGAGGTCTCAGTGAATCTACAAAACCATCTGTCTGTTGTCGCAGGCGATCTTCTGACTCGTCTGTAATTGGACGAAGCAGTTTGGCAATCTCGGTGGAATCTCGGTCTGAGAGTGCCTTAAAAAACACCACTTCTGTTTTCAGAAGCCGAACATAATATCGCCTGATATCTTTTACAGAAAATTTCTTCAGCGTTTTTAAGGACCTGAGTTTTTTTATATTTCTTGTTTCTGCAAGTGCAAAATTTCTCATAAGGTTAGCGGTATTTCTTTCACGGTCATTCCGATAATTAGTCACTTCTTGTTTTTTCACATCTTCCAGATCGGACTCGAAAAACGCGAAATTATATATGACATCGCGGACTATTTCTATGGACTCAGCACAATTCTCAGACAGGGTAGAAACGGATAGGGTCAGAGATGTTGTATTGGCAAAGACAGACAAATTAGTGCCTAATATCGCCAATTGATTTATGTGCCCCTGCTTTTTTGCAGACTCCCAAATCAACTTTGAGACTGTCCTTGCAAGCCCAATCTGAGAAGGGGATTCCTGATTACTTCCCGCACCGAGAAAGACAATATCAATTTTAGTCAATGGCGCGCGTTTGTCCTGACGATAAAAAATTTGGTGGTTAGAAATCTCTGCATAAGCGGGCAGGATACTAACCATGTAGTACAGAGCAAAACTAAGTATCACTTTCAGGAACATATTCATTGGCCTTTTGGGAGGATTTGCTGGTCAATTTTTTGATAATCTCTATCACCGCAAATAGAACCATAATAGCAGAAAAAATAATAAAAATACTTCCCACTATTACAGCGCCGATAGACCGTTTTTTTTCTGGCATCGTTAGTGAGAGCGTTATGGAATTTTTATCCATCAGGTATTGGTCTATCAAGCGTGGAATATCGTCTCTGCGTACAGATTTGAGGTCTTTTATCAATTTTGGATACAGCAAGGGATCGTTGGTATGGGCGAATGCCCGTCCGAACTCACTGGCCATGTATGAGCGGTCGTAAAATCTGGAATACATTGACTTTAACTGTAAATTTTGAGCCGCAGTAAAGTCATCTTCAGAGACACCATGCGTTCTGATCTTCTCTAATTCTGTTTGGATAGCATTCTCAATGGCATCTATGGAAGTGTCGAGCGGCAGATCTGCCGTGCAACTCTGCAAACTAAATCCTTTAAGGTGATAAAGCGATACCCTGAAAACCCTTGCGAGCTTAGAATCGATTAAAGAAGATCGCAGGGAATTTGAGCTTGCGTTCAACATGCGAGCGAGAATGAGCAAGGTCGCATAGTCGCGATGACCTAAATGGGGTGTGTACCAACTTTTTCTGAATTTGGCAATACGGATATTTTTTGAAGTATCTTTTACTATCTTCCCGAGTATTTCAGGATCGGGAAATTGCGGAGGCGATTCGCTCGATATTTCACCTGATATTTGCTCATTGCCATAAGATTCGTCCAATTTGGTCAGAACATGGTCCATATCCACATCGCCGATCACGACAATCAATCTCTTTTGGCGGCGCAGGAAATTCTCATGGTAAGCTTTTAAACTGGCGGGTTCGAGTTGTTTAATAAAGTCCTCTGTCCCAAGACCATTAAAATTCTCTTTTTTATAGACCAGGCCCCAAAAGCGATTGGCAATTTTTCTCTGAAGATCTGACTGTCTGCGGCTTATTTCCGTCAGTACGATTCTCTTTTCCTTTTCAACAATTTCTTCATCAATCCTTGTGTTGTAATATCTATCCGAGTCTATCTCAACTGCGAGGTCAAATTTGTCCTTTGGAAATCTCATTACAAAATATGTACTATGAGAAGAAGTAAAGGCGTTTGATTGGCCACCATTTTCGATAATGAATTGTTTGAGTTTCCCATACTCATGGCTTCCAGTACCTGATATGATATGCTCTAAGAAGTGTAGCCGTCCTTGTTCACCTTCCTCTTCATCTGCCGAGCCAGCACTGTAGTAAGTATGGTATTCAAATGTCGGGGCTGTTTTATCTACAACGATAACGGCGTCGAGGTTGGGGTTGATGGTGTAGTGCTGGGCGATGAGTTCTTCCGATAATGTCGCTGTGCCAATAAGCTGATAAGAATGGCAAGTGTCTGCCTGTAAGACGCATACAAGGAATGAGATGATCGCGTAAGTTTTTTTCATGTTTGATACTCGCAAATTTGGAAGTGGTTGCTTCGTCTATTTGCACTGGAAACAAACGTGCGTATTAGTTAAAAACCTGATTATTTTATGACAATGTATTTTGATATGCTTCCCATGAGCAAATCACATCTGCTCTTCCAGCCGACGCTTATCTTCAATGCGTATATTCAGTTTTTTGATAGCATTTAGATATTTTGCTTCAGACTTTCTGGCATAGGCTTCTTCTAATGCAGTTCGCGCTTGATCGAACTGATCCGTGTACATATAGCTCAGACCAAGATTGTAATATGCCTTATGGACTAAGGGGGAATTGGGATAGGTTTCGGTTATCCTTTGAAAGATGTCAAGCGCGGCATCCCAATTGCCCAGCTTGATCATTCTAAAGCCACGTTCCAATTCTGGCATTTCTTTGTCGGTTTCAAATGAGACATACACACGCTCGGTATAGGGCACAATCATTCGCATAAAAGAGCGAATAATTTGCGTTCGGCACGCCTCAAAAAGGCGCGAGCGATCAATACGGGGCGGCTTTGAGTTTTTCCTTGATTCTTTTGCGCTCGCAGATTTGTCAAATTTCCTGGTTGCCAAAATTTTTGATGTGCGCAAATCCGCAATACGCAGGCTGACACTTACCTTTGCAATTCCTTCGCGGTAGTATGTTCGCGTGGTATCGACTTTACCCGTCTTTTTATCTTTTTTCTCAATATCTTCGTGGGTTAAATCCTCGTTGTAGTTGTATTCTGAAATAGTGCCAGAGATGAGGGCGATGTTTCCGGTAAGATTGTTCTGGCTAAAACCCATCTTCAGGCTTTCGTGATCCAGGACTTCAAATCGTCCAGATTCAAAGAGGACCTGTGTCAACTCGGCGGAGAATTTATGGCTCCCTGAGTCTCTGGTTTCTCCACCTCCTACAACCTGGACAAGGTCGCTGAGTGCCGATAAGACGCCGCTTCCCGAGCCTTTAATTTCTCCAACCGCAATTTTGTCAAACTCTTTTAGATTAACTTCAGCCGGCTGTGTTACCGTAACATAGAGTCCTGTACTGCCACAACCTGTAAACAGGCCCGAGATCAACAAGAGGGTGAGATTGAACAAATGCATTTTTTTCATAATGGACCTCTTGGGGTTTAATAGAGATGTTGTTAAAATACAGTATAAAAATTGAAGGTTCTTCCAGCAAGCCTGAAAGAATCTCCTTAGACTTGACCCATTTATGAGGCTATTTCGCCGCTACGTCAGTGATTTCAATTCAAAAAATTACGCATATGTCTCTTTTTACCTCATATGTCTCTTTTTTCTATTTTTATAAAAAAAACGAATAGGTTATCAAATTTTCCCATTCACAGTTCGCAAATACTGGATCGCGACTCAAATCCTATACATCCATATCGCCTATCTGTCTCTTTCGTTTGGGGAGGCTACGTCCTTAGCCCTACGGGTTTTCATCTGTGTTCATCTGTGTTCATCTGTGGTTGCTTTTTTTCCCACACCAGAACGCGGTCCAGATCAATAGACGGGTATATCTCGTCTCCGACATGCCACTGTTGCTCACCGGAGATCGAGATCTGAATGGATTGTCCCGCCCAGTTGGCGAGCAAGATGGTCGATGCGCCGAGGTCTTCGATGACTTCGATGATCGCGGGAATTTCGCCTCCCTGGGGGGATATATCTTCCGCGCGGATGCCGAGGGTGGCGTTTGAAGGGGCGTTGCGATCTGCGGTCATGATGGCCTGGTTCGAGGCTGTGAACCATTGGTTTTGCTGTTTGTGGACGTCTATGGTATTGATGGGGGGATAGCCGAGTTGACGGGCGACAATCGGAGAATTGGGCTGTTGGTAGATTTCTTCAGGGGTACCGATTTGCAGGATTTTTCCTTCGGATAAGACGGCGATTCGGTCGCCCATTGAGAGGGCTTCAACCCGGTCGTGTGTGACGTAAATCATGGGTGTGCGCAGGTCGCGCTGGAGGCGGATGAGTTCGACGCGCAATACTTCGCGCAATTTTGCGTCCAGGTTGGTGAGGGGTTCGTCGAGGAGAAAGAGTTGGGGTTGGCGCACGATAGCGCGTCCGATTGCGACGCGTTGCATTTCGCCGCCGGACAAGTGCGTAGCGGGTCGGTCTAAAAGCGGGGTTATGCGAAGCAGGTCGGCGGTGTGAGAGATTCTGTTTGCTATTTCTGTTTTGGAGAGGTTGCGCCCGGGTGCTTGTAGTGGAAATGCGAGATTTTGGCGCACGGTTTTGTTGGGATAGAGTGAGAAGTTCTGAAAGACGAGGGCGATATCGCGTTCTGCGGGTAGTTGATGGGTTATGTCTGTGCCATCGATGGTTATACGTCCAGTATCCGCTGCTTCGAGGCCCGCGATGATGCGCAAGAGCGTTGTTTTGCCCGCACCTGTTGGTCCCAGGATGACGAGGAGTTCTTCGGTGTGGAGAGATAGTGAGATGTCCGAGAGTGCTGGCGTTTCGCCGTAATTTTTGGACAGGTTGTCTATTTTGAGAAATGAGTTGTTCATACGAGGGCAGTTTCCGTATCCGGGTCAAACAGGCGAATATGTGTCTCATTCATGTGTAGATGGATTTTTTCTCCGGTGGCGAAGCGGTCGGTTGAACGCATTACGAGTTCGCCTATTGGCGTATCGACATGTACGTAACCGTGGCTGCCGAGGTATTCGCTGAGGATGACTTTGCCCGGGATGCCGCGGTTGGCGGGGCGGATAAATTCCGGGCGCATGCCAAAGACGACTTGCGCGGGCGCGATGTTCGCGCGGATGGGGATGTGAATGTCTGTATCCGGGCGGGTAAAAGTTAGATTGTCCCCGTTTTGCACAATTTGTCCGCTTAATAGATTCATGCCCGGGCTGCCGACAAAGTTTGCGACAAAGAGATCTGCGGGATGCGTGTAGATTTCTGATGGGGATCCGATTTGTCTGATTTTGCCGCCGTCCATGACGACAATGCGATCCGCCAAGCTCATGGCTTCTTCCTGGTCGTGTGTGACGTAAATAGCGGTTATGGAGAGTGACAGTTGTTGGCGGCGTATAAATGCTCTGAGTTCCAGTCGATGTTCTGCGTCGAGTGTGCCCAGGGGTTCGTCCATGAGATAGATATCCGGCGTGCGTACCATTGCCCGGGCGAGAGAGACGCGCTGTTGGTCGCCGCCTGAAAGTTGTCTGGGGTATTGGTCGAGCAATGTTTTGATACTCAGGGCGCGCGCTACGCGATCAATCGCCGCTTCGATCTCTGAGGGGGATGTGCCGATGTTCTCAAGCGGAAACGCGATGTTTTTTTGGACGGTCATGTGCGGGTAGAGGGCGTAAAATTGAAAGACAAATCCCACATCGCGTTGAGATGGCGGCAGGTGCGTGACGTTTTGATTGTCGAGTGTGATCCGTCCGCCGGTTGGGTCTTCCAGCCCCGCGATCATCCGCAATGTGGTTGTTTTTCCACATCCCGAGGGACCCAGGAGGACGATAAATTCCCCTTTGTCAACACGCAGGTCAATACCTCTGACTGCCCGCGTGCCATCGGGATAGGTTTTTTGGAGATTTTGAAGTTCGAGAAATGGCATGGGTCACTGTTTAATCGTTCCAAATGTCACGCCCCGCAGCAGATGGTTGCGGACGAGTACTGTGAAGATCGCAATTGGCACGACAAAAATGAGAACGCCCGCGGCAATTTTCGGCCAGGGGATGCCCTGGATGTTGCCCTGAAGCCCGGCGAAATACACGGGTACTGTGACGGCTTCGGCGTTGTTGAGTGCGAGCGCGAAACCGTATTCATTCCAGGCGGATATGAGACAGAAGACGGCAGTTACTGCCATGCCGGTTGCAGAGTGGGGTAAGATGATTTTGTAAAATGCTTGAAGTGGGCTGTATCCATCGACGAGCGCGGCCTCTTCATACGCCCGGGGGATTTCGTCTATGAATCCCTTCATGAGCCAGACTGCGAGCGAGAGGTTAAATGCCGTGTAGAGGAGGATGAGGCCCAGGTGTGTATTGGGCAGATTAAAGACGCGGTACATCATCAATACGGGGACTACGACGGCAAGCGGGGGCAGGAAGCGGGTCGAGAGGATGAAGAATAGCCAGTCTCGAGCACCTGCGATGCGAAATCGGCTAAATCCATACGCGCAGCCCGTTCCGAGGACGACCGATGTCAAGGTGCTGAGCAGGCCGATGATGACGCTGTTGAAGAGGTAGTGAAAAAATGCGTGTGCTTTGCCCGTATGCGGTGTTGCCAATTTGCGATAGGCGTCTAATGTGGCGGAGAAGCTCAGGCTTCCGGGCGCGGTGTTTTCAGCGGTGGATGGTATGAGAGAGGCTGTGGGGCTGATCGCTGCTTCCTGGGTTTTCAGGGAGGTGAGAAATAGCCAGCACAGGGGCAGTGTGGCGAGACAAAAATACGGGATGATGACGAGCCATCTCAAATATTTCACGCGGTTTCCCTCCCCTGTTTTGCCTGGATGCTGGCGATGTATCGAATAAAAATAGTTGCGAGCGCGATGACGATGAGGAGGATGACGATACTATAAGAGCTGCCCAGTCCGATTTTATATCCGCGGAACATGACTTGATAGAGGAGGGCACTCAATGTTTGGGTCGCGCGATCATTGGGGCCCGTGACCGCCATGACGAGGTCAAATTGCTTGAGGGCATCTGTGGTGCGCAGCAGGATTGCGAGAAAGAGGAGGGGTGAGCACAGGGGAAGGGTGATGCGCCGAAAGACGGTCCAACGGGATGCTCGATCAATGGCCGCGGCTTCGTAGAGGTGATTGGGTATGGCGTTGAGACCGGCGAGTGCGATGAGCATCATAAAGGGTGTCCACATCCAGATGTCGATCATCAAGATGGAGAAGAGTTTTAAGTCGGGGTCGGTTAGCCATTGCGGTTGAAAGAGGCGAAAGACGGATAGTGCTTGATTGACGACGCCGTAATGACCATTGAGAATAAAGTTCCAGTACAGGCCCATGACTGCGGGGGATAGCATCATGGGTACCAGGAGTATGGTGGTGATGGCGGGTTTGCCCCAAAAGGGTTTTTGAAGGGCGAGGGCAAGGGCAAAGCCGAGAATGAGTTCAGTCGCGACTGCCAGAACTACGAATAGGCCGGTTGTGCGGAGAGCCGTGCCATAGCGCGTGTCGTCAAAGATGACGCCGTAGTTGCGTCCGCCTATGAGCTGTGTCACACCACCGCTGAGTTCGGCATCGGTGAAGCTGAGGTAGATGTTGTAAAAGAGGGGAAAGATGTTGAACGCGATCAGAAAGATCAGTGCCGGACCCACAAAGCCGTATTTCAAGACGCCGTCTTTCACGCGCATTTCTCGAAAGGGGTGGAGGGATGGAAACCGCGATGGGTGGTCGCCTACTGTTCCCGTTTTCTGCGAAGTGCCAGTACTTGTTTAAATATTTCTGAAATATTTCCACCATTGCGGGAGTGCAGTAGCATCTGCTCTTTTGACATGACCATCATGGTGCCTTCTTTTTCGTCGGGATAACGGCAAAAGCTCGATTTTACCGCTTCGCCCGTGATGCAGCAATATTTTTCTACCGGGATTTCTTGTTCGGTATCAAACTTACTGGTCGTAGGTTCCAGGTCTTTGTTAGCTTCTTCGTATTCGGTGAATATTTCCGAGATTTTGGCGGCCATTATGCGATCTCCTGTTTTGGTGAAACAGTTCTTTTTAGAGCGTGAAATAATATGCAAAAAAGGGCTGCGTGTAAAGGAAATTAACGGATATAGGGCTAATCTCAAACCTTGAACAAGAAGTGTATCACATCGCCATCAAAGATCTCCGCGTCTTTTCCTTTGACCATGAGCTTGCCCGCTGCTTTTACTTTTTGCTCGTCTCCCAGTGCGATTAGATCTTCGTAGCGCATGACTTCAGCCCGGATGAATCCCCGTTCGATGTCTCCGTGGACCGCGCCGCCCGCCTGCGGTGATAGGGTGCCTTTTGGAATGGTCCAGGCGTGTACTTCGTCGTTAACGACTGTGAAGAATGAGATCAATCCGAGGGTTTTGTAACACAACAAGGTGAGCCGGTCCAGTGCGGGTTGTTCAATACCGAGATCGGCGAGAAACTCTTCGCGTGTCTCGTCGTCGAGCAGGGAGATTTCTTCTTCTATTTGTGCGGATATTGCGATCCATTCAAAATCGCAGTCGGCAAATTCAGCGGCTATTTCCTGTATAATTCTGTCGTCGCCGATCTGGTCTTCGTCTGTGTTCAGGACCACGATCACGGCTTTGGTGGTTAAGAAGGGATAGCTGGATGTCAGTTTTACTTCGTCCGAGGTTAGCCCAAATTGTCGCAGGGGTTTTCCGGCTTCCAGGTGCGCCTGCATGCGCGTCATTAAGTCTTTTTCTTGCTCTATTCGCAGCCTGTCTTTTGTGTGCCGGTCTTGTGCTATTCGCTCCAGTCGCTTTTCTACAAAGATCAGGTCGGCGAGTAATAGTTCTTCCCAAAAAGTTCGTATATCGCGTTTGGGATTTATATCGCCTGCGATGTGAAAGACGGTGTCGTTTTCAAATACCCGGGCGAGGAAGCAGATTACATCTACTCGCTCGAGATCTTGAAAAACAGATATGTTGCGATCTGCCTGTGTGTCCAGGTCGGGCAATAGCACAAATGCTATTTCCGCAGGGACTTCGCGTTTGGGTTTGTACATTTCCACGAGTTGGTCAAACCGCTCATCCCGCACTTTTGCCTGTCCCATTTCACCTGTGTGCCCGGTTAGCAAGTGGAATAGCGTTTTTTTGCCCACCTGTGGCAATCCAATTAGCCCCAATCTCATGGTGGTGATATTCCTTTCTCCCTCAAGGGAGAGGGCTAAAATCCATTGACGGATGTAAAACTGTGCTTTAATATACCAAAAATTGGGATAAAAAACACAGGAGACAGGAAAGGAGTTTACCGTGAAAACCGTCGAACTCGGCACCACTGGCATACTGGTTTCGCAACTCAGTTTTGGTACTGGTACCAATGGCTGGGGCGGGCGTTCCAATCAGACGGATCTGGGAACACAGGTGCTTACTGACTTGCTTATTTATGGCTTTGAACGGGGTATCACTTTTTGGGATAGTGCCGATCAATACGGCAGTCATGCCCATCTTGCAGGTGCATTGGAGCATATTGATCGCGATCGGGTTGTGATTACATCCAAGATCCG
>JAJEAX010000019.1 GCA_022822565.1 Candidatus Latescibacterota bacterium
TTTGTCAGATGGCACATTGCGAACACTTGCCATCCTGACGGTACTGGAGACCGTCCAGAGAGGTTCACATGTTATTGTGGAAGAGTTTGATAATGGCCTTCATCCGAGTCGGGTAGGCGTTCTGACCTCTGCAATAGCGGAAGCGACTGAACGGCGAAAATTGCGTGTACTTGTCACGACGCATAATCCCGCTACCATGAACAATTTGACTACCGAGCAGATGAAAGGGGTCGTTCTTTGTACCTGGAGCGAGGAAAAGCAAGCCGCCGATCTTGTCGAATTAGACAGCTTGCCGAGATCCGATGAATTGCTCGAGCGCGGACAGTTAGGAGATCTAGTATCGCGCCGTGTCATCGAGCAATATCTCGCGCCCGAGTTTGAGGAACAGCATCGTCAAAAGGTACTGGATTGGGTTGAGGCTTTACCATGAACTCGTTGCGAGTTTATGTAATTGATACGAGTTATTTGCTGGAGATATTTGCCGTCCCGAGGCACTCTACCAAAGAAGCAAGAGATGAGATAAGAAGCCGTATCGCCGCCGCTGCCAAAAGTGGCGCACGTCTGTACGTCACTATACCGTCCATATACGAATTAGCGAATCACATCTCTCATGTCTCTAACGGCAACGTACGGCGATCATTGGCAGAAAAGGTGCGAGATACCGTTCTATCAAGCCTTGACAATGGAACGCCCTGGACGATCATCCCCTCTCAACAACTCGATACTTTCAAAAACTTGATCGTGAGTTTTGTCAATAATCACGTCATCCAAGACATTGATTTAAGCGACAGCACCTTAATTGACGAAGCCCACAGGCTCAAGGACACCACATATCGAGGACCGGGGTGGCGAGTGCATATCTGGACCAAAGACAAAAAACTGAAAGCCCAAGAACCGGACAACGAACCTCGGGCTTATCTGGAGTAACTGGAGATACGACATCATGTGGCGTGATCCCATCGTCGAAGAAATTCGCCGCAATCGCCAGGTGTATGCAGCGAAGTTTCAGCATGACATCAAGGCAATCTGCCGTGCCGCCCGAGAGAAAACTATGAAACGCGATCCCATTGTTGAAGAAATTCACCAGACAAGGCAGAAACTCCTAGAAGAGTGTGGGGGCGACCTCAACCAATTGATGGAACGCTATAAAGCCGTTGAAATACAGGATCGTAGTCGTCTGGTAAGCACTATCTCTGTCCGCAAAAACCTGTGTCGTGAAGGAGAACGAAAAGGAGCACAACATGGCCAAGACAGTGATTCTTGAGACGAATGTGCTTTACGACATAGGACTGAATCGCATCCGCATTGAGGATGTTAGAAAACCTGGCGAGCACCTCTGTTACTCTCCCATCTCAATCATCGAGTTAGTATCCAAACTCAATGACAGATCTTATGAAGATCGCAAGGCAGCGGCTAATGTCATTCTCAAATACCGGATAGACGAACTTCCGGACCCTGAATCATATCTGACGATGTTATTTGGCTACAAGTTGGCGGAACCTGCGCCCTCATACTCCGATGCTGTCCGTGCCCTGGCAACAGGTCAGAGCCTTGAGGAGGTTCGTAGAGGCGTACCCGACGAGGTCCTTGTCCGACATAGTTTGCATGTACCGTTTACAGCGACATGGCGCGAGAAGGCCGAGCAAGAATGGGTGAAGTCTCTCATCTCCCTGATGGAGGAGAATATCCCAGGATTTCGAGAGTGGTACGCAAAGAATCCAAAAAAACGATCTCCTTCCGTTCCGAAACTGCGAGGCGAAAAAAAGAAAAAGTTCCTCTACGAAATGAAATCGAGAGAGTGGTTTTCCCAGGTTATATCCGCCTGCCAGATGCGTGCCTTCTTTAAGGCAGACAATAATGATCTCCGTGTTGTCACCAAACAGAAAGTAAATAAATTAACCGATGCTATTACCAGGATAGAGTTCTACGCCCACATGTACACATACTACTTGATCCGCCTCATGACGGAAGGGCTTTTGCCTGAAAAAAACGATAGTGGGGATATTGATTTCTTTCTCTACGCAACTGATGATGACCACGTCGTGGCTACCAATGAAAAAAAGTGGATTGCCCTCGCGACTACCGCAGGTTTCAGCCATAGGATAAGCAAGTATGGACTTAATAAAACCACACAGTCTAAAGACTGGAATAGTCCAGAGGAGAATGCTGCAAGGTATCACATCATGCGTGATGCCGCAAAGTATCGCAAAATGAGCTTCAAAGACTACATTAAAGTTGCACAGGCTGAAGACTGGAATTGGCTAAAAGAAAGTGCCGCAAAGTATCGCAAAATGAGCTTTGAAGACTATATTGAGCCTCGACCTTTTGTTCGTAGTGGCAAGTTCTGCTTCAAGGGTACTCGAATAACCGTCTATGATATATTGGAATACCTGGCTGGAGGGATGACTGAGGATGAACTGTTAGTTGATTTTCCGGATCTGACCCCACAACACATCCGCGCTGCACGGGATTTTTCCGATTTCCATAACCCCCAACTTGCACCCGGTTCTAACGATCTGGAACGCGTGGTCTCGCGTGATCCTGAAATTCACAGCGGAGATCTGGTATTTTCGGGCACTCGGGTTCCCGTTGATACGCTCGTGGATTATCTCAAAGGGGATTATGACATTGGAGAATTTCTAAAGGACTTTCCCACTGTCACACGTTGGCAGGTCGAGTCCTATCTCGAAGTCTCATCCAAAGCCCTGGATCACTACGGAGACAATCATGCCTAAACCATACCAGGCCGTCATATTTGATATGGACGGCCTGATTGTTGATACGGAAAATATTTATTACAACACCTATAACCAGACACTCAACGAACTGGGGATCGACATACCACGCGAAGGTTATGTCCGCTGTGTTGGACACCCTGTGGAAAGCAACAGTGCAGACGCCGTCGAACGCCACGACTTGCCGATCCGCCCCGAAGACTTCCACGAAGCGTGGATGACCCGTTTTGAAACCGCGATCTCAAACCCCGATCAAATTGACCTCATGCCCGGCTTTCTCGACCTGCTATCACATCTACAAAACAAACACTACAAACTCGGCATCGCATCATCCACACCGCGCCAGCGCATGCAAACGACACTTCAAAATGGCGTCTTGCCCCACATAAATGCCAACGCACTCCACGACATTTTCGGAGCTATCTTTTCGGGCAGCGACGTCACCCGCACCAAACCCGACCCGGAAATCTACCTCAAAGCCGCCGCAAAACTCAATGTCCCCCCAGAAACCTGTGTCGTATTTGAAGACAGCGAAGCTGGCGTACAATCTGGAAAAGCCGCAGGCATGACCGTCTTCGCCGTACCCAATTTCTTCACCGCACATCAAAACCACGACGCAGCCGACCACATACTCCCCCGCCTCAACGCGGCAATTGCGGTATTGTGAAGCGATCAGCGAAAACCTTCTGGACCGCGGCTCACACCCTGCCGCGATGACAACCGCTTGGGAGCCTGCCCCTACACAATCATCTGCGTACATCTGCGTACATCTGCGGATCACACTTCTCACGTTCTTTCCCACGTCTCATACCACTTCCGGTACCCCGTCTCAACAGGCTCGATATCGCCCACCTCAAATTCCAGTGCATAGTCCCGATCATAACCCAGAGCTTCAACCTGATCCCACACCCAGTGATAATCGATAATACCGTCACCGAGCATGCAGCGCTCCCACTTCCCTTCCGAGTTATAATCGCCATCCTTGATATGCACATGCACGATATAATCCTTAAACACCTCAAAAGCAGACTTGTAATCTGCACCCGCAGCCATCAAATTGCACGGCTCGTACAAAATCCCAAAATACTTTGAATCCACCTTCTCGCAAATCTCTCGACACGCCTCTGGATTGCCAGAAATTTCAGTACCGTGGTTCTCAATCCCCATATAAATACCCAATTTCTCGGCATATTCCGCAGATTCGCGAAAATAAGGCACCATCGTATCAATCGAAGCGCGTTTGCCATCACCCGGCATAATGCGAATAGACTTTGAACCAAACGCCTTTCCCACATCCAGCGTCTTCTTCATCTCATCCATTGCCGTCTGTCTCTCTGCCTCTGAATCAGCGATAAAATCCCGTCCGCAGTACGACCCGATATTAGCCAATCCCACGCCGTACTTATCGCATACCCGACGCAGTTCGTCCATATCGTAATCGGGATCCGTCACCGAAAAATGCGGCATGCGCCCCACCAGATCAATTTTGTCAAACCCCGCCTCGGAAATCACCTTAAACGTATAATCCAGATCCCTTTCCCGAAGCGGAAAACTACACGCTGAAATGCGCGTCACATCCATATCAATCCTCCTCCACGGCATAATCTACAAAAATTGGACTGCTCCAGGCCATCTCCATATCGGTTTGCACCACGCGAACATAATACGGATTGATGCCCGGCTTTGCGTTTTCATCGGTAAACTCGAACGACACCTCACCCGCGGCCTGTGCCTCGGGCGCGTAGTCAATTGTCACGCGCCGATTCAATGGACCGAGTTCCATTGTCACCGCGCCATTTTCCAGATCATTTGTCCCAACGTGAAACCCGACCTTTTCAGCAGGCGCATAAGACATGCGCCTGGGTGGTTTAATACCCTGATCGCCAAATAAGGGACCGGTAATCACCGAAGTATTCACCACGCATTCAATATCCACATCGCCATCGCCCGGCAGGTCCAGAATAATACCACTGCGATACCCACATGCCACAGAATACCAGCGCAACCCCTCATCGGTCACATCAAAAACGCGAGAGCGCGGACTGTCAAACCGAATCTTTTCAACGCCATTAATCGCGCGTCCCGAAACCCTCAGAGTCCCCTCCCAGATCACGCCGGAATAACTGCTCTTGCGACTCGCACCCTCCCACAATATACGCACGCGAGTGCGGTCTTTCTCTCCTTCAACCGGATGGCTGTAAATCCTTTCCAACCCGCGGTACAATTCCACAGACTCATACGGCGCAGTACCCGCCACAAAAGCCGAGATCTGCGGCGTATTTCCCGTTGTGAACTCCTCCCCCATC
>JAJEAX010000301.1 GCA_022822565.1 Candidatus Latescibacterota bacterium
CCATAGACGCCATGAAAGCAGGCAAACACGTCTCGGTCGAAAAACCAATGGCGATCTCGGTCAAAGCAGCCCAGCGAATGTGCGAAGTCGCCGACGAAACCGGACAAATCTTGAGCATTGACGAAAACGTGAACTTCAATCTCGGTACATGGGCCAGCCAGTGGGCCGTGGAAAAGGGCCTGATTGGCGATGTGCAAATGCTCTATCGCGGCGTCATTGGATTTCGCAATTCGCGTCCAGACCTCGTGGCTGCGCGAACACCCTGGCGTCAGAGCAAATTGGGCGCGGGCGGAGGTGTTGCCATCGACCTGGGCGTCCATCTTTTTAATGGCGTTCGCACGATTTGTGGACCCGTAAAATCGGTACAAGCCCTGTGGAGAACTCTCGAGCCAGTGCGCGTCTTGATGTCCGACGATGATCGCGCCGTGGTCGATCAAATCGAAAATCAAGTGGATGATGCTTTTTTTGCCAACTTTGAATTTGAAAACGGCGGCATTGGACACATGGCTGTGTCGAGAAGCGCTTGGGGGACACAGATCGGCGTACCGGGCGGCACGAATATTTGGGGCAGCAAGGGAGCCATCTCAGACGGACAATTATTTGACGAAGACGGCACATCGGAAAACGTGGAAGACCGATTTCAACGCGAAGCCGAACCCTCGCACCTGGACGAGATCATGCCGCGCGGAATCACCGATGCATTTGCGCTTGAAAACCTGAACTGGTTACAAGCCATCGCAAACGGCAAACCCGTCCAGATGAGCGGCGAAGAAGGCACCATCGATCTGGCATTGAGCTATGCGATTCTCGAATCTGGCGTGCTCGGACGCGCCGTCACCTTAGACGAAATGCTAAACGGCGAGGTGGAGGGGTATCAGAAAGAAATCAACGACTACTACGGATTATGACTCTGGAGCACGCGATGAAAATCTCACCAGAACACCGGCAACAATTAGACGAGCAAGGCTATGTGATCATCCCCGATGTACTCTCTGAATCCGAGATAACGCACTACCGCGCACTATTGCTGGACCTTGCCAAACAAGAGCGCGGAGACGGCTCAAGCCGGGTACATACCAGTGGCAAAGGCCAGCATGTGCGGTGGCTGGTGAACAAGGGCAAACCATTTGAAAAGCTGGTAGCACATCCCAAAGTCGTGCCCTATTTTGAATATATGCTCGGCGAAGATTATACCCTCAGCACACTCACATCAAACGTAATTTACCCGGGCGCCGAAGACAATGCGTTCCACGTCGATAATGCACTTGGCAAAATGCCAGAGCCACTGCCCTCATTTCCGATGTTTGTCAACACCCTGTGGCTCCTGAACGATTTTACCCCGGAAAACGGCGGCACGCGCTTTGTGCCCGGCAGCCATCGGTTCTTAAAAAAACCGCCGCCAACAGACCATCCGCACGCGCTATGCCATCCCGATGAAATGCGCCTCTCAGCTCCCAAAGGATCGGTATTCTTGTTCAACGGCGCAATATGGCACGCCACAGGAGCCAACCAAACAGATGACGCCCGCGTATGCCTGATCTGTTTCTGCTGCCGGTCATTTCTAAAACCGATGTTCGATTTTGTCCACTACCTCAAACCCGAAGTCGTGGATCGAGCCACACCGGAAATGAAGCGCATCTACGGATTTAATTCCCAACCCCAACCGCCGGATGTACGCGATAAAACAGATCTCAAATCCAACAAAAGAGGCAAGCCGTGAAAATTACCGATGTCAAAGCCACAACATTAAAGGGCTACAAAGATTGGAACTATGTAAAAGTAGAAACCGACGCCGGCATATCGGGCGTGGGAGAAGCGCATCCGGGCGAAGGCATAACCGATGCGGTGACAAAATGCTTGCGCCCCATGCTCATCGGACAAAATCCCCTGAATGTCGAGCCACTCTACACGCGGATGCTCAACCGCAGCACCGGGCAATCTACTGCCGGGATACTCCTCGGTGCAATCGGCGGCGTGGAAACAGCACTTTGGGATGTCGCGGGCAAAGCCATTGGCGTACCCGTCTATCAATTACTCGGCGGAAAGTATCGAGACCGGCTGCGGATGTACGCCGATGTAGGCAGGGGACGAAATCGCACAAACACCCCCGAAACATGGGCCGAACGCGCCAGAGAGGGCGTGGCAGATGGTTTTCAGTCCATCAAGTTCGACATCGATGGATCTGCAAACGAATTGCAACACGACCCCGTAGATCGCGGATTATCACTCGCCGAACTGGACAAAATGGAAGCCATGGTATCCGCAGTCCGCGACGCCGTCGGATACGACATTGACCTGTGTATTGATTGCCATGGAAAATACAATGTGCGCGACGTGCTCTTACTCGCC
Source organism: Candidatus Latescibacterota bacterium (assembly GCA_022822565.1). Lineage (GTDB taxonomy): Bacteria > Latescibacterota > UBA2968 > UBA2968 > UBA2968 > VXRD01. The sequence continues at coordinate 2,350 of JAJEAX010000301.1, forward strand.
CAACGCCTGGAAAAATTCAACCTGATGTTCCTCGAAGACCCCGTACCCCCAGAAAATATCGACGCCATGGGCAAAGTAACGGCTTCCACATCCATACCGATATGCACGGGCGAATGGGTTCACCGCAGAGACGGATTTCGCAGGCTCATAGAGAATCAGGCCTGCGACATGCTACACATCGATATTTCGGCGACCGGAGGCATGCTCGAAGGCAAAAAAATCGCAGATCTGGCAGACCTGTACTACATGCCCGCTGCATTCCACAACATCGTATCGCCATTGGGCATGGTAGCATCCGCACATGTGGGCGCAGCCGTGCGAAATCTCCACACCCTGGAACTGCCCTACCACGCAGACCAGATAGAATGGCGATGGGATCTCGTAATCAGCGACGAGCCATTGATTCAGGATGGACAATTTATACTTCCCGAAAAACCGGGCCTCGGCGTCGAATTTAACGAGGATTTGGCACGGGCGCATATGAAAGAAGGGTATGAGTTTTTTGAGTAAATGTCACCAGAATAATTCCCATTGACTCTTAGTATCATTATTGGTATCATAAATTATCAAGATAATCGAAAACGGAGAACATGAAATGAGTGACCATTACACCTACCGCATCACATGGTCTCCTGAAGACAACGCGCATGTGGGTCTATGCGCTGAATTCCCATCACTAAGCTGGCTGGCACCTACTCCCGATGAAGCATTGGAAGGTATCCAGCGACTTGTGCGCGAATGCCTTGCAGATCTGCACACAACCGGAGAAGAAATACCGCAACCAATAGCAGATCGCACCTACAGCGGAAAGTTCATAGTGCGCCTACCGCCGGAATCGCACCGTGCTCTCGCCATACAAGCAGCAGAACAAGGCGTGAGCCTGAACCGCCTTGTGAGTGCGCGACTCGCAAACACTACCTGATTGATATTGCAGATTGATGAGTTCTTCTTGTGAGAGGAGTTCCTCGATGAAAGCCATTGAAAAATTAGGATTGGATTACAGATCCGAGATTATAGGACAATCCCTGATATTACAGGCAGATTGTTTTGAATGGTT
>JAJEAX010000111.1 GCA_022822565.1 Candidatus Latescibacterota bacterium
TGCCCTCAAAAAGAGCAAGCCCCAGATCAGTTTGCTAATCTGGAGCGTTAGATAAAGGGTCAACATATCTGACCGATAAAACTAAAAGAAAGACATCTTGTAATGCACTTTAATGCTCCGCCCTGTTTCGGGCATCACGGACCGAATGCGCGAAAGATGGTTGCGGTATTCCGTATCCAAAAGGTTATCAACAGAAATAATAATACTATGGCGGGTATGATCGGTATTAATGTCGCGCTGGGCATAAGCACCGAAAACAGCATAGCCATCCGTAGGATCTTCAAATATATCCACCCGCTCCTGTCCTGCGACCAATTCCGCAGTCCCGCCAACCGTAAGATAGGGATGCTGATATGTCGTACTGCCGACAAACTTGAACGGCGGAATCTCGGGCAAGGGCACCTGCTCATCCCTATTCTCGCCGCGCACATAACTACCATTTAATTCCAGATTCAGACGGGTATTCAAACGCCACCCCAGATGCATCTCCAGACCCAAAAATCGCGCGGCAACACCATCGGCAGCATAAATCGGCAGAAGTTGGGCAAAATTGATCTCTCCGGTATTGCGCGGAGCAATATAAGTATCAAACTCGTTCCAATAGCCGCTCAAAACAAAATCGACACCCGGTTGCAAATAATGAAAAAAGACCTCAAAGCCCAGGCTCGTTTCGGCCTCGAGATCGACATTGCCCACCTCAAAAGTGTACGCAGCCAGATGCGGCCCATCGTTGTAAAGCTCTTCAATAGTGGGCACGCGCTGAGATCGGCTGAAATTGAAACCGCCGGTTAGCTGGTCGGTAATGGACACAAGAGGACTAATCGCCGCGGACCAAGCGTGAAAGATGCGATCTACATCGAGATCCGCAATACTCTTTGTTCTTGGGCGCGGATCAAAGTCAGCATAAGTATAACGCGCAGAAGCCTGAAATTCGATGTCGCGATAGATAAATTCGTGATAGAGGCCTAAGGAAGCATTTAGCTCCCGCGTGGGCGGCGTAAAAACAAACGCACCCAATTTGAGATTGTGATGACCAAAGCCGAGAGCGAGAACGGTATTTCGCGTCTGGCCATGTGTATTCATAAACAATTTGAAATCACCGCTGTAGTCGTGGAACAAAAACTCGGACCCAATACTGCCGCTGGATTCGTACTCGAAGTGATGATAGAAGGTCCTGGTCAAATCCATCTCTACACTACTGAACACCTCGCGATCAAAATAATATGCCGCCTTGCCATCAAACACTCGGCGATCAATATCCAGATCTACGCCATTGGGATGCCCGCCTATAAATCCACCGGGAATGCCGTACTGCGTATCAAACTGATCAAAAGAAGCACCGATATACCCCCGATCAGTGGGATATGACAGACCAAGCAGATGCGTACGCGTGTCAATAGGTGTATTGGCGAGCCTGCCAATAGGCGTTTGCACATCACGGGTATTGCGATACGTGGTCTCGGCATAAAACGCGAGTGGACCCACAGGCACTGTGATTCCAGCGGCAGAGAGATACCCCCGATTGACCGTCTCTCCATAAGCACCAACACTGCCAAAAACGCGCTGCGGATGGTCTTCCGGAATCTTCTGTTTCACCACATTGATAACCCCGCCAATAGCCGATGCCGTGTGAAGCAGCGTGCGGGGTCCCCGAATAATTTCGAGGCGTTCCGCATTAAAAGGCTCGACAGTAACAGCGTGATCGGCAGAAGTAGCGGATAAATCTCGTGTCTCGATACCATCTATATTGATCTGCACGCGATCGCCACTGAGGCCGCGTATAACAGGGCGAGCAGGTGCGGGTCCCATGCTGCGGATGGCGACGCCAATCTCGTTTTTCATCGTCTCGGCAAGCGTGAGGCTGTACTTCTTCTGAAGTTCATCTCCAGAAAGCACGCCCGTGGCTCCGTGCAATTCTTCAAAGCGGGTCTCCGCATCTCTCCCTACCACATCAATGGTATCCAGAAGGATTTCCTGAACAATCATTTCGACGTACAAAATGGGCAATTTAGCACCTGAGACCCTTACTTCCCGACTCGCCAATCCATAGCCGACACGAAAAAAAGACAGACGATGAACGCCCTCCGGCAGACGCAAGACAAAACGGCCCCGTTCATCCGTTGTCGTGCCCACGGCACTATCCTCAAGTTTGATATCGACATTGCCGATTGCGCGTTGGGTTTTGCGATCAAAAACATATCCCTCGAGCAAACGCGTCTCATCCGATGCGCCAATCGCGAAAAAGCAGAACACAAAAAAGAGAATAGGAGCCGTGAATTTCAAAACGTATCTCTATCAGAAAAAATCCCTCACTCTGTATTTGAAAGACCGGGTGAGGGCGAGACAGTTACTGATCTACGACACGCACGAGAATGGGAATCGTGCGAAAATCAATATGATCGTCATGCGCGACCTGGAGTTCAATCGTGGTCTCACCTGCCTTGAGGCCGCGCAGTTGGAATTCAAACTTACCCACATCTGCAGGCTCCTGATGAACCTCCACAACTGTGGCATCGGCAATCTCCCATGTAAAGCTGTCATCTGGATCATCTGGCGGGGCAATTTCGTCACCATCGTGGTCAAGGAACATAATGGTCCATTTGGCAGTCAGTCCACCATTGGGAACTTCGAGATGGTCTGCCCGACCGCCGCTGGCATCGATCTGCCCTTCAAAATAGCGGAAAAACCGATTGCCCGAATCTATGAGAACCAGACCCTCGGGTTCGAAATGTTCTTCGTGTTCAGACATGGGATCATCACTACCACAACCAATCACAAACAGAGCCAGCACTGCCACAGCCGCAAAAGTGCGTTGAAGCGATTTTCTTGCAAAAAACATGATAGTCTCCTGAATGGTAAAACCTGTACAGAGCACACGGGTAGAGAACACACAGAGGGAGATCCTCTTGCCTGCGCCCGCGCAAAAAAGGCTTAAAGATACAGAAAAGAAAAATAATACAAACTACTGTAGTAGAAAATTCAGTACTCAGGAAACTACTGGAGGGGATCGACCCTGAGGTGAGAGGAAAAACTGGTGGGATACTAATATGACGTTCGGCGAAACGAAAAAACAACAGGCGTATAATACACCAAAAACAACGATGGCACTGATAAGACCACTAAAGCCATAAACCCAATGGCAAACGAGGCAATGGATGTCATGGTCAACATGATCAAATGCATGCCCAAAGGCAAGGGCAAACGCGCCGATGAACAATATGGCGATCAGTGTTTTGATAAGTGGATGTTTGAGATTCATCTCAATATTGTACCTTTAACAGTCACACCGGCCCTTGTGACCTCTTAATAAATATGCAAAATATCACATCTTATTGCAAGTCTTGAAATGGTACAATGTGTTTGCTACCCGTGTATCTATTTGTCCTTTGAGGAAAGTTGTCTAATTGATTGCAATCGCAAAAGCAGTTTTTCGAGTCCAACACGAAAGATATGACTTGGCCCAAAAAAGAGCAAGCCCCAGATCAGTCTGCTAATCTGGGGCGTTAGGTAAAGGGTCAACATATCTGACCGCTAAATTAAAAGAAAAACATCTTGTAATACACTTTAACGCTCCGTCCTGTTTCGGGCATCACGGATCGGATGCGCGAGAGATGGTTGCGGTATTCCGTATCCAAAAGATTGTCCAAAGAAAGAATAATACTATGGCGGGTATGATCGGTATTAATGTCGCGCTGGGCATAGATACCGAAAACAGCATAGCCATCCGTAGGATCTTCGAATATATCCACCCTATCCTGTCCTGCGACAAATTCCGCAGTCCCGCCAACCGTAAGATAGGGATGCTGATATGTCGTACTGCCAACAAACTTGAGCGGCGGCATCTCGGGCAAAGGCACCTGCTCATCCCTATTCTCACCGCGCACATAACTGCCGTCTAATTCCAGATTCAGACGGGTATTCAAACGCCACCCCAGATGCATCTCCAGACCCAAAAATCGCGCGGCAACACCGTCGGCAGCGTAAATCGGCAAAAGTTGGGCAAAATTGATCTCTCCGGTATTGCGCGGGGCAATATAGGTATCAAACTCGTTCCAATAGCCGCTCAAAACAAAATCGACACCCGGTTGCAAATAGTGAAAAAAGACCTCAAAGCCCAGGCTCGTCTCGGCCTCGAGCTCGACATTGCCCACCTCAAAAGTGTACGCAGCCAGATGCGGCCCATCGTTATAAAGCTCTTCAATCGTAGGCACACGCTGGGATCGACTGAGATTTAGACCACCTGTTATCCGGTCGGTAATGTTCACAAGCGGACTAATCGCCGCGGACCATGCGTGAAAGATGCGATCGACATCGAGATCCGCAATACTCTTTGTTCTTGGGCGCGGATCAAAGTCGGCATACGTATAACGCGCAGAAGCCTGAAATTCGATATGCCGATAGGTAAATTCGTGGTAAACACCAAGGGAAGCATTTAGCTCTCGAGTGGGCGGCGTAAAAACAAACGCACCCAATTTGAGATTGTGGTGACCAAAGCCCAGGGCGAGCACAGTATTTCGCGTCTGACCCTGTGTGTTCATAAACAATTTGAGATCGCCACTATAATCGTGAAACAAAAACTCGGACCCAATATTACCGCTGGATTCGTACTCGAAGTGATGATAGAAGGTCCTGGTAAAATCCATCTCTACACTACTGAGCACCTCGCGATCAAAATGGAAGGCTGCCTTCCCATCAAATACCCGGCGATCAATATCCAGATCTACGCCATTGGGATGCCCGCCAATAAATCCGCCGGGAATGCCGTACTGCGTATCGAACTGATCAAAAGAAGCACCGATATACCCCCGGTCAGTGGGATAT
>JAJEAX010000079.1 GCA_022822565.1 Candidatus Latescibacterota bacterium
TTCTTCCAGTCTCGGTATCTCATCACTGAGTTTCAATCCTTGTTGTATTGGAATACCTCTGAGAATTCTCACGACAGCGAACAGTGGTGTCACCATCAACAAGTTTCAATCCTTGTTGTATTGGAATACCTCTGAGAATTAAGGTATCTTTAGGCTATTATGAAGATAGAATGAGTTTCAATCCTTGTTGTATTGGAATACCTCTGAGAATAATCGCTTAGATAGCATAACACAACGCAGCACCACAGTTTCAATCCTTGTTGTATTGGAATACCTCTGAGAATCGAGCGTAGAGCATTATCAGTGCGTTTTGACGTTTACAGTTTCAATCCTTGTTGTATTGGAATACCTCTGAGAATAAAAGCCAATGGTCCACAAACGAACCAACACAATGCAGTTTCAATCCTTGTTGTATTGGAATACCTCTGAGAATTCGCAATCCTTATGATGCTATTAAAGCCCGATTGCTGTTTCAATCCTTGTTGTATTGGAATACCTCTGAGAATAATTTCAGCCCGTCAATAAGTCCTATTCCTATTTCGTTTCAATCCTTGTTGTATTGGAATACCTCTGAGAATGCAATATTGGGTAAGGTCCAGCTCGTTTGCTGTCAAGTTTCAATCCTTGTTGTATTGGAATACCTCTGAGAATTCACCGCCTGTAATTGGTGGTGCTTTTGCCATTTATATGTTTCAATCCTTGTTGTATTGGAATACCTCTGAGAATGGCAGGTTTAGGCCGGGCAATCGCGGGCGGTGCAGGTTTCAATCCTTGTTGTATTGGAATACCTCTGAGAATAGATCCCTCCAATCGAGATCGAAGAACCACCGGTCATTGTTTCAATCCTTGTTGTATTGGAATACCTCTGAGAATAGCTGGTTGCTGTCTTGCCCGCCGAGTGATTGGGGTTTCAATCCTTGTTGTATTGGAATACCTCTGAGAATCAAAAGGATCGCGGCCTGGTGTGTCTCGTTGAGGCTGTGTTTCAATCCTTGTTGTATTGGAATACCTCTGAGAATAAGATATGGAATCTGACCAGATTTAAGCACTCTTACAGGGTTTCAATCCTTGTTGTATTGGAATACCTCTGAGAATCAGCGCGACAAGCCCCGCCCCTCGCTTTTCACACACAGTTTCAATCCTTGTTGTATTGGAATACCTCTGAGAATAGCAGTTGATAGGCATTGATAGAATAGTAGCCGAGGTTTCAATCCTTGTTGTATTGGAATACCTCTGAGAATCTCCTGTTTTCGGTCCCCTCTTTAAGGTGGCTTTAGTTTCAATCCTTGTTGTATTGGAATACCTCTGAGAATCCTGCCTTCCGCATGTTCTACCCGCGCCCTATTGGGATCACAGCGGAGTTTCAATCCTTGTTGTATTGGAATACCTCTGAGAATTTGATTTGTTCGGGCGTGCGCTCTTTCCGCCTGAAAGGTTTCAATCCTTGTTGTATTGGAATACCTCTGAGAATTGTTGTGGCAGCGCTGGCACAGCGCGGCGAGATTGAGGTTTCAATCCTTGTTGTATTGGAATACCTCTGAGAATAAGACGAGCAAAAACGCGGTGATGGTTCGGTAGCACGTCCGATAAATCCGAAAGGGGTTTCAATCCTTGTTGTATTGGAATACCTCTGAGAATGCTGTGACTGAGCATCGGCCAGCCTCTGGCGTTCCTTCAGTTTCAATCCTTGTTGTATTGGAATACCTCTGAGAATCGCATTTTATGTATATCGTTTGAAACAACAACAGGTTATGCGAATTGGCTGACGGGCAAAATCTCGGTTTGATACACCTTTTTCACTTCTAAATACAGACATTTTGCTCTCCTTTGCAGAATGAATTTTTTACAACATATTGATTTTCAATGGATTACACCAATGTTGTTCCTATACGCAAATATTTTTGTAGCAACAGTCGCTACATTTGGCGCGGTGAGGTGTCTTTTTGGGCAGTCGCCCGGTTTGGATAATGTCGAGAATTTCAGCCACAATTTGTTGTGCGGTGATTTCTTCTGCCTCTCCAATCGGGACTTCTGCCAGGCGACTTCCACCGCGAATGTAGGCAATATATCCGCGGGACACGGGCTTTTGATAGGCTTCGCGAGCCAGCAGTCCGTAGAGTATGATTTGGATGCGATGGGTTTTGAAAGCGTGCTCGCGATAGGGTGAATATTTGTAATCCAGAGGCGCGAGACTGCCATCTTCCAAAGTCAAGACTTCATCTACAACCCCGCGCACGCCAAGGCTGGGCGATGCCAGGTACACATTGAGATCGCGATCAACAACGCCGATTTTTTTGCGTAGATAAAATCGATTCTCTTGTTCGCGGCGTTTGTGAACTTCGCGGCCTTTGAGCACTTTGAAGCGGCGGTCTTCAAACTGCGGGATGTTGAGCACATTCATATAATACGTAAAACGCGGACAATAGATATGCTCAATCACCTCCGACGGTGTGATCATGATGGTTGTTTCGGTATCGCTCACAGGAACATGCTCCTCACATCGTCCGTAACCATCTTCTGATCAAATGCCTGGCCCTGCAGGATCACTTTGCGAAAGTCCATCGCGCACATGGGGAAGATGTACACGCTGTCGGTTTCCTCATCGATATGGTCCTCAATACGCATTGAAAGTTCGTCCAGGCGGTTGTGTTTGACCGTGCCGAGAAAGACGGATTTTTGAACGCGATAAAGTCCAGCTTCTTTACAGGCTTTGACCACATGTCGGCGGCTTTTGTCGTTAGAAATGTCGTAGAGTATCCATGTAAGAGATTCATCGGATTTCATGGGTTGGTTACTCCTCGTTCGTGTCTTGTGGTAACAGATCGTTTGCAATGCGGTGCAGGTCAAATTGGATGCTGTCGCGCCGCGTGATGTTGCGCCCTCGATAGCGAATGGCTGTATCGAGATAGTCGGTAAATGCTTCGATGAGTACGGTTTTGCCCTCTTTGTTCAGGGTGAGGCCATTTTTTAGTTTGTCGAATTGGTCTTGTTTAATTTTTCGCGCTGAAAAGAGGCCGAGAACGGTTTCATCTGCCCAGATGCGATATTGTTCTATGAGGTCAAAAACGAGAGACGGCTTGTTATAGTGGTCGGTGTGGATAAAGCCGATATAGGGATCAAGTCCTGAGAGCAGGCAAGCGCGTTCAACGATGCCGTAGAGCATGCCGTAGCTGTAATTGAGCAGACAGTTGAACGGGTCTTTGCCCGGGTTGCGGCTGCGACCTTCAAAGCGGTGATGGACGGGTAATAGCAGGGATACTGCCTCCCAATAGGTGCGCCCAGCGCGACCTTCAAGACCGAGCAAGCTCTGGCGCATGGTGTCGATACCGCTTGTCTCCGTATCAGCACATGTATTGCCCGCGAGGTCCTGTGTTTGTTCTTTGAGGGTTTTGAGACTTCCGATGGCCTCAGTAAGCGGTGCTGAAAGCCGCGTACGCCGGTCGCGCATGCGTGTGAGCAATGCGATCTGATTGTCGAATTTGCGCCCGATCCAGCCGAGGGCGAGTTGTACGCCGAGGTCGGTTTGCGCCACTGCGAGTTGCTGCCGCCGAATGGCTGTTGTCGAACCCGGTCGGCCATGCCACACGCGACCAAAGGGATCGCCGTATTTGTCGAGAAAGAGGATGTCGATATTCTTCTCCACGGCAAGTTGCACCGCATCTGACGAAAACGCGGCTCCCGTTGAGATGAGAATAGAGCGCACTTTGCGAGCGGAAATTTCAGTCGATTGATCCTTTACCTTGACCTGAAACAATTCTCCCCGCCGACTCAGATATGCGCCATAAGTGTTGAGTACGAGTTGCAAAATGTTCTCCTAAAGATAATACTGAATCACGCCTGTTCATCACAAGCGTTCACAAAAAAAATTTGATGGTGTAAAACTTGAAACTTGACATTTGTATGGTATTGGTTATAATAGAATTGCCAGCGGACGAAATTCGGCTCCATAGCCGTGTGATTGCCGGGCTGCGGTTCGCGCAATCCTATATCCCTGGCTTTTTATCATTTTCTCGCCACATCAAAGCCGCTACATTGAGCGGTTTTTTTTGTGTGTAATACACACCATAGCCTGCCTCACGTCTGTCATCTATATCGTGTACGATCCGAAAAGCCCGCCACAGATACTTCACATATCGATCTTCGCCGCGTTCATAGAGCCTTTGTAAAGCCCAGACGAAATAATCCACAGCTTGTAAACCACCCTGCTCTTGCGGGGTTGACACAGATACTTTTAAGGACGTATTATCTATTACGTTTTGTTGTTTGGCAAAACGGTCCCGGGCAGTTTCGAGTGCCTGACGCAAGGCGGCGGTGCGGTTGGACCGACCTCGTTTTGAAAAGATAATATGATATCTACTGTCCTGATGTAGTCTTTCTTTGAACAAACGCCCTATCAGATAATCGTAAAGTTCATTGGGGTGATAGCGATAGTCAGAAGTGCTTTCATTTCGTTGGCGAACATAGTCCAGCACGCGCCATTTGTCAGCAACCACAGCAAAGAAGCGCAATCCTTCAGTGTCGCGTAAAATCCGAAAAACATCTCGTCGCACTTCGGGCAAATCGTCTTTGGCATGAAAGGCAAGTGCTGTTTTTCGAACCTTTGCTTGCATGGATGGCACATCTTTGAAATATGAATCGTTCATCAGCCGCACCCGCAGGTCCTCTAAAGCATGGTGTAATGTGGCTGGATCAGGCACATCCAATAGGCCGAGTATAAAAAATCGAGAACACCCCGATGTGCCGATCAAGACCTTGCCTTTGCTGGAGAATAACGTGCTATCTCCGCCTTCATCTATAAAATAGTAACGGATTGAGGTCTGCTTCTTTTGCAACGGCTTATTCTCCATAAAACGCTCTGTTATGTGCGTTGTCGCCTTCGCTGACGCCAAGATTCTCGCCGTCTATTTCCCTTGCATCTTGACCTGAAACAATTCCCCCCGCCGACTCAAATACGCGCCATAAGTGTTGAGTACGAGTTGCAAAATGTTTTCCCGCGATATTTCGTTAAAAAATCGCAATGATTTGTTGTTCATCTGTTGCTAATAGGTGTGCAAAACCGGTATCTGAACAGTAGTCCTCTGCATTTATCAGTCTCCACAATGCGCTATCTTCCTCATTTTCTATCTCGTCCATCGGCACCAGCGGCTCTCCAATATCAATTGCAATTTTCCTATTTACAGGAACCAAGTATTGTCGAAAGAGAGCAGATAAACGTTTACGTTCAAGGAAATTTAAATCTTTACGAAATTTCCAATCCAAGAATCTATCAAGTAATTGATTACAACCCTCGGGCGCAAAATGAGCTTGTAGGCGTTGCATTGCACCACTTAGTTCATCCATAGGCTGGTTGACAAACACATTGTCTGTTGGAGGGCCAGAGACAAAAGGTTGAATCCCCGCAAGTTCAGACCATTTCCCATGAGCCGCCTTTTCAACTTTGTTCTGTAATAGGGCAGTATAGCTATTTACATCCCAACAAGTTCGATAATACTGATCCAGTTCTGAGACGAGATTTTCTTCTGGCAAAACATCGCTTGTATATTGTTCCAATAAACGATCTGTTTGCGTTGTTAAGTTCTTATCGCGATAGACCCATGATCGACTGAGGTTTCCATCTTCACGCACAAATTCAAACACTATAACCTTGGCTCGTTCTCCTTCCCCATGTCGATTCGCACGGCCTGCAGCCTGAGTGATAGACGGAAAAATTGGAAGTGCTCGCAAAATTACTTGAAAACTTAGATCTACACCTGCTTCTAATATCTGTGTACAGACAGCTATTACACGTTTCCCTTTTTTTAGGCTTTTATTGATTTTTTGAATCACTTTGGCCTTGTGTGCTGGCAACATCAACGCGGTTAAACAGAATACCTCTACATCTTTCAATTTTTTCGATTCTTTGATTCGTTTATAGACTCTTGCGGCGTCCTGTACTGTATTCATGATAAGCGCTACACTTTTTGCTTTTTTTATAGTTTTAATGGCCATCTTTGCAACATCAGCTTCTTTCCAAATATCTGGCTGCATACAAATATCGTACCGTCCGACTATTTTAATTTTAGGTGCAAGGGGAATGACAGAATGTAAAATACCTTCTTCCACTGGTGGTAGTGTAGCTGTAGAAAATAATACCTGAAATGAACAATCTTCTGCCACTATGCTAAGAATACGAAGAAATATATTCCAAGCATTTAAATCGATAATTTGAGGTTCATCGATAATTACAAAGGCATTTTTAAGTGCCTCAATCCTCAGACACTGATGTGCTCGACGAGGAAAAATCGCTCGAAAAAACTGATTGAACGTTGTTGTCAAAATAGGCGTTTGCCAAGTCTCTGTAACCTCTACTTCATCGTCGTCCAATTCTGCGAGCGAAAGATGATGGTGTTGTATGGCTTCTAATCCCGTTGTTTCTGAAATTTCTTCTGTATTCTGAGAGAGAATAGAAAGATAAGGTGCCACATATATAACTCGCTGATATTGACCAGAAGCACACGCGGTTAATGCAATTCTCAAAGCCGACAACGTTTTTCCATAACCAGTAGGCAATTTTAAGGAATAAAAAAAATTCTGAGAATGTTGTAAATACTCTCTAAGTGCTTTTTCTTGAACAGCTTGGCGATGGCTAACCAGTAATGGATCGGCACCTTCTTCTAAGGCTTTTTGGGCCTTTTTTTTACAGGCTTCCAATAGTCTTTGGAGTGCATATTTGGCATCCGAAACACTCAAATTGGCCTTATGCAGATCCCCCGCATGATATCGGTCTGCTGCAACAAGCTGTGCTGCAATTCGAGGAATACTCAAAGCGAAGTGTGTTTTTATTTTGGCGGAGTCATTGGCTTCTCGAAGCATACGCATCAATTGCTTTCCTCGGTCTCTCCGCACACGTTTTTCCCATTGGTCAGGAAATGTCTTTAACCATTTTTCAAACCCTTTCCGATCTACCTGAATACCCGGGAAGTGTGAAACGATGAAATCAAAAATGCCATCCGTATCACAGCCATATAAAACTTCAGCAAAATAATTTCTTGCACCACTTTGATCCCAAGGGGCATCTCCTTCCAGATCGTCCAATTGCCCGTGATGGTCATAGATCACTCGGGTCCAATCTAAAGCTAGATCGTAAAGCTTTAAGCGGGCTATTCTATCAATCTGCCAGATTTTGATTAGACTTTCGGCACAATAAGCGAATAATGCAGAGCCTAATGGTGCGTGGGGAGGGCCTTTTTCAAGTTCCTCCCGTATATAATATTGCCACTTCGCATACGCCTTAGCCACATCGTGCAGAAGACCCGCTAAGAATGCGATACGCTCTTCATAATTCCCTTTTTCAGAGCCACATGCAGTGGCTACCTCTACAAGATGGTCCCGAAGAAGATTCTTCTGTCCATCTTTGTTATCTGGTCGAGCGATGCACCGGTCAAAAGGTATTACCATAGGCATACGACTCCTTCATCTGGCAAATCCAGAAAAGACCATTTGTCTGTATCCGAAGCTGCAACGGGTGTGAACGTAATCGGCCCTCCCTGCACTTCATAGATCAAGCTGATTGATCCCTCAAAACGGCGATTTCCGAGATGTTCGTAAAGAATCCCTCCCACACGGGCATATTCATCTTCATCTTGGGGCATTAGTCGGGAGACTGTCTCACTCGGAACTACAGATACACAGGTCATATTCTCATGTCCTAACGGCGTCAGAGACTTGACTTCAGTATCTGAATAGGAAGCGTGGAAAGCTGGAAATGTTAAACAATACGCGCTTCCCAGATATGTGTGATAGTGGCTACGTCCCTCCTTGAGCCGACCTTCCAGTTCCTCTTGCAAAGCCCCCTGATAATAGACTCGATAATGTGGGTTCACCACAATCTCAATTGCCGTGGGTCGATTGAATTCCTGCCCACTGCTACCCATCCAACCTTTTCCAAGCATACTCATTTCGTGCGCTACCGTACGGACGGGCTGTATAAGCCGGATACCGCAACGAGGAGATTCCGGTAGCAACTCAAGTCCAAGAATCGAAGCTATTAAACCATGCAGTGCTGTCCGTGTGATAAAGGGATAGCTGGCATGTGTCCCCATGGTATCCGGTCTTCGGAAATGAGCCATGTTACTGCGTAACTCAAATGCTAATACACTCATATTGAAGTCCTCACTACATGGTCATTTTTTCACCAGGGAGTTCTCCAGTGCCTTGAAGTCCAGAATGTTGCCAGAGTCGAATGCGCCTGATCTTACCTTCGTTTGCATTCAAAATCTCAGCCAATTTTTCTACATCCAGCTTGATTTCTTCCAGCGAAGATGGGGTATTTTCTCCCTGCCAAGCATCTCGTCCAGGCTCAATCTTCAATCCTTCTTCCAAAAATCCAATCCGGTCAAAAGGATCCTTGTATTCAACGTGAAGTAAAAATAATGGCTGCTGGATCCCCCGCCCTCGTGCCTGCCGATGTGTTGTACCTTTCCAAAGTCCTTCAAGCAGTACCTCAACATCTTCTTCACTCATCATAGTATCGCCTGCAATCTGTGCATTTATCACACCAGGCATTAAAAAAAGAGCAAACGGCAAAGTATAGCTCGTCCATATAGTACCTTGCCCCTTACCCTCTTCTTCACCTGTGTCCGTCACCTCAGTGTCCTTAGAAGGCATCACGACTGTCCCCTGGACATACTTGGTTTCTACGGGATGAAGGGAATGTGCCCAACCAAACTGAACAGGGCCAACCTGATTAAAGCTCTTCTTTTTTACGCTGAAAACTGCCCCAAAAACGCGCATATCAAAGGCCGAAGTAAGCAACGCATCCCGAAGGTCTTTCTCAGCATCCCGCTCGGCCCTTTCAAGAATGGTTGTCGCAAGTTTCTCCCTACCCAGCAACTTGTTTCCATCCGTGCGCTCCTCCCGGCAAAAAACAAACATTGATTTGTTCTCGCCACCATCTGGATAGCGAGCCAAAACATAATCTCTAACATCACGCTTGATGCTGACGTCCGAGAGTGAAATCCGTCCGTCTTCCTCTCCAAAGATTCGACGTGCGTCGCTTTCGCGCAGGGGATCCCGGTTGGGAATACCATCTTTAACACATTTGACAAACAGAATTTCGCCGCTGTGAATCGGATTTCCATCCATTTTTTTCTCCTTTAAATTTTATTCAGGCTGGTTTGCTGTTTCGGTCTGTTTTTGAACTCTGGGTCTGTCGTATCCCTGAAGGCTGTGGCCTGCCCAGAAGGATGCCATAAATTCGTCTTTATTCTTCTCTATCTCCTGCTTTAGACGGTCATATTCCGTAAGCACGACGCCCAGTCTCTGGGGAAAATCTTCCCCCAAGTTCAGGTTTTCATATCTTGGTGCCACTTCAAAAATCTGCTTGATCCCTTGTCTCCAAACTTTCTCGGGCGTGAGGTCACTTCCAAATGTCAGCACTCTTTGCTTGAGGTAATCTTTCTCCGTCACGGCAAAATACTGTCTGCTGAATTGACGCATCACAGCACCGCAGGCAAAACCAAGCTCAGCCGAAGATTCAAGCTGTACCTGATCAACAGGATGCTGAAAAATAACTTGTAGCAACTTCTTCCAAGGCCGCATAGCCATATCCTGATCTCCTCCGTTTAAAAGTTTACACTGATACTCTACCCAAAATTCCAAAAATGTTAAATAAAAGATCACTTCCTCATGTATTTCATTACGCGAATCCGGGTATCGCGGTGTAATACTCCGAAGCCGTTCCGCCACGTTCCGAATGGGTAACCGAAGACTGAGGGGCTGTCGGTGAAGGACAGCCTGAAGTTGGTCCCAAACGTATGGGCCACCATATCCTCTGGCTAACATATAGGGCAAAGACCGATACCGACGATGATTGTTAGCCGTTTGTTGCTCGTTGGCATTAGGGTATATCGCTCGAAGTAACTGGTGGGCAATATCAGCGGTATCCTCCGTCATTGATTTCAAATGTTTTATCGTAGATGGAATGACATCCTCAATATAGGCGCGAAGGTGAATGTCGCCTTTGCCCGCATCGCCTGAATAGTAGATAAGACTGAGCCGGTAGTCACCAGCCTCAACTTCATCAGGCAAAAAGTATTCAAACCCGGTTACAGAATCAATATACCGATCTAACATTCTGTCTTTTGCAGGTGGCTTGAGCAGGCTTGCAATATTTTCTGCAAACTCTTCTCTGATTTCATTATCCTCAAAAACCCTATCCAAGATGGGAAGAAGCAACCCGCTTCCTCGAATCGTAGGAAAATCACTGATCTTTTTACGTGCAATCTGGCGAATGCCCTCGCGGTTGGATACTGGCGAAAAAATCTCTCTGGTCAGTAAATGCTGAACAGGTTGAGTAAATTTTTCAAAAAGGCAGGCCCCATATACGAGGGCTTTATAGCAATCGGGACAACTTCCAATGCCTTCGACCATCATCTTTTCGTTGCCCCCTTGAGGCAGAGGGCAGGTCCAAGTAGGTAGATACCAAGGCCAAGACTTGCAGTAGATTGTAGCGAGCTGGGCATCCTTCCCACAGAATGTACAAACTCCTTCGCGCTCTCCCTTTTCTGAACCCTCTTGCAACTTGGCCATCCAGAAAAGCTCTAGGACTCGACTGTGGTCAGGTTGGATGTATCTGTTTTGAAAAAGTTGGCTATGGCCGATATGATTTTCTGAAGCCTGTTCTTTGTATTTATAAGCTGCATCCGCTCCTCGCATGTCCGACAAGATCAGAACACCTAGCATTTTAGTCTTTTCATTGGTTTGAACCATTTCCAAAACGGTTTGATTAACTGAGATTGCCACCTCTTTAATGAGGTCCTCGCTAAGATCTACGGCCGGAGTTCTTTCTAATCGACCATGGAGAAAGCTGGCTACTTCCTCCGGTGATTCGCTAAATGCATGTATGTGCCGATCATAACAAGGATACGCTGCAACACCGTATATGCCTTGCGGATGGATGGGATTTCCTCCCTGTGGCAACACAAAAGGTGCTCCCACTGCCCGCTCTATATTGGGGACAAAATCCGTTTTTTTTCCTTCTTCGGTTTCCTGCCCCCATATTTGATAGAAGGCTGTAGGTTGCATATTGTCTGAAATTTCTACTACAATGACATGGCGGTAGAAATTTTTCACCTTTTGGTCTTGCACATTGGAAATCAACTTTAGGATTTCCTTGGCATCCATATCGCCTTCCAGTAAAGGCAGGCCCATCCGGATCAAATCTTCAACTATCATGGTTCGCTCCTTTGAGTTTTTGAGTCCTATATGATACGTGACACAGTGCCAAACCCGCGCGAAACGGATTTTCCGATGCCTACCTTATCCGGAAAAAGAAAGTTTACAGAGAATAAACCCATAAATCCCTGCATTGTAATACCCTTTAAGCGGCGGTTTACCGGACGCAATTTCGAACAGTCAGCTTGTAACCTCAAAGTCACGGTGTGGCGAAATGACTTGGCAAAAGAGAGGCAATTTCCCACAAGAATTCGCTCAAGTAAGTGGCAACGGTCTATGGCTTTGGACATCCTGCGATATCGATGTGTATTATTCTGGTTTAGTGCTAGCCAAGGCGTCAGAAATCGGTATGTCACCATTTTCTTGCATTCTCCAATTTCAACTCGCCGTTTTTGAACTGTGGACTCCTGAACAGCAAGAGTTTCTACCCCTAGTTTGGTTTGATCTACTTCCAGCCACAATTGAGTCAGCAAATCGCTGCCTTCATCCAATCCTATTAATACTGCCTGCTTGTTCAATATCTTGAACTGAACGCGGGGATAAGTATATACAAAGGTTCCATCTTCCTTGTGATTGTGGAGCAAAACTTGATCTGCAAAAGCATTGCCGAAAAAACCACGAAGCTGGGGAGTCTCGTTCGGAGATAGTTCACGAGAAAGCCTTAATTGGTATTCGGTGAAAGATAGTTCAAGCATAAAAAAACCCTAAAATTTTTACATAAAATTATCAATTAAAAATTTTCATTGATCTATGATACTAAAGTTTGCTCAAAATGTCAAATTTTTTCAGACAGAATGCCGTTTCGCCGATACCATTGAACCATTGCTCAATATATAATATGTTCATATATTTATTCCTAAGAAGCTCAAAGCTCTATCTAAACAAGGATCGAAATATTGAAAATTTCATGTTAGAAATTGCTGCTTATTCCACTAAAATAAGGATTTTTCATATCCTGTTCTCATACATCCTCCCTTGCGAGAAATTGGTTTTTAAAAAAGAGTGGGCAGATTGCTCCTCCTCAGTACTCAGCAGTCACTGACGCCGATATGGTGAGACAGCGCGAAATTGCCCGACGTATGCGCGAAGCACGCGACAAAATGCCTCCACTTGGTATGTCAATAAAAGAGATGGTGGAGGAAGGGTGTTCGTAAATAGGAGAGTAAGATGAACCACGACCATATCATAAAAGAAGTCCGAATGATTCGCGAGCAATTGGCGGCATCACACGGCTATAATGTGCGTGCCCTGTTTGCGGAAGCAAAGAAACGCCAGAAAGAAAGTGGGCGGAAGGTCGTTAAATTGACCCCCAGGCGTTTAAAAATTGCTGACGAAAAAGCGGTATAACCAATGCATACGGCTATACTTGACTTCAGTCAGAAATTCGCTGATTCTAATTCTCGCATACCCATATCAGAGATCTGATTCCATAGATTTTTCCTTCTCATACATCCTTCCTGCCGCGATCATATCCTTTGCGATGACCTGTCGCAAATCCTCTGGTTCTATCACTTCGCAATCTGCGCCCCAGCCTCTGATCCAGGGTTTCATCTCCAGCGTGTGACTCACGGTTAATGTCATGAGACAGCCGCCGTCTGGCAGGTCGTCTATGGTATCGACACAGGGCCAATCCGATTCCCGCACGCGGTAGGCTACATCGGGCGAGAAGCGGAGTTTGACGACGATGCGCTCATCTCCACCCATCACGCCCCAGGCTTGCGTCAGATAATCGTAGGGATCGAAATTGCCGCGAATCTGATATGACGAATCGAGAATTTTGACCTGTTGCACGCGCTCGATTTTGAACTCGCGAATGTCGTGGCGCAGATGGTCATATCCGATTACATAACAGGCATATCCCACGGGCGATGGCTCAATAAAATATGGGTCAAAGACGCGGTCGGTGGTTTCATCGGTGTTCGGATTGTAATACGTCAATCGCACCTGTTTGCGTTCAGACCACGCGCGGGTGAAGGTCTCTAAAACGCTGATGTACTCGCGATGTGGTCTGCGCTTGTGTGTGGCTTCGGCGGTTCGGGTGATGTGTTGACCGATTGATTCGGGTAGCGCGCTGGCGAGTTTTTCAAGTGCAGAGACGACATGGGGGTTGTGTTTGTCACTGTGCGACGCGAGCAAGCGGGCTGAGAGATACAGTGAGAGGGATTCGTGCAGGTTCACGCGCACAGATGTGATATAGCGGTCTTTGTGCATGCCGAATCTGCCATCGCGTTCCCAGATGGGCACGTTGAGTTTGGAAAGGGAGTCAATATCGCGATAAATGGTGCTGCGGTGACAGCCCAGTTTTCTGCCTAATTCTAAAGCCGTAAACCCCTGAGCAGATTGAAATAAAATGCGGCCCAGCTCAATGAGCCGCTCAGAACGCTTAAATTGTTGTGTATTATTATTTGGCATGATAATCTCCGCAGATAGTATAATAGGGGCGTGTTCCACATGTTGCGACAGGTTTTAAAAAATGTGATCGCAATTTTATTTTATCCTAAAAAAATAAGAGCCGGGGGACGGGTTTGTCCCACCGGCTAATGAGAATAGAGATTAAATTGAGTGACGTACAGAAATCAAAAAGGACATACAATAAAATTTATCTAAAACCATTAAGCACAGCGCGTAAGTCCGTCTCGCAGCGGATATTTTTGTGGCATTCCAACTGTGAAGGCCACGGCATGTTGTATTACCTCAAAAACGATTTGCGCTGTGCCAGCTCCCCGCAGGGGCGCCCTTTTTTTGCTTCATTTTTTTGGGCGCGAGAGTGTGTAAAAACTCCCAATACCATCGCAGATTGGGCAGATTATCTTTTAGATATAAATGATCAGGACAAGGTCGTTGTAAATCCCCAAGTATCGGCACTGATGTCGAGAGGTCCTTTGAACGTCTTTGAGACCCGCAGTAAGAAGCACCGCACCTGAGCGGCTACTACATCGGCTGATAGGCAAGATATAGAGGCTGGGCTACTCAGCCAATGGCGTCAACCATTTTAGACACACCGACTATGTTGATGGCGCGTTTGATATTGTAAGCGAGACTCATCAAAGAGAACTCGGCTTTGACCTTATCAAGCCCTTTGACAA
Organism: Candidatus Latescibacterota bacterium; assembly: GCA_022822565.1. GTDB lineage: Bacteria > Latescibacterota > UBA2968 > UBA2968 > UBA2968 > VXRD01. The sequence continues at coordinate 14,301 of JAJEAX010000079.1, forward strand.
GAAAGTGGGCATACCCATACCAAAACTTGAGCGTGCCGAAGGGATGCTCAACAACATCTCGTCTCTTATTGAGAAGCTGTGGGTTTTCTGCTATCCGTTTTGCCATCTCTTCCAGGATATGTTCATCAACCCACCGCGTCAGACATCGTCCATTTTTGTTCGTTGTACACAAAGCCTTCATGCTACAAGTTTTACACGCCGATGTCGTGTAATGTTTGTTGATGAAGGGTTGGGTAGCTGTTTTTTTGGGATACGGTGCGTCAAAAGCATGGTGAAGCACTTGTCCGGCAGGACATAAATAATGATCCTGTTGGGGATCATAGATAAAGTCGTCTTTACTATATAAGCCTCTGCTTTTGCTGTTGGATGTATCGGGTTTGGGCACATACGGCTCAATACATTCTTCTTGGCACGCCTTGATCCTTTCGCCATTGTAATAGCCACTATCTGCAACAACACGGAAGGCGTCCACGTTGAGGACCGCTTTTGCATCTATACTGATTTTGCTCAACTGTGCCTTGTCATTGGCCTGATTGGTCACATCTTGTTCAACAATGAGATGATGCTTATCGTCTGTGGCTGTCTGGACATTGTATCCGACTTTGGCTTGCGGACTCTTAGGCATCGCCCGACTGTCTGGATCAGTCAGAGAGACCTGATTTTCACCGCGCGCCTCAAGATCGTCCAGCAAGTGCGTATAAGTCACTTTTCTCTCTTTCAGTCGTTGGATTTTCTCTTGCACAGAAGGCGCATCTTTTGAAGATGCACAGAGCTTCTTTGCATCTTGAGCATCTTGAGCATCTTGAGCATCTAATTCTTGAAGATATTGCTCAATCTTTTGTTCTATTTCTTGAAGCCTTTTTTTTAGCTTGTTCTTGGTAAAATTGCGTTGGGGACTGTTGACGGCTTTGAATTTACTACCATCAACGGCGATCAACTCGCCCCCAAAGAGTGACAACCCCCGACAAAGAACCGTGAAGGCGAGAAAGACCTCCTTAAAAGCTTTGGGGTTGTCTTTACGAAAATTGGCGATCGTTTTGTGATCTGGACTCAGCCTCCTGAGAAGCCACATCACTTCAACATTGCGTTGCGTCTCACGCTCTAATTTGCGAGAAGACCGAATATGATTGAGATACCCATAAATGTAGAGCTTGAGCAAATCACGCGGATCATAAGGCCTGCGGCCTGTCCAAGCAGGCTCGATACGGTGAAAACCTAACGCTTGCATATCTTGTTCATCAACGAAGACATCGATAAAACGCACCGGGTTTTCTTCGGAGATATAATCGTCTAAACGCTCAGGAAACAACGTGGCTTGATCTCTTGATACACCGCGAATGAAATCCATTTTATGCCGCCTTTTTGAAGAGAGACTGCCGATGACTTCATAAGGGTAAGCACGAACATGGATAT